>CACXIR010000007.1 GCA_902767785.1 Fibrobacter succinogenes | reverse complement strand
GGTCCGCAAGGTAAGGCTTCAGCTGGCTATTGGCATAGCGGGCGTGGCTATCCTTGTGCTACTTGTCATTAAGATGGGAGGGCTTTTCTAATGCTGCTGCACCTTCTTGTTATTGCTCCTTTTGTTGCTGCCATCCTGATGGTCCTGGGGTCCAAGGAAGACTTCAAGGCTTCTTCCCGTATGGCCATCCTCATGGGCGTTGCCTTCTTGGTTATGTCTGTCATGCTGATTGTCGGCGGTGACCAGACTACCATTCCCATGGAGTGGTTCCGCATACCTGGTTGTAGGGGACCGGTCTATTACTACCTGCATGCTCATGGTCTCGGGGCTTGGATGGTGTTTCTGTCCTGTGGACTCTCCTTGGTGGCGCTTATTTCGGCACGCTGTACCACGGGCAAGGGCTACCGCAATTTTGCCATTGGCATCTTTGCATTGATGGGAGCCATGAACGGCACCTTCCTCGCGGCAGACGCGGTGCTGTTCTTCTTCTTCTTCGAAGCCATGGTGATTCCTGCGGCAATCTTGATTGCAGGCTATGGCGGCGAACAGCGGAAAAAGGCGGCCATGACATTTGCCATATACACCTTGGTGGGATCTGCTCCCATGATGGTGGCCCTTTGGTACCTGCTGACGGTTGCGGACAACTCCCTGATGCTATCCTTGGCGGTGGCGATCCAGGGCCTGCCTGCAGTGACGCAGTCTGTGCTGCTTTTGAGCTTCTTGTTGGCCTTCTTGGTGAAGACCCCCATATTCCCTTTCCACGGCTGGCAAGCTATTTCCTATTCCGAAGCCCCGGCCCCTCTATCTTCCATCCTTACGGGTGCCATGAGCAAGGCGGGTGTGTTCGGCTTTATCGTTTGGATACTGCCCCTGTTCCCCATGGATTTGCACTACATATACGGACTCTTGTGGCTTGGCCTGGGCACTGCGATTTACGGAGCCCTTATGGCGCTCCGTGCTACGGATGGCAAAAAGCTTTTGGCTTATAGTTCCATGAGCCACTTGGGCCTTGCTGTGGCTGGCGTGTTCAGTCTTTCCGAAGCCATGCTCCCCGCAGTGTTGGTGCTGTTGGTGGCTCATGGTATTTCCGCAGGCCTCCAGTACTTCTTGATGGGCGTAGGCGAAAGGATGGTGGGAACCCGCAATATCGATCAGATGGGCGGTCTTGCCTCCAAGAATCCCGTATTCAGTTTCCTCTTTGGCGCGGCAGCCATCATGGCCTTGGCTGTGCCTGGAACTGCGGGCTTTGTAGGCGAATTTACCATACTCCTCTCCTTGTGGGATTTGGGACCCCTGCCGGCTTTGGTGGCGGGCTTCTGCTTGATCCTTTCTGCGGCCTATGTGCTCCGCTTTGTCCAGAAGGTCCTCTTCGGCAAGTCGGCTCGCGAATATGAGGAAGGTCCGCGAACCTCTGCTTTGGAAGGAGTGGCCTTTGGCACTATGCTGGTTTTGCTCCTGACCTTTGGCTTGCATCCGGCTTTCATCACCAATTCCCTGCGCCTGTTTGAGGACGGACCTTCCGAAGAGGCGATTTCCAGCACGGTAGTCCAGGAAGAGGGCGAGGAAGCTCCCATGACGGCAGAGGAACTTCACCAGCTGGATTCCACCTTGGAAGCCTCGGGCTTTTCTGCCGAGGAACGTAAGGCCCTGTTGGATCAAATTATGGAATCCCTGCCTGCAGATAGTCTGACCGCTGACGAAACGGATCTTGATGATTCGTCTGCTGCGGGCGAATCCGCTGCAGAAGTTCCCGCTGCGGAACAACCTGCTGAAACTGTGCCTGCTGCCGCCCAGGAAACTGCGCCCCAGGCTGTAGATACTGCAAAGACGGAGGCATCCGAAAATGAGTAATTACATCAACCTCTTTCCCGTAATTCTGGTGATCGTCGGGGCTATGATTTCCGTTGCTGCGGAACCATTTATCAGGGACGAGAACAAGCATAAGATCCTCCCTTGGGTGGCTGCATTGTTTGTTTCCCTCTCTGCGGCCTCCTTCTGGATTGTCTCCGACGACACCCTCTTCAACCTGTTCGCCATGGACCCCATGCGCCGCATGCTTTCCATAGCGGTGCTGCTGTGTTCCCTCATGGGCATTTCGGGCTTGCAGTGGACTCTTGGCCACGAAGGCCGCAAGGGCGGTGAACCCTATGGGCTAATGCTTTTGGCTACGGCTGGTGCCATGCTCATGATCCAGGCTATCGATTTCCTTTCCCTGTTCATTGCCATGGAGCTGACTTCCTTCCCGGTGTACGCCCTGGTGGGACTCCGCCGCAAGGACTTTAACGCCAGCGAAGGAGTGTTCAAGTATTTTGTTTCTGGTGCCATTTTCAGTGCCGTCTTCTTGTATGGCGTGTCCATGATTTATGGCGCTACGGGTACTACCAGCTTCTTTGCAAGCATTATTCCTGGCCGCGAACCCATTTACGGTATTGGCGTGTTGATGGTACTTTTCGGAGTGCTTTTCAAGGCCGGTGCTGCACCGGTTCATTACTGGGTGGCCGACGTTTATACCGGTGCCGCCGTAGCGGTGACCGGCTTTATGGCTGCCGTGGTGAAAGTGGGCGCTCTTGCCGCGCTGGGATCTATCTGGCTTTCCGTGCTGGTGACTCGTGCAGGTACGGCTCCTGCCTGGAACCTTGCCGAGCAGGTGACCATTGATTCCCACTTGGATGTTTTGGGATTCCTGATTATCATCATCTCCCTGCTTTCCATGGCGGTGGGCGCCTTTAGCGGCCTAGCCCAGAAATCAGTCCGTCGCATTCTTGCTTTCTCTGCGGTGATGAATGCGGGCTTTATCGTAATCGGGCTTTTGCTTCCCAACTACCTTGCAAACGGTACGGTGCAATTTGGACCCATGTACTACTTCTTGGTGACATATGCCATTGCCAGTGCAGGTGCTCTTACGGGTGTTGCCTACTTGGCGGGTAAAGAGGACCGCATGGAAACACTGGATGACTTGCGTGGAGCAGGTCGCCGCCGTCCCTTTGTCTCTTTGGGCGTGGCAGTGTGCCTTGCCTCGTTGGCGGGCCTTCCGCCTGCAGCAGGATTCCTGGCCAAGTTCTCCCTGTTCACGGGCGTCTTTGCGGCCAATATCGGCTGGCTTGCCGTTGCAGGGTTTGGACTGTCTTTGGTGGCTGCAGTCTACTACCTGCGCATAGCCTTCGTCCTGTTTGCCCCCCGTAAGGACGGCGGCGAATGCTGTGAATGCAATGCAAAGGATTTTTCCTGCTCCTCCGCTTGCTATAGCTACATGCTGAAGTTTACCGTGGCCATCTCGGCGCTGGTGCTGCTGGCACTTGGCATTATGCCAAGCCTTGCAATGCTTTAATAAGCTTGTTTAGACGAAAAAAAAGCCGGATTTCGCATCCGGCTTTTTTTGTGCCGTGGGCGGCTGCACCCTCCCTAGTTGTATTACGGCAGTTCCCCGCCAATAAGGGACATCTGCATCTCCTTGATTTCCTTGCAGGCCTTTTCGCCCAGGGCAAGGAGGGCGTCCAGGGTCTTGCGGTCGAAGGAGGCGTGTTCACCGGTTCCTTGCAGCTCGATGTATTCCGCGGCGTCCCGCATCACGATGTTCATGTCCACGTCGGCACGGCAGTCCTCTTCGTAACACAGGTCCAAGCGGGGTTCTCCGTCAATGACCCCTACGGAAATGGCGCTGATGTTGTGCTGCAGCACCTGTTCTGTAACCTCTATGGCGGGCTTCACCTTCTTGAGGGCGAGAGCCAGGGCCACGAACCCGCCGATAATGCTTGCGGTACGGGTGCCGCCATCGGCCTCGATAACGTCGCAGTCCACCACCAGGGCGTGTTCCCCCAGGGCGTTCAGGTTGGCAGCTCCCCGTAGTGACCTGCCCACCAAACGTTGAATTTCTTGAGTGCGGCCGCTGGCCCCTTTCCGTTCACGTTCCACACGCTGGCCCGTGCTTTGTGGCAGCAGGGAGTATTCGGCAGTAATCCAGCCACGGCCCTTCCCGGCAAGCCACTTGGGTACTTCTGGTAAAAGCGTTGCATTGCACAGCACCCGTGTGTGTCCCATCTCGATAAGCACGGAACCGTCCGCGCTGGACACGAACCCGGTAGTCATCTTGATTTTTCTCATCTCGTCATTTTTGCGATTGTCAATACGGCTCATGATGATACCTCTTGCTCTTGAATGTAGTAGTTACCAATCTTCCTCAGTATTTGCGGATTCGCATTCCTTTAGCGCTTCTTCGTACAGGCTCTCGAGCGTTTTGCCGACCTTTTCGTATTCATAGGGCCTAATCATTTCGGAAGAGTGCGTTGTGGGGTTGCACATCCTCTTGACATTTAGGGTGTCGCTCTTATTTTCGTATACAACGCCCAGAGGAGAATTCCTGCAGTTGCTTTCGAATACGAATCCAGTGATACTCCAGCTGTCTTCTAGAGTATAGCCGGTTTCGTTTGGCGTATAGATCTTGGACACCCAAATGGTATCTTCCGTTCCCGTGGTAATGTTGCTGCAGTGACCATACTTTGCAATGGAGATTTTCCAGGAGGCGTCGGTAATCTTGAAGTCGCAGTTGCTTTTTTGGTAAATATGGCAGTCGAAATCGAATGGACTTGAGTGGCCAGAATTGTTCGAGGAATTCTGCGTGCCCGTTCCGTCGGGCCCGCTGCCGGAGCCGGAGTCGTCGCAGGCGTTGAGGGCGAGTATCGCAAATGCGATTGCTCCAATTAAAGGGATTTTCTTGAATGTTTTCATGTAAAACTCCGTAATGTATTGTACAGCCAGAAATTTAAAAAAAGAGGCTTTTGGTCATGTATCATATTCTGTAAATAAAGGAAAAGCCCCGCTGCCGTCAAGGTTGCGGGGCTTTCGTGGGACCTCCCGGACTTGAACCGGGAACCAGCGGGTTATGAGTCCGCGGCTCTAACCAATTGAGCTAAAGTCCCAACTCGCCCAAAATTAGTAAATATTTTCCGATTGTCCTGTCCCACTCGTAGTGGAATCCGCTGTAGGCATTTATCACCGCCTTGTCCCAGTCCGCCGGTTCGTTGTAGTACACGTGGAGAGCGTCCTTCAAACGGCGTAGCATCTGGTGGGGAGCGTTGGCGTCGTCCACCAGGAATGCGTTGGCGCAGCCTGCGGTTTCGGGGGCGTAGTCATCCAGCATGGACGCCACGCCCACGCTCCTTCCGGTAAGGGGCAGCGTTCCCGTGGCAAGTGCCTTCAAAATGATGGAGGTGGAGGGTTCCTTCAGGTTGGCGGCAAACAAAATATCGGACCCTGCAAGTACGTCCCGGAGCGAGCTGGCGCTCTTGGAGGCCAGCGGGTACACGGTCATGATACCCGGGTACTGCTTGGACACGTCCTGGTAGTAGTTCCATTCCGTGTCTTCGGGGTCGATTCCCACCACAATGAAGATGTCCTGCTTGGCGATGTCGGAAAGGATGGTGGCCAGGGTTTCCGAGGTGTTCCCTGCTTCGGAATCCAAGTGGGCGTACAGGATGGGTCGGTTTCCGACCTCGCACCCTAGTATTCCCTCCAATTTTCCGCGGATTTTCTTTTTGGCAGCCTTGATGGGCAGCTTGTCCTTGCTGTTGAAGTCCCAGACCTGGTAGCTGACCCCGAACTGCACGCCAATGAGCTTTTCCTGGTTGTGGATGAGGAATCCGCTTAGCCCGCCGGGCAGGTTGGTGTTGATCATGGCGTCCCGGTAGCCGGGGGAGGGGAACAGCACCTTGGTGGCGTAGCAAATGCCCGTTTTTAGCAAGCTCACCTTGCCCCAGAACTCGTACCCGTCCATGTTGTAGTCTTCCCTGGGCAGGCCCATGTTCTCGATTTCGCTAGAGGGCACGTGAAAGTCGTAATTGATGTTGTGTACCGTAAAGAAGAAGGGGACTTTCCCGAATTCTTCCTTGTAGACGCTGTGGGTAAGCGCCCCGGCCAAGGCTCCGCCCCATTCGTGGCCCAAAATGGCCTGGCAATTAAAGCCGCTGTTGTGGGCGTAATCCAGGGCCGCGGAGGCCAAAAAGGCGAACCGTAGGTGGTTGTCCCCGTAGGGAATCTCTCCCGGGGGGCCGTAGACAAAGGGCCTTCCGAAGTACTCCTCGTTGTAGATATAGGTGTGGTAGGGGTCGTCCGGGAGCTTCCACACCTCGTAGGGCTTGCCGTGGAGCCGTTCCGTGCCGCTATACACCTTCTGGTAGCTTTCCAGGTCCTTCAAAAGGGGCTTGTAAAAGGGGGAGCAGGTCAGGGCGTTGGCCCCTGCGCGGGCAAAAGCGTAGGTCATCCGGTTTACGGCCGTTCCCAGGGGACTCTGGGTTTTCCAGTTTCCCGCTTCCGGACTGACGACCAGAATTTCCATTAAATTTGCCCTCTCCTAATAAAAATTTACTTTTTATGAATGTATTAGGCCAAATTTATTTAATTAAATTATGTTTTGAAAGTCCTAAATCCAATTTTTGCGGATAAAAGGTTTCTTTTCGAACTTAATATACGAGGATTCAAAAAATGAAGAAATTTCTAGTAGCTGCCCTGGTCGCGTCCGTGGCTCTGTCCATGACCGGCTGCAAGGGAACCAACGAAAAGCGCGGTGACGAACACCTCAAGGAAGGCCGTTTCCGCAACGCCATCAATTCCTACCTGGAAGCCAAGAAGAAGGGCAGCATGTCTAGTGAATTCTACGACAACTTCACCCTGGCCCTGGTCCGTGCCGCCGAGGTGGAAGCCAAGAAGGACTTGAATAGCGACCTTATCAACGGCTACTTTGAAAAGGCCTCGGTGAACATGCCCGAAGTCAAGGAAGACGTGGTGGTTGAAGAATACGTGACCACCCTTGCCAACGTGGGTAAGCAGCAGGCCGCCCAGGAAGGTGTGGACTACAACACCATCATCAACGCTTTCGCTAAGATTGATACCGCCCTTGCTACCGCCAAGGCCCGCAATGTGGCCGAAGGCGCCGTGAAGGCCATCCGCACCGAAGCCGAAAACGCTTACGTGGCCAAGAACTTGGCCGACGCCAGGAGCGAGTCCGACCCGGTGGTGAGCGAATACCAGATTATGAAGATTGCCGAAATGGCTCCCGAAAACTCCGATGTGAAGGCCGCCCTTAACAAGAGCCGCCTGGGTACTCGCGGTTACTTCCTCATCTTCGGTGAACAGATTGGCGAACCGGTGAACCGCCGTATTGACAAGTGGGGCTATGTCATGGCATTCCCCAGCATCAAGATCGGTCCGGGTTCCCTCTCCGGCGAACTTCAGTTCTGGGCCTCTACCGGCAACAACACCGAACTTGACCCCTCCAAGATCAAGCTGGTTTCTACCGACGGTCAGGAAGTGGTTGCCAAGGCTACCGGTGGCTGGTGCGAAGCCGAAGTCCTGGTAGGCAAGAAGGGTGACGAAAAGATCGAAAAGAAGCAGCAGAAGATCAAGGCCGGCGAAAAGGGCAAGCTGATGAACGAATTCCAGTGCTCCCTGAACGTGAGCTTCTCCTTCGGCAAGGGCTTCGTGCCTGACTACGTGGAATACAAGGACGAATTCGGCATTGGCCGCAAGTTCCTCGGTCAGTAATAACGACTGTTCGCACTAGATCCTGGAAACAAGTACAGGGCTGGTCCTCGCTCTCGCAAACGCCCCCGGTTAACACCCGGGGGCTTTTTGCTCACATAACGACCGCTCACGGAGATTTAGATTGCTCACGTAGAGCCGAGAAACGAAAAAAAGAAAGAAAGCCGGGATAAACCCGGCTTTTCTTGTTTTCTGGGGATTAAACCCTAGATTTTAGAATTCCACCTTGCCGCTTATGCCCAAGGCAAAGTCGGTATCGATATTGTCGCTGAAGTTGTAGCCGAACCAGAACACCACTTCGCTGCCCATGGTGGGGTAAAGGTAGAAGTTCATCCCCAAGAAGGTGTAGTCGTTGTCGTGGATTTCCGTGTCAGGGTCGTGGTATTCGTAAGAGACACCTAGAGTGAATTTCTTGTGCAGGTTGAAGCTGGGTTCCACGGCCAGCAGGTACTGGTCATCGGTGGTCAGCTGGGGTTCCGCTTCGTAGTCCTTGTCGGTAATGGCATAGAAGTAGGTAAATCCCAAGTTGAAGAAGTAGAAGTTGAAGCTGGGTTCCAGAAGGAAGGAGTGGACGCCCTTGCCCTTGTAGGGGTGGAGTCCCCACACGGCGTAAATTCCGTAGTTCAGGTTCTCATAGCTCTTGGAGTAGTCCACTTCGGTACCTAGCACGTAGGTGTGGGTGCGGTTGATATGCTGGCCGAACATCCAGTCCACGCTGGGGGTAAGCACCAGGTGCTCGTTGGCGCGGTTCAGCAGGGGGAAGGCGTATGTTCCGAAAAGGGCCATGGTGTGGTCGGTGTCTTCGGAGGCGCCAAAGTAGAATTTGCCCTTGCCGTACTTGTCGTTGCCGAACTCGGCACCCACGCCACGGAGTCCTTCTTCCCGGACAATCACTGCATAACGGGCGGGGTCGCGCCAGTAGTAGTAGTTGAAGGCACCGGCGCTATAGGTGAGGTCGCCAAACACCAGGGCCACGGCGTGGGTCACGTCCCAGCGGAATTCCACGCCATCAAAGTTGAATTCGGTATAGCGTCCGCCGTCGCCCATGGCCGTAGTCCTAGCCCAGTAGTGGCGCCGGGTTTCCGAGGCGTCGCGGGCTCCCGTGCTGTCGTCGGTCACGTAGGTGCTGTGGGTGTTGGTCCTGACGGTTACGGAAAAGTTCTCGTCCATGTGGGCCGTGGCGGCCAGGTCGATATCCTGGTTGGCCGCGTTGGTGGGGTCGAAATCGCTGTCAAAATAACTAGCGTAGTCCGCATTGATGGCTCCGTGGAGTTCCACCTCGGCTGCAAGTGCAGACGATGCGATTGCCAGGGCCATGGGTATAAACAGTTTACGCATAAAATCCTTTCAAAAAAGTTCCCGCCTAAAATAGAAATTTTTGAGGACGGAAAACACTGGATTTGCATCTGCTGGGCCTTCATTTTGTATTTTTGGGCATATTCGTTGGAGATTTATGAAGTTTTTTTGCCGCCTGCTGCTCCCTTTGTTGTTGTCGCTTGCCCAAGGCGCCTTCGCCGTTTCCGCCGACCAGGTCATGAAAAAATCCCAGGACTGGTTCAAGTCGGGGAAGGCGTGGAGCCTGAGTTTCAAGCTGCAGCTCTTTTATGCGGATTCTCCGGATATAGTAAGCCAGCAGGGGAGTCTGGTGGTGGCGGAAGGAGACCGTTTCAAGCTGGAGCTGGCGGGCATCAAGTTCTATAGCGACGGAGAGAGCCTTTGGCAGCACAACGTGGAGCAAAAACAGGTCTTGATCAAGTCTGTAGAGGATTTGTCCAGTGCCTTGCACCCTTCGGAACTTTTGTTCAAGTATCTGAACTGCAAGGCGCTGAGCGTCACGGAAGGCGTTTTTGCCAACCAGAAGCTCTGGGTGCTGAAGTTGGACCCCTCCAAGTATGCGGGCCAGTTTGTCCAGATGGAGGTGTGGCTGTCCCAGAAGGATTATTCGCCGGTGCGCCTGTTCACGGTGGATCCGTCGGGCAATTCTAGCTGGTACAACATCGTCAACCTCAAGGTGGTCAAGTCGGCCTCTGTCGAGGACTTTAGGTACAAGGCCCTGCCCGGCGTAGATGAAATTGACATGCGTTAAGGAGCGTTTCTTGTTTTCTTTTGGGCTTGGACATCGTTTTTTGGGGGCTGTGGCCCTTGGGTGCGGTATCGCATTTGCGGCGGGGGAGACCCTCTTTAGCAACTGGGCAGTGACCGTGGCGCCCGGACCCGACCAGGGAACCCTGTGGGTGTTTTCCCGCGGCGAGGTGAATCAGGGCGTGGCCCTGTTGCGGCTGGCTGTCGATGGTTCTGGGAAGATCAAGGTGGAAAAGTCCGACGTGGAACCCGTGGACAACGAATTTTCTGCAGTGCAGGCCAATATTTACGCAGACAAGCAAGCCGAACGCCGCCGTATTCCAACAGAATCGGCTGGGGGCCTGGGGGTAGTGCTCCCCATGTTCGGTTTGGACGAATCGGACCATTTTTTGGAACCTCGCGGATTTTTCTCCCTGAAACGCGTTGGCGCTGTGGATCTTTCCCCTTTAGAAGTTCCTGCATCTGCGGAGTTCATTAGTGAACCCATGGATTACGCGGTCACTGACTTTGCCTACCGTGAATCTAAAAAGACATTGCGTATAGCCCGTGGCCGCCTGGGAATCGTGGAATACGACATTTCCAAGGGGGCGGGAAACCCTCAGATTTCTAACAAGGTCTTGGAAAAACAAAGTCACCAGTGGGTAAAACTCCCCCCCTCCAGCAACGTGGATTTCTCCAAGTACCTGGACGTATGGGGCTTGGCAGAAAATCCAACAACAGGAGAGGTGTGGGTCGCCAGTTCCCAAGGGCTCTGGCTGGAATCCGCAGACGGCTCTGTTTCAAGCGCGTCCAAGGCACTGGAATCTAAGCGGGTCACGGGAGTCTGGATTGGCGGGAGTCCCCTTCAGGCCATTGTAGAGACTTCCGCCCTGAACAAGGGAAACTTGGAAGGAGGCCTTTGGCGCAAGTACCTGGACTCCAAAGGGGACTTCCAGCGAGTGGCGTTCCTGGATTCTGCTGGTACGGCACAGAAGAAGGACATTTACGACAATAGCGACTACACCGTCACCAATGTGGTGTTTATGGGGGACAAGGCTTTTGTTGGCGTCTGGGTGGCCGGAGGTTCTGTTAGCGGTTACCTTCTGCTGGATTCTAAAGGGGCCCGTACCCATGGAAAGAAAAGTGAATCCGGCGGTCCATGGCTCAACGGATTCGAGACTGGGGTGACGGACCGCGATGCCATCATCACTTCCATTGCCAAGTTCCCGCTAGACGCAAAGACCATGGCATTGGCGGTGGCTACCGACGGCAACGGGATTTCTGTTTCTGCAGACACAGGCAAGACCTGGACTCCCGTTTTGAACCGCGCCAAGCTGGGCGGGAACTTGGGGAGCGTCCGCATGGTACCTTCGGTTATTACTGCTGGCGACCAGTCCCTGGTGTCTTACAAGGTGGGGAAGGATTCCAAGATTACCATAGAGGTCTTTAGCTACGACATGCGGCGGGTCCGCAAAATCGTAAGTTCTGCTCCCCGCTACGGAGACGCTTCCCGCAGTACCGACCCCAAGGAAGACTTCTGGGACGGCATGGATGACGCCGGCCGCCCCTGTACCATGGGGATCTATTACGTGCGGGTCAAGGACAACCACGGCCACGTGGGTTGGGGCAAAGTCATGACTCTGGGGGGCGGCCGATGAATTTGCTAAATGTCACCCTGAGCGGACAGGGACCGCGAAGGATCCAGGCCCGACTCCTGAAGCCCGCAGTTCTTGCTGCCCTTCTGCTGGCCCTCCTGGCGTCCTCTGCCTTTGCAGGCGTTGTAGAAAAGAAGGCCTCTTTGGGCGGTTTTGACGGCTTTGTGGAGCGTATGGGTGCAGGCACCCGTGAGCTTGGCCGTGGCAATACGGGTTCAGCAGATACGGCCTCTATGCCTGCTGCCTACTGGAACCCCGCCATCCTTGGGTTTAGGGGCAATTTGGGCTACACTCTGAATGGAGAAAAGCGAGACCTGGACCGTGCCGGCGGCGCCGTGGGTATTGAATCCCCGGTAGGCAAGCGCATGGGCGTAGGCTTCGCCATGCTTTACCGCGGGGACCTGGATTTCAAGGTCATTGATGACGACGACCAGACTCTTGGAACGGCCACGCCCTTCTTTTCCATGATGTATCTGGGGTTTTCCTACAGGGCTACCCGCAGGGACGCTTTCGGCCTTTCCCTTTCCATGAGTTACGACAACATGGACATTGCCGAATATTACGACAACGTGGATTTGAACGATGGCTATACGAGCCCCGTGTCCCTGAATTTGGGGTGGCTTAGGCAGTGGAACGAAAAGTGGTCCACTTCCGTGGTCATTCGGAACCTGAGCTTTAGCAAAAACTTGTCTTCCCGCTGGACCAAGACGGTGAGTGGTGACAATTCCGTTTCCTCTACCGAGGGCGTTCGTCCCAAGGTTTTGCAAATTGGCGCAGGTTACCGTTCTAAGGTGATGGGCAAGCCCGTTTATGCCTGGATGGAAGCTTTGGATTACCAGCTGGCAGATACTTTGCTGGTGTTCGATACCCATTGGCACTTGTGGACGGCCCGCATGGGCTTTGAATGTGAAATCATTCCCGATGGAGCGGTCCGCGTGGGCATGGACGACTTGAACTACATGGTGGGCTTGGGCTACAAGTTCAAGATTCCCATCGGGAAAAAGAAATACCTGTTCGACGTGAACTACGCCCTGACCTACGAATCCGAGGCGGGGCTTTGGAACCCCTTGAGTTTTGGCTTGCGAGGTTACATCCCGTGATTTCCAAGTTGTGGGTGGAAAATGTCCGGAGCCTGGTGTCACGGGAGTTTGAATTCTCTCCGGGAATCAACGTAGTCTCTGGCCCTAACGGCTGCGGAAAGACTTCCGTGCTGGAATCTATCCACCTGCTTTCCCAGGGCTTCTCCTTCAGGGCCAAGGAACTGAAGGAACTGATCCGCTGGAATAGCGACGAGCTGGTATTGCGGGGGGAGTTCGAAGGTTCTGGAAAAAAATGGAGCAGGGGCCTTGGGGTTGCACCCCGCAAAGTGAACGCACGGCAAAACGGCGAGGACCTGCGGTCCCCCGCGGGTTTCTTTGGATGCTGCCCCGCGGTAATCATGCAGCCTTCTGACATGGAGCTCTTGCGGGGTGCACCGGATGTCCGCCGCCGTTGGCTAGACGAAATCCTGTGTTTCCGTTCTGCGGGCAACGGCGCTACCCTCAGGGCGTACAAGCGGATACTGCAGCAGCGGAACCAGTGGCTGCGGCAGTTCAAGCAAGACGGTGTGGCGGTCGGCGGCGGAGAGCTGTTTTCCGTACTCACGGAGCAGTTGGTGGACCTGGGTGCGAAACTTTGGGCTGTTCGCGTGAACCTTTCCAAGGAAATTTCTCCCATCATTACGGATTATTACCGCAGGCTTTCTGGCGGCGCAGACGAAATCACCTGCGCCTACAAAAGCTCCATCTTGAAGTGCTTGGAGGATTCGGATTCAGAAACCTCCGAGCTGTCCCTGTCCGAGGAAGCTTTCATGGAGGCCTACCGCGCAAAACTTGCGGAACTGGAGCCTGCGGAAAAGGCCTTGGGCATGACCATGGCGGGTCCCCATCGGGACGACTTGGATTTGTGCATTTCTGGCTATGGCATGCGTTCCGTAGGTTCCCAGGGGCAATGCCGCAGTGCCGCCATCGCCATGCGGTTTGCCGCGGTGGAGGTGGCTAGCCGCTATCTGGAAAAACCCATCCTGCTACTGGATGACATCTTTGCAGAACTGGACCTGAACCGCCGTAATGCGGTGGCTGGTCTTATCCGCGACAAGGAATGCCAGGTGGTTATTGCCACCCCGCAATCCGAAGAACTGCCTTTCAAGGCTGATACTGAGATAAACCTATGACAACTAGGGAGGGTTCAACCCTCCCTAAGACCCTCCCAGCAAGCTCAAACATTCGTTAGAGCTTGGGCACCTGCCGGTGCGAAAAAAAATAAAAGACCGCGCTAGGGCGGTCTTCGTTTTGCTTTTTTTGGATCCTTTGACTTCGGGCTTCGCCCTCGCTCAGGATGACACTTCGTGTCACTTCTTCAGCAAATCGCGGATTTCGGTAAGGAGCTTTTCTTCGGCGGACGGCTCTGGCGGTGCAGGCGGTTCGGCCGGCTTTTCTTCTTCCTTCTTGCGCATGTTCTGCACAAAGCCCAGGAACTTCTTCATCACGATGAACACCACGATGGCCACGATCAAGAAGTCCACGATGTTGCCGATGAAGGCACCGTAAGGGATCTGGGCTCCGGAGGCGGTGGTGTAGGTCAGGGCCTTGAGGCCTTCGCCGGCACCTTCTGCACCGAAGCTTGCCACGATGGCGTTCACGCAGGGCATGACGATGTCGTTCACGAAGCTGGTGACGATTTTACCGAAAGCGCCGCCGATGATAACACCGATGGCCATGTCGACGATGTTGCCCTTGAGGGCGAATGCCTTGAATTCTTCAATCAGTGAAGATGCCTTTCCTTTGATACCCATGAGGGTCCTCCTAGTTGATGTTTTATCAAAAAATAGTATAGTGGAGTCTCTTGGCAAGATGAATTTCTAGATTTTGTGACCTATGTCATGGTTGTTGCTTGCGTTTGCGTCGGCCTTTTTCTTGGGTTTTTACGATTTGGCCAAGAAAAAGTCGGTCCAGGACAATGCGGTCCGTCCGGTGCTGTTCCTGTGCAGCGCCTTTTATGCCTTGATGCTTTTGCCGGTGCTGCTTTTGGGACACTGCCAGTCTATGGACCTCCACGAGCATGTGTTCCTTATGGGAAAGGCCCTGATTGTGGGCGGGAGCTGGCTCTTGACCTATAACGCCATCGCCCATATGCCCCTTAGCATTTCGGCCACCATCCGGGCTTTGGCCCCCCTCTTTACCATCGGCATTGCGGTGAGCTTTATGGGGGAGCGTCCCTTCCCTCTGCAGTGGGTGGGAATCGGACTGTGCGTAGTTTCGTATATCGGACTAAGCTTGGCGGGCCGTAAGGAGATGGGGCATTTCTTCAGTAGCCCCTGGGTTATTTCCATGGTGCTGGGTACCATCCTTGCCGCCTGCAGCGGTGTCTACGACAAGCTGATTTTGCAGCGGATGAATTTTGACCCCCTGACGGTGCAAGTGTGGTTCAGCCTCTACATGACCTTGTGGCAGTTCATTATTTGTGCGGTGACCTGGTACCCCAGGTGCAAGTCCACCAAGCCCTTCCAGTTCCGCTGGACCTTTGTATTGGTGGCGTTGCTCCTGATTGTGGCGGACCGCTGCTACTTCCTTGCGGTAAGCGACAAGGATGCCTTGATTTCCGTGATTACCGTTTTTCGCCGTTCCAGCGTGTTCATCAGTTTCTTGGCGGGGATTGTTATCTTTAAGGAACGGAAAAGCAAAACCAAGTTTTTGGCGTTGCTGGGGATTGTGGCAGGCCTCTGCCTGATTTCTCTGGGCAAATAGGTGAGTATGAAACGGATAGGCATAACGGGGAC
Source organism: Fibrobacter succinogenes (assembly GCA_902767785.1). Classification (GTDB taxonomy): domain Bacteria; phylum Fibrobacterota; class Fibrobacteria; order Fibrobacterales; family Fibrobacteraceae; genus Fibrobacter; species Fibrobacter succinogenes_D. Next base: position 32,658 of record CACXIR010000007.1, on the reverse strand, counting down.
CATAGGGTCCGGCAAGTCGACGGTAGGGGAGATCCTCCGCCGCCAGGGCTTTCCTGTGCTAGATGCCGACGCCTGCGTGCACATGCTCTATCGGGACTGTACCGCCTTGCGCGAAAAGCTCGCCACCGCTTTCGGTCCGGAATGTCTAACTGCAGACGGCGTGAACCGTAAGTTCTTTGCCGAACTGATTTTCAAGGACGGCTCTGCCCGCGAAAAGCTGGAATCTTTAGTTTATCCGTACCTGACGGATGCTGTACGGGAATTCTTTGCTGAGAACCCTGGCGAGGCATTCCTGGAGGCCGCCCTCCTGCACCGGATCCCCGAAGTGGTGAAACTCCTGGACCAGGTATGGCTGGTGGACGCCCCCGCAAAGGTCCGCTTGGAGAGGCTCCAGCAGCGGAGCCTTTCTCGCGAGGATGCTGAGCACCGTATAGAAACCCAAGGCGATATCGCCGCCCTCTGGGCTGGCTGCGGCACACCCGTCGTGAAAATCGAAAACAGTGGTTCTCTAGAACAGCTGCAGGAACTCGTCAATGTCACCCTGGAGAGCCTTGCAAAGGCTCGATAGGGTCCATGAATAAAAAAAGCCCTCGGCTAAGCCGAGGGCCACAATCACAGGATCAAACCTAGATTAGAAGTTGATGTTCAGGTGAGCATCGAAGTACATCTGGGTGTCATCGTGTCCGTAGTAGTCTTCACCCATCTTGAACTTGGCGGAGAGATCCAGGGCGAACATCGGGTTGAAAGCGATGGCAACACCGAGGTAGGGTTCAAAGCCCATGTCGCCGGTCTTGCTGTCGCCGTAGTTGTCGCCATCATAGGTGTACTTGCCGAGGAACATGAGCAGGTCGATACCAACATACGGGGTGATCATTTCGTTCACGGCGAAGTCGCCTTCAACACCGAGGTTGAGTGTCCAAGGAGGGGTGGTCTTGTCATCGCCGGCAGTTTCCAATTGGAGGCCGAGTTCAGAACCCAGGGCAACCATGCCGAACTTCTGAGAGAACTGGGCACCGAAGTGGAAGCCGATGCCGTCACTGTTGAATTCTTCTTCACCGATGGGCAGGCTCACGTCCAAGAAGGCGTTCATGACAGGCATGAACTGGTAACGGACCATGAGGGGGAGGTTGTGCATGCCGTCTACACCATCGTTGCCATCTGCGTCGGTGAACAGCTTGTAGTTAAACACGGTTCCCAATTCCAAGTTAGGAATGACGGTGTAGCGTGCACCGGCATAGAGGTCGCCCGTGCTGACCTTGTCGGCGGGCAAACCGTAGGTGAAGCCGACCTTGGCCTGGCCCTTGTGGTTTTCGAGAACCGGGAACTTGTCCCAGGTAGCGAAGGAAGCAGTTGCCACCAGAGCGGTAGCGAGAGCGATTTTCTTGAACATGTGTGTTCTCCTTATGTAAGTTGTTGTCTGCCAACAAGATAACAAGAAAAACCCTGTTGTGCAAGACGATGGGTAAAAAATAGTTAAGAATTGGGCTATTTTGTGACCAAATGCATAATTTTCCGATAAAATGAAGGTTTCCTTGCTATATTGTGGACTGAAAAATGGAGTATTTATGAGATGCTTGGTGACCGGCGGTGCCGGATTCTTGGGTAGCCACCTCTGCGAGAGGCTCTTGAACGACGGACACGAGGTCCTGTGCCTGGACAATTACTTCACCGGTCGCCTTCAGAACATCGCCCACTTGCGGGACAACCGCAACTTTGAGCTGATCCGTCACGATGTTACCGAGCCCATCCTTTTGGAAGTGGACCGGATTTTCAACCTGGCCTGCCCCGCAAGTCCGGTCCATTACCAGTTCAATCCGGTAAAGACCATCAAGACCAGCGTCATGGGGGCCATCAACATGCTAGGCCTTGCCAAGCGGGTCCATGCCCGCATATTGCAGGCCAGCACCAGCGAGGTCTACGGCGACCCGGCGGTACATCCGCAAAAAGAGGACTACTGGGGAAACGTAAACCCCATCGGTATCCGCAGCTGCTACGACGAGGGCAAGCGCGTGGCCGAAACCCTCTTTATGGATTACCACCGCCAGAACAAAGTGGATATCCGCATTGTACGCATTTTCAACACCTACGGCCCCCGCATGCTCATGAACGACGGCCGCGTGGTGTCTAACTTTATCGTACAGGCCCTGAAGGGCGAGGACCTGACCATCTATGGCGATGGCAGCCAGACCCGCAGTTTCTGCTATGTAGATGACATGGTAGAGGCCTTTGTCCGCATGATGGACCAGGACGAAATCATCGGGCCTGTGAACGTAGGCAACCCCGGCGAGTTTACCATGTTGGAACTGGCCCATGCGGTGTTGGACCAGACGGGTTCCAAGAGCAAGATTGTGTACCAGCCCCTGCCCGGCGACGATCCCAAGATGCGCCGCCCCGATATTAGCCTTGCAAAAAAGGCCCTGGGCTGGGAACCCAAGGTCAACTTGTTCGACGGCCTCCAGAAGACCATCGAGTATTTCAAGACCATCGTTTAACGTCATTCTCGCGAATGCGAGAATCTATCTACCGCACAGCAATCTTGTGGGTTTCGTGAATGCTTACTCCCTGGATACGCACCAGGTAGAGTCCTGGTTTTGCATTTACCTTTAGGCTTGCAGATTCGTTGCTGCTGCCGCTCCAGAGCGTTTGAACCTTTTGCCCCTGCAGGTTCAGCAGTTCCACGTTGGATACGCCCTGCAGCTTCAGGTTCACGGTGTTGTTGGCATAGCTGAAATACGTGCCGTTTGCAAGGACTCTTGGGAGGGCTGCAGGCGGTGGATCGACTTTGCTTCCGCCATTGTTGTTGGTCCCTACGGTCAGGTTCGGCATGTTGCCAGAGACCAGGAGGCCATTGAGCAGTTTCAAGGACTGGTTGAAGTAGTTCTCGTTACCGAGGTTGACAGCTTCGGCCCAATATTCGTCAAGTTTGGATTGGTATGAGGGGTCCGAAATCAGTGCCGTCATAAGGGAGGTTACAAAAGTGCTGTTGTGGTCCCCTCCAAGTTGCCCCGAAGAGCGAATAACGGCTCCACTCATGCTGGATGCCGGAATGTTGGCTACCCAAGCCGCCATTTTCTTGTCCAAGGCCAGAGCCCGTTGGTCTCCATGCCAGCATACCGCCTTGGCATTGCGCCAGGGGGCTCGGGAGGCGTCGTAACTGTAGTAGTCGTCTTCACTCTTTCCATTCTTGTCGGTCCAGTCGTCAATTAGGCCCGTTGAAACCTCATTTGAACTGGCTTCATAGAGTTTCATGTTTGCGTCATAAGCGGTATTGCTCCAGAATGTTGAATTGTCGGTGTCCACGGCTGCAAAGAGAGGCATATAGGCGGGGTCAAAGTAGCCGGGGTTTTTGCGGTTGTATGCGGCGTCTCCCCAGGCGTCTCCAGGCATATGCAGACCGTTGGATTCGAATTCTGCGTTCTTCATGGCCTTGATAAGGGTCCTGGCTTCGTCGAGGTATTTGGTATCGCCGAATTGATAGGCCGCCATGATTAAGGCTGCTGCGGCATCAATATCGCCGTCAAGGGCTGCTCCGTTTCCTGCGTCCCAGGACTCCGACATATTGCCGATTTTCCAAACCATCAACCCGTTCTTGTTCTCGAATTTCTTATAGAAATTCCACAGTTTATCAAACTGGGCCTGGTAACTGGTAGTGTTGTCGCTGAAATAGACCATCAGAAGCATTCCATAGCCAACGCCTTCAGAGAAATACTCGTTGGAGCCTTCGTTGGAGCGAACACCGGCGATGTCTCCAGATTCGTTGTAAAAAGCCGACTTCCACCATTCGAAGCCCTGTTTTAGTTGGGTGGCTGCAGTTTCCTTGTTGGAAAGCAAAGTCGCCTTGCCATTGTAATCCGAGTTCTGCGGGAACGGAAAGTTGACGGTGGCTTGTGCTAGGCCGAATGCGAATGCGGAGACCGCAAAAAATTTTGTCGCTGCTTTCATGGGAATCTCCCTTGGGGTGAAAAGTTACTGCCTTACTTGATGGAAATCTTTCGTGTCAGGTTTGCGTTGGGAGTCCTAATCTGCACAATATAGGATCCCGTGGCAATATCCTTCATGAATACATTGCCAGAGACGTTATGCAGGGCAAGAACTGGACGCCCTTGCATGTCAAAGACAGACACGTCTGCGGTATTGGCTCCGCCGATGTGCAAGACCCGTCCGTGGATGGAAAGTCCGATAGTGCTTTGTGCCAAGGTCCCGATGGCTTCTATGCTTTGGTCGGAATTTGCGTCTTGCCCATTGGAGGGGTTCGGTTGTGTAGATCCGGAAGATTGCGGTTCTGTACCCTGGGAGCCAGAAGAGGACGGCTGGGTAGAGCCTGAGGATCCTCCCTGCTGAGAGGAACTGCTAGGTGGATCTGGAATGATAATGTCCAATTCGCCGGCGGCCAAGTTCGGCATGTTGCCAGAGACCAAGAGGCCGTTCAGTATTTCCATTGATTTTTGGAAATACTTTTTGTTAGACTCGCTGTTTGTCGTACTGACAGATTCTCCCCAGTATTCGTCTAATTTTTCCTGATAGGAGGAATTTGCCACAAGGGAGGACATCAGGGTCGAAACAAAAGTGTTGTTGTGGGTACCTCCCATATTGCCGGATGTAGAAATGGCTCCGCTAACCGAGCTTGCTGATTTGCCGCTAACCCAGGCACCGAGTTTGTTTAGCATGGTCTTAGCGCGGGATTCTCCAAACCAGTAAAAATCCTGGGCCAGTCGCCAAGGGGTGCGTGCTGCGTCGTAGCCATAGGATTTGTCAAGTCCGTTACCGCTGGCGTCACACCAGTTGTCGAAAAGCCCTGTGGTTGTCGCATTTGAATTCGCTTCTAGCAACGTGTAGTTTGCATTCATTGCCGTCGTGTTCCAGAACGTGGCGTTGTCGGTATCGACAGCAGCGAATAGGCGGTAGTAGGCCGGCGCCACATATGACGGGTTCTTCTTGTCGTTCCAGTTGTTGCCGGGCTTGTGGAGGCCGTTGCTTTCAAATTCCTTGTTCTTGACTTTCCCTAACAGGTTTTTTGCTTCGTTAAGATAGGATTCGTTGCCAAACTGGTAAGCAGCCATGATAAGCGCTGCAGCCACATCCATTTCGGCGTCCGTAGCGGCATGTTCTCCCCATACGGTATTCGGGTTGGCGTTTCCAATTTTCCAGTTCATCAGTCCATCGGCATCTACTGCTGCCTTGTAGAGTGCCCAGATTTTGTCAAATTCGCCCTGATAACTCTTGGTGTTGTCGCTGAAATAGACCATCATCAGCATACCATAGCCCACGCCTTCCGAGAAGCACTGGTTGTCGCCCGGATCGGCCCTGATGCACGCATAATTCCCATTTTCGTAGTATAGCGTGGTATAGTAGTAGTTGAATGCTGTTTTGAGATGGCTTGCCGCCGCGTCCTTGTCCGACACTTCGATGCCGTTCCCATAATTCGCTTTCTGCGGAAACGGGAAATTTACCGTTGCGCTTGAAATTCCAAATGCGACCAAACCGGCCGCTAAGACTTTAGTGGGTAATCCCATAACACACCTCTCATCCTTTTCTTTGAAAAATAAATAAAATACGCCTAAAACGAAAAAGGCGGCATATGTTTGTAAGAAATTTTGTGGGGCCTTTTGACCTAGTCGGGCCGGACTGGGGTTAAAAATCCCGAAAAAACAAAATACTCCGCAGGATTGCGGAGTATTTAAAATGCGAATTTGCTTTTTTAAGCGTTCTTTACGCAGCGCACGGACATGGCGTCGGAGCGGTAGACGCCCTCGATGTCCACGGAATTGTTCGTGATGCTCAGGCGGTAGGCGTTGGACTTGCCATACTCGTCCTTGCACCAGAAGCGGGCGCGCTTGCCGAAACGGCAGAAGGCACCGTTGTCGAAGCGGTAGCCGGCGGGCAGGGCGAAGAACCCGAAGGAATCCTCGCCGGGATTGCCCCAGAAGCACTCGCTACGCAGTTCCTTGCCGTTGGAATTCTTGGGCAGGTTCTCTAGGAGCTGTTCCCATTCCTTGTAGCTGGGGATATGCCAGCCTTCGGGAGCGATTCCCTGGTAGTTGTCCTGGCGGATGTTGTGGTACATTTCCAGGTCCTTGGCGGGGGACTGCTCGCTGAAATCGGCAGGGATGCCGAGAGCCGCTGTCCAGGTGTAGAGACGGCCGTATTTCGCGATGTTGGTTTCGTCGTTACCCGGAGCGTAGCTTTCTTCTGTCTTGAAACGCAGGTTGTCCACCATCCAAACTTGGTTGCCAATCTTCACGGTGCGGTAGGTTTCACCATCGCGGGCGTCGGTGAATGTTTCGTAGTTGAATTTCTTTGTGTTGAGGGCCATGCAATCTTCGTAAGATATCAGGTTTTCCCTTTCGGAGGCTTCTTTCTTCTGGGCCTTGTTGACGGTGGCTCCGATACGGAAGGCTGCCACGATAACAACGACGAGGGCGATGACGTTGAATACGATAAAGGATGTTTCCATAGTGTTTCCTTTCTGAGAAAGCTATCGCAAATTTAGTAATTGTAAGGCCTATGGCCAAGCCCTTACGTAGAATACATGGGGAATACGATGGGGGTTATGAACAGGTTCGCGACAAGGATGATGAAATTCATGGGAATCCCTATCTTCATGAAGTCCGTGAACCTGTAGCCGCCAGCGCCGTAGACCAGCATGTGGGAGCCCGAGCCGATGGGGGTGGCAAAACTGCTGCTTACCGAAATCATCAGGGCAATGCAGAAGGTGAGGGGGTTCACGCCCAGGGCGGTAGCGGCGCTGATGGTGATGGGGCAGAACATGGCCGCCGTAGCCGTGTTGCTGATAAATTCGGTAATGAAGGTGGCCACCAGGCAGATGGCCGCAAGTACCACGTAGGGGTTGGTTCCGCAAATATCCAGAAGGTTGTTTGCAATCATTTGGGCTACCCCCGTAGATTCCAGTGCCTTGCCCAGGCAGATGCTGCCAGCGAAGATGATGAGGATATTCCAATTGACGGAGTTCATGGCCTGGGTGCTGGTACAGCAGCGGAAAACCACCATGGCCACAGCGGCAAGGATGCTGGCCGAAAGCAGGGGCAGCACGTCGAATGCCGAAAGCAGGACCATGGCGAGCATGATGATCGAGGAGACGATGGTTTTCTTGCCGATGGCCTTCTCGCCGGCCGCATTTTCCAGGAAACCCTTCAGGTGGTCATTCTTTAGATCCAGGTTTTCGCAAATCCACTGCAGCTGCTCTGCCTTGCCCGAGACGATAATATGGTCGGAACCCATGATGTAGGTTTCTGGCGTGGCCACCTCCACGTCGTTGTCGAAACGCCGGATGGCGAGGATAGAACTCTTGTTTTTCTCGAACCCCTTGGGGTTCTGCTCATAAATCTCTTGCAGGGACATGCCGATAAGCTTGTGCCTGGAAGGGACACGGAGTTCTAGCGTCAGGTCGTCATCTTCGCCGCTGCTCAAGGGAGATTTGCGGATGGGAAGCAACTTTTGCAGCAAGATGATGGCGGTGACTCCTACCGCAAGGCAGAAGAGTCCACAAAGGGTAGGGGCGAAGATGCTCAGGTGCGTTCCGGTATTGTCGGCATAGAGTCCGGAGATAATCAGGTTCGGCGCCGTGCCTATGAGGGTGCAGATGCCGCCCATGCCCGAGGCGTAGCTCAAGGGAATTAGGAGCTTTGATGGCGAAATGCCCAGCTTTTTGGACCAGATTTTCACCACGTCAATAAAGATGGCCACCACCGTGGTGTTGGTGAGGAACGAACTCATGACGGCCACCGGGAACATAGTCCGCAAAATGGCACGGGTTAGGGTCTTTGGGGAACCCATCAGGTGTTTTACCACCCAGTTCAGAAAGCCCGTGTAGTTCAGGCCCGCGATGACCGCGTAAAGCACAGCGATGACCACGACGGAGGTGGAGCTGAATCCGCCGAAGGCCGTCTTTGCGTCGAGAACCCCGCTGACGTATAGGATGAAGATGCCCAGGATAAATACGATGTCGGTACGTACCTTTGTAAAAATCAAGGTTGCAAAAAGCGAAAGTACGACGGCTATGGTAAACCAGGCATTGCCCGATAGGCCCATCCATTCAAAAGAAAGAATTCCCTGTAGCATTCTATCCTCTCAAATTACCCAACGGGGCCAAAGCTAGAAAAAAAGCCCTGATTCGGCTAGATGCGACTTTACTCGTCTAGCGCAGTTTCTATGAGGTCCATGTTTTCTTCGGAGTATTCAAGCTGTCGGGAGAGTATCTTGATGGCGTTGATTTTCGCGATGACGCTGTCTGTTGTGCTGCCGGCGAGTTCCCGGGTAAAGAACCTTGCGACATTCCAGAAGAAGATGGCAAAATTGCGTTTGCCGTCGGCATGGCCCTCGAAAAGGCACTTGGCGTAATGTCGGTAGACAAGGTAGGCGAGGAGCCGAGTGCTCTCGTTTTTAGAGAAATATCCCTGGTCGCAGATGGCTGTCGTGTCGTTTGCGGTTGCGTCGACGCTTGCCTTGATTCGTGTTAAGGCGTTGTCCCATGCAGTGCCGAAACTTTCGGTTTGAGCCAGAAGTTCCACCATTTGGCGTGCTCTGTTTAGCGGTGCAATAGACTTGCTGTCGGAATCGATAGGTTCTGTGTAGCCGAATGCTTCGTAAAGTTTGTTTCCAAAGGGCTTTCTCGTGTCGGCAAGGATGTTGAAAATGGTTTCCCGTTCGTAGAACACCTGGTTGCGGATTTCAATGTCGTCTTCGCCCAGCTCGTCTTCGGGTTCGTCGCATTCTTCGGTGACAAACGTGAGTGGACCGCTACCTTGGAACAAAAGGCGGGCGGCCTCCTCGCAACAGAGCCCGAGGCCCCGCTCCATGATGTCGCCGTAGACTTCCACGAAACGCGGGTGTTCCCGGCAAATGTCGCAGAGTGCGCATTCGCCTAGGTTCCTGTATATTTCGCAGAGGTTGTCCTTGTCCAAAAAGGGGCAGCGGTCGTGGGGGAGTAGCTTGAAATGCCCATCCTCGACATTCAATCGGAGTTTGTCGCCAAAAATGCCGGCCACCTTGCGGTACGCCTCTTGCGAGGCCGTGTCAATGTCGATTTCCCAACCGATGCAACAGGTGTCGGTGCATTTTGAAGCGGTACACTTGAAATAGTCGTAAAAATCGGGCTTGCGAAGGATCATTTTTCCACGAATATAAAAAGTTTTTTACGTTCGGCCGCAATGTTCCCAAAAAGTTACCTGCAATAAGGTTGCTGCAGCATATTTGTTACATACGTGACCTTACCGCAAAAGTGGTTCAATTTTATATTTAACCCTGTATACAACAGCAAAAAGGATGATTTATGAAAAACCTTTTCAAGATTGGTTTGGGCGTGCTTGTGGCTGCTGCGGCGACTGCTTCTGCAGGGCAGTATCCGTTCCCGCAGAACAAGAAATATCCCCACGGCAAGATTATCGAATACGCCGATACGGATATGATTAAGGCACATTACCAGAAGTGGAAATCTGCCTGGTACAACGCAAGCAATGGATGGGTGTATGCTCCAGAAGGGACTTGCTCTACCGTATCTGAAGCTATTGCTTATGGTATGCTGATTTCCGTCTACATGGACGATCAAGATGTCTTCAAGAAACTTTATAGCACCTGGACGAGCAATAGTGCCAGTGCCAATACTGGCATGAACTGGCGTATCGGTTGCAGTGGTGGCACAGGAACTGCTTCTGATGCCGACTTCGACGCTGCTCTTGCTCTTGTGATGGCCTCCAAGCAATGGAATGACGCTTCTTACCTTACGGCTGGCAAGAATCTCATGACTTGGATTGCCTCTAACGATATCAATGGCAACAAGATTAAGCCGGGTAACCAGTGGAATGACGGATTCAACCCGAGCTATGCGACAACGGCCAACTTCCAGCTGTTCCAGGACGTTAATGGCGGTTCTTGGTCGAACGTCATCTCTCAGGCCTATATCGACTTGAGCGGTTGCCAGGATTCCAAGACCGGTCTTGTTCCGGACTGGTGCGACTGGAACAGCCACAAGCCGATTACGACGTCTGCAGCTGTGGCAAACGACGAGGGCTTTTACGATGACGCTGCCCGTACTCCGTGGCGTATGGCATGGGCCTATTACTGGTACGGTGATACCAAGGCACAGTCTTTCAACAAGAAGGTTGTCGATTGGCTTATCCCAGCAACTCGTACTGCCAGTGGCGTGAACTCTGGTTACAAGTATGTTGACAGCAAGAGTACCTATGAGGCCGACAACAGCGATGAACGTCGCTTTGTTTCTTCTACCTTCTCCGGTGGTCTTGGCCTTGCAGCATCTTCTGTCAATAGCACCGAAGCAGAGACTTACCTCGGTACAGTTTACAAGGTCCTCAAGGAAAAAACAAGCTGTGCTACCGCTCAGGGTTGCGGAGAAGGCTCTGTCACTGGTGAAAAGTACTATCCGGCTACTTTGAACGTGCTCTACCTCCTCCTTATAACGGGTAACATGCCGAACCTCTACAACCTCAACGGCTTTACCAGTTTCACGCCGGATCCGAGCAAGGCTCCGTCTATTTCTGAAATTGGCGGTATCCAGATGGAACATGGCGACCAGACTGTGGGTATTACCGGTCTTTGGAACTGGGGTGCCTATCACGATAAGCTTGGCATTGGAACCAAGATGGTGCCGGATTCCGGCTCTTCTCCGCTTTTCAGGAAGGAGAGTGGTTCTATTTTTGCTGAAGCTTCCATGGAAATAGGTCCGGAACCGGAATGGACTGCTGAAGCCGCAGCGGCAGGAACCCTCAAGTATCCCTCTGCTGGAATTGCCGTGTCTTTCAAGAGCGAGGAATGCAAAGAGACCAATACCTGCGGCGTTAATTTTAATGCTCTCGGCATCAAGTATGTCCGTGTAACGGCAAAGGTTTCTGGCCCCATTCGTATGGCAATCCTCAATACCTTTACTGATGAAAATGAGGCGAATCATGTTAAGAATGCGGGTGCAGGTTCTGAACCGGGTGTCTATGTCGACAATTCCGAAGACTACAAGGCTATCACCTATGACTTGACCCCGATGAGTTATGGCTTTGTCGGCTTCGATGACGACAATAACGGCGGGCTTCTTGATTGGGTTAACAAGAATGCCGTCCCCGAAGGTAGCGAAATCATCACATCTGTTACAGGTTTCAAATGGGAAGTCAAGGATGCAAAGGGTGGCATTGGAGAAATTTCCATTATGTCCATTGAATTCCTTGATGCAAATAACAAAGTTATCGACCCGTATCAGCTTACAGGAGTTGTTGTTCCTTCGAACCTTGTCGGATCAGAAGGCTCGTTGGTGAATCCTGGAAGCAGCTCTTCTGCTGACGATGGTTCTAAAAATAATCCCGATGGAAAGGGTTCTCTTGAATCCGTTGGGAACCATGCTTTCGCTCCTCTGGCTAGGATTTCTGTGGCCGGCATGAGCATCTCTGTGGAAGGAGCCAAGCTTAATGCTGACGTAGCCGTGTTTACCATGCAGGGCAAGCTGGTCGCCTCTGGCAAGGCTGCCTTTGGCCAGGCCAGGGTGACGGTTCCCAATAAGGGTTCCTACCTTGTGCGTGTAAACGGTAGGGTCCACAGGGTAATTGTCAAGTAAAACACTGCTGGAATAGCTTTGGATCGACAGGACGCTTTGCAAATGCAAGGCGTCCTTTGTCTATTGTGAAAAGGATTGATGCTTTTTAGCGTAAAATTTGCCGATATCGGCAAGAATTGTTTATATTGAGGTAGGTAAAAAACAAAAATTGCCTATGGAAAACAGCGAAAAACACATCGTTGTGAATTTGCAGAAAGTGAACGTAGCATTCTCTTTCTCTCTTCTCTTGTTCATGGCATTCCTTGCTGCGTGTTCTACTCCGACAGTTTCTAGCAGCGATTCTGATGAGAAGTCTTCTTCTTCAGAAAAGGTCGAAAAGAGGGGTGATTTGTCGTCGCCTTCTAACATGAGCATTAGGGGTGAATCCAGCTCATCGAGTGTAGTAACTTTAGCGACTCCTTGCAAGACGAAAACCGAGGACAGCTGCGAATATGGCGAATTAACTGACGAACGAGATGGTCAAACTTACAAGACTGTGAAAATTGGTGACCAGTGGTGGATGGCTGAAAATATGAACTATGCCGACAGTGTCAAAACGCCGAGTTTGTTAGAAAGAAACTGGTGCTACGACAACAACCCTAGTAATTGCGCTAAATATGGGCGCTTGTATACTTGGGCGGCGGCAATAGACTCGGTGGCTTTGGTAAACGATGCGGATAACCCGCAGGACTGCGGTTACGACAAAACTTGTACACTGCCAGAAAAGGTGCGTGGAGTTTGCCCCGAAGATTGGCATGTTCCCACAAATGACGAGTGGGAAACCTTGTTCGCCGTAGTGGGTGGGTGGTCCACGGCCGGCAAAAAACTCAAGTCCCTGACAGACTGGTATGCATATAGCTATATCTCCAACGAGGATGCCTACGGTTTTTCTGCGCAGCCTGGTGGCTACAGAATCGATGATGGCAGTTTCGATGGTGCCGGTTATCATGCTTACATCTGGAACACCATGGAAGGCGAACGCAACGCCGGCTATATGTACCTGCTCTACAACTACGATTATGCGACCCAGGGCGTTAATGTCAAGTACTATGGGTTCTCAGTTCGTTGCGTAAAAGACTGACTGCAAGGCGAATGAGGCTAAGAAACTCTTCCAAATCATCCTTTTTCTTGTCCACATCTTACATCTTGCCATCTACTTTGCTATATTACCCGCCGGAACAATTTTATTTAACAGAGGTTCAAAAAATGACGAAGAAATTGGCCACTGCCGTTTCATGGAACATTCTGAATTCAGCCGTGGTGTTGAAGCCCTCAAGGGCAAGAAGATCGTGTTCGTCGGTTGCGGTGCCCAGGGTCTCCATCAGGGTCTTGACCTGCGCGATAGCGGCCTCGACGTCTCTTACACGCTCCGCAAGGAAGCCATCGAACAGAAGCGCCAGTCCTGGAAGAACGCTACTGAAAACGGCTTCAAGGTCGGTACCTACGAAGAAATGATTCCGGATGCAGACCTCGTTTGCAACCTCACACCGGACAAGCAGCACCACAACGTGATCCCGGCCATCATGAAGCTCATGAAGAAGGGCGCCGCCCTCTCTTACAGCCACGGCTTCAACATCGTTGAAGAAGGCCAGGAAATCCGCAAGGACATCACGGTGATCATGGTCGCCCCGAAGGGCCCGGGTTCCGAAGTCCGTAGCGAATACGTTCGCGGTTTCGGTATGCCCTGCCTTATCGCTGTGCACCCGGAAAACGACCCCGAAGGTAAGGGTTGGGACTACGCCAAGGCTTACGCCGCTGGCCTCCATGCCGACCGTCCGGGCGTTCTCGAAAGCTCTTTCGTTGCCGAAGTGAAGTCCGACCTCATGGGCGAACAGACTATCCTTTGCGGTATGCTCCAGACCGGCACCATCCTCTGCTACGACAAGATGGTGAAGGATTTCGGCGTTGAACCGGCTTACGCGGTCAAGCTGCTCCAGTACGGCTGGGAAACCATTTCCGAAGCCCTGAAGCACGGCGGCATCACCAACATGATGGACCGTCTCTCCAACCCGGCCAAGATCCGCGCCACGGAACTCGCCGAAAAGATGAAGAAGATCATGAAGCCGCTCTACTGCGAACACCAGGACAACATCATCTCTGGCAAGTTCTCCAGCACCATGATGGTCGACTGGGAAGCCGGCGACAAGGATTTGCTCAAGTGGCGTGGCGAAACGGGCGAGCTCGAATTCGAAAAGGTCGAAGCTACCGACAAGGTCATCACCGAACAGGAATACTTCGACCGCGGCGTTCTCATGACCGCCATGATCAAGGCCGGTGTGGAACTCGCATTCGAAACCATGTGCTCCGTGGGCATCAAGCCGATGAGCGCCTACTACGAATCCCTCCACGAGACTCCGCTCATCGCGAACCTCATCGCTCGTAAGAAGTTGTACGAAATGAACCGCGTGATCAGCGACACCGCCGAATACGGTTGCTACCTGTTCGCCAACAAGTGCGTGCCTCTGCTCGCCGACTTCATGAAGAACGAAGTGAAGAAGGACGACATCGGCGCTATCTACGGCGAAGGCAAGACCACCGCTGTGGATAACGAAGAGCTCATCAAGGTGAACAAGAACATCCGTCAGCATCCTGTCGAGGAAGTTGGCGCTTGGTTGAGAGACCGTATGTCTGGTATGACCAAGGTCGTGTAATCGCTTCTTGATTCACAAAACGTCTAAGCAAAAAACTCGCCGATTTCGGCGAGTTTTTTTGTTGCGAAATGCAGCGAAATTTTTTATCTTTGTGAGGTTGAATTTTTGATTAATTGATAGGCAAAAAAGATGTTCAAAATTGGTTTTGACAACGAGGCGTACCTCAAGACGCAGTCCGAAAAAATTGCCGAGCGCATTGCGAAGTTTGGCGGAAAACTTTATCTGGAATTTGGCGGAAAGCTGTTTGATGACCATCACGCATCCCGCGTGCTGCCTGGCTTCGCACCCGACAGTAAGATCCGCATGCTTGAAAAACTGAAGGATAAGGCCGAAGTCATTATCGCCATTAACGCAGGTGACATTGAGAAGAACAAGGTCCGTGGAGACTTGGGAATTACCTACGACCAGGACGTACTCCGCCTGATTGATGCCTTCCGTGGTTACGGACTGTACGTGAGCTCTGTGGTGCTGACCCGCTGGCAGGAACAGCCCAGTGCTGTGGCTTACCAGAAGAAGCTGGAAGATTTGGGCCTGAAGGTTTACCGTCATTATCCTATCGCCGGTTACCCCAGCAACATCCCGCTGGTGGTGAGCGACGACGGCTACGGCAAGAATGAATTTGTGGAAACCTCTCGCGAACTGGTGGTGGTGACAGCTCCCGGTCCTGGAAGTGGAAAGATGGCCGTGTGCCTCTCCCAGATTTATCATGAGAATAAGCGAGGCGTCAAGGCAGGCTATGCCAAGTTCGAGACGTTCCCCATTTGGAATATCCCGCTGAAGCATCCGGTGAACCTGGCCTACGAGGCTGCTACCGCCGACCTGAACGACGTGAACATGATCGACCCGTTCCACCTGGAAGCCTATGGGCAGACCACCATCAACTACAACCGCGATGTGGAAATTTTCCCGGTGCTGAATGCTTTGTTTACCCGCATTCTGGGCGAGTCCCCCTACAAGAGTCCTACGGACATGGGCGTGAACATGGCGGGCAACTGCATTATTGACGATGATGCCGTTTGCGAGGCTGCCAAGCAAGAGATTATTCGCCGTTATTACAATACCCTTTGCGACGTACGCAAGGGCAATGCGGACAAGGATCAGATTTACAAGCAGGAACTCATTATGGAGCAGGCGCAGATTAGCACTGCCGACCGCCCTGTAATTGCTGCCGCTGTGGAGAAGGCCGAAATCACCGGTGGCCCCGCAGTTGCAATCCAGCTAAATGACGGTGCCATTATTTCTGCAAAGACTTCTTCGCTGTTGGGAGCCTCTTCTGCCATGCTGCTGGATGCACTTAAGCATTTGGCCCACATTCCCGATGAAGTGCGCCTGCTTTCTCCCATGGTGATTGAACCCATTCAGAGCCTCAAGACCAAGCAGTTGGGCCACAGGAACCCCCGTTTGCACATGGACGAGGCTTTGGTGGCACTTTCTGTTTGCGCCCTTACGGACTACAATGCGAAAATTGCCCTAGAGAAGTTGCCGGAACTCCGCCATTGCGAAGTCCATTCCAGCGTGATTTTGTCACAGGTGGATGTGGGCGTGTTCCGTCGCTTGGGCGTGAACCTTACCACGGAACCTAACTACC
This sequence comes from Fibrobacter succinogenes, assembly GCA_902767785.1. Taxonomy (GTDB): domain Bacteria; phylum Fibrobacterota; class Fibrobacteria; order Fibrobacterales; family Fibrobacteraceae; genus Fibrobacter; species Fibrobacter succinogenes_D. Next base: position 16,868 of record CACXIR010000007.1, on the reverse strand, counting down.
AGACTAGCAATCTCTACCACGGGTAGAAATTAATTCCCGCCGTTGCGGATTAGTCCTGCGGAATAGAACAGCCCAAAGGCCACTATGTCTGCGGCTACGATGGTGGAACCCACGGGGGTTCCTGCCAGGATGGCTATCAGTATGCCCACTAGCGAGCAAACCACCGACAGGGTTGCCGCCGCCACCGTCACCGAGAAAAAGCTCTTGAAAACCCGCATGGCAGAAAGGGCTGGGAAAACTACCAGGGCGGAAGCCAATAGCGCTCCCACCAGGTTCATGGCCAGCACTATGATAATGGCTACGATGACCGCAATGAGCAGGTTGAAAAGGTTCGTGTTGACCCCTGTGGCACGGGCAAAATTTTCGTCGAAGGTGATGGCGAAAATCTTGTGGTAGAATAGAGCGAATGTCAAAAGCACCAGGCAGGAGAGGACGATGCACAGGTACACTTCTTCTGCCTTTAAGGTGAGTATGGACGTGGAGCCGAACAGGGTGGTGCATACGTCACCCGAGATGTTTGCCGACGTAGAGAATATGTTCATCAGCAAGTAGCCGATGGCAAGTGCCCCTACCGATACCATGGCGATGGCTGCGTCTCCCTTGATGCGGGTGTTTTTGCCGGTGCAGAGCAGCAACACGGCTACGGCGGCTGTCACGGGCAAAATCAGGAACATGTTGTTAGAGAACTTCAGTACCGATGCGATGGCTAAAGCACCGAAGGCCACGTGGGAAAGGCCGTCGCCAATGTAGGAGTAGCGCTTGAGTACAAGGGTAACGCCCAGCAGCGAGGAACAGAGGGAAACTAGCACGCCCACGATAATGGCGTAGCGTACAAAGGGAAAGTCCAGATAGAACGAAAGTTTTTCAATCAGTTCAGGCATGGTTATTTCCCCTTCACAGAAATCTGGTCAAAGTTCAAAACGCGGGTGGCATCGTCCAGGCCGTCTTCCACGTCGTGGGTCACCATCACGATGGTCATTCCCTGCTGATGCAGGTCTTTTATAACGTGGTACATAGTCTCTGTGGATTCGGGGTCCAGGCCTGTAACGGGTTCGTCCAGAAGTAGCAGGCGGTCTGCGGCACAGAGGGCCCGGGCCAAAAGCACGCGCTGCTTTTGGCCCCCCGAAAGTTCGCGGAAGCAGGACTTCCGCAAACTTTCGGTGCGGGTAAGCGCCATGCATTCCATGGCGCGATCCCGCTGGGCCCGTCCATAAAGCGGAAGCAGGCGGAACTTGCCCTGGAATGCAGAAAGCACGATTTCTTCTACCGAGGCGGGAAAGTCCTTCTGGACCACGTTCATTTGCGGTAGGAAGCCGATTTCGCTGCGTTTTAGGCCTTCGCAGAGTTCGATGTTCCCGGATTTTGGTGAAAGCAGCCCGGCCAGACCCCGAAGGAACGTGGTTTTGCCGGAACCGTTTTGCCCGATAATGCAGAGGTAGTCCCCTACGTTCACTTCGTAGTCCAGGTCTCGGACCAGGTCCTTGCTCCCGTATCCCAGGGTCAGCTGGCGGCATTTAATCAGAGGCGTTGTTTCGTTCATTCAATTGCCTTTTTTAAAACATCCAAATTTTCGGACATAATGGACAGGTAATCGGCTCCGGCCTCTGCCTGGGCGTCTGTCATGGACTGCATGGAATTCAGGGTCAGCACCTGAGCGTTCTTGGATTGCTTGCTGGCTTCGAGAATGGCCCGGGCGATTTTGCCGTCGCTTCCGTCGATGGTGAAAATGGCGGGCAGTTGCAAGGAATCCATTTTCCCTGCAAGGAATGCCACTGTCTCGAAGCTGGCCTCGCTTTCGGCGGAACAGCCCACGAATGCGGCGTAGTACTTGATTTCGTAATCGTCCACCAGGTAGCGGAAGGGAAACCGGTCGCCAAACAGGATGGTCTTGTGGCTTGCCTTGGCCACGGCTTCGCGGTACTGGGCGTCCAGTGCGCTGACCTTGGCGATATAGAGGGCTGCATTCATACGATATTCCATGGCATGTGCCGTATCCTGTTTTGAAATGGCCTCTGCAAGGGCCATTACCAGTATTTCCGCATTCTTTAGCGAGAGCCAAACGTGTTCGTCGTTTTCGGCTTCTTCGGCATGCTCATCGTGTTCCTCCTCTGCCTGCATGCCTTCCACGATTTCTTCTTCTTTCACCCGGTCACCGAGGGCTTTCATCAGGTTCACCTCGATGCGGCCTGCCTTCGGGGTGGCTTCCAGAGCCTTCTCGATCCAAGCGTCGGATTCTCCGCCTACGTAAACGACCATGTCGGCTTCCGCGATGGTGGCGATGTCCTTGGCAGAGGGGTTGTAGCTGTGCAAGTCCATGCCATTCTTGACCAGCAGCTCCAGGTTCAGCGAGTCGGAACGCTCGCCCAGGATGTTCTTGATCCAGTCGTACTGGGGGTAGATGGCAGCGACCACCGAAATCTTTTTCGGGGCGGGGGAATCGCTTTGGCAGGCGACAAGTAAAAACAATGTGCAAATAGCGAAAAGGCGGATAAAAGAGTTTTTAAGCATGGCGAATGCACCCGGCGCAGCGGCCTAATAAGACTGATTGTTGCTGGTCTAGTTCAAAGCCCTTGATGCGTTGGAGCGAAAGCTGCAGCATCTTGAGGGCGGGGCCATCTAGGTGGAAGAACTTTCCGCATTCCTTGCAGACTAGGTGCATTTTTGTCTGGCACCTGCCGGGGCCTGTATAGCGGTACTGAAGTTCCTTGTTCTCTTCGGCACCTACAATCTGCACAATGCCCATTTTTTCTAGGCGTGATAGGTTCCTGTAGATGGTGCTTAACGAGACGGAGGGCAGGTTTTTGGCAATATCCGACGCCTTGAAAATGCGGTCGGGGTTATTGACCATATAGTCCATAATGACTTGTCGCGTTTGCGTTTTGTATTCCATTTTGACTCCAAAATGAGCCGGACTGTCCCTGGCGGAACGAATTTGCGACTCATTCGCAAATTCAAATATAGTAAAAAAAACGTGTAGGGATATTGCTTATAGAAAAACCCGCCGCGGCATTGGCCGGGCGGGAGGTTCTATGATAAAGGTGTTGGCCTTTGATTAGAAGCTGAACACGGTTTCCACACCAAAGCGGAGGACATCGTCGTCTTCGTTGTCCTGGATAGGCATGTCCACCATGCCGAAGGCCGTGATTTCCAGGTTCTCCACCGGCGTGATGTAGACGCGTCCACCCACGTCGAATGTGGCGGCAGTCTCGTCGTCGTCATCCAGCGTGTGGGTGTGGTATTCTACAGGGATGCCCAACTTGATGAATTCGGCAAGCTTGAGAGCGGGCTCGGCGTAGGCGAAGAAGTATTCGGGAATTTCGCCGTTGTCGAGATCGCTGGCGTCTTCGACGGCATCGCCTCTGTCGATGAGGGCGTAGAAGGCCGTGGTCTTGATTTCGAACATGCCCAGTTCAAAGGAAGGTTCGGCCAAGAAGGTGTGGGCGGTAGAGGTCCAGTCCTGTCCCTTTGCCACGTCGCCGTCGTCCATCAGGTAGTCACCATGGAATCCATAGACGGCACGGAAACCGAACCCGCCGAGGGAGAGGCCCGCTTCGACACCGGCGTGGAGTTCGTTGTGCTGTGCGGTCTGGAAGCTCTTGTAGTCCACATACGGACGCAGGTGCTGACCGGCGTAGTCGAATTCGTAGGCGGCGTGGACATTGTAAACCTTGGCGCCTTCGTCGTCGGCCCAGTCGTTATCTCCGCGACCGAAACCGAATCCGAGCACGAATCCGGCCAGATCGATTTCAAGACCGCGGATGTCATGTTCCTTCATGCCGGCGGCGTTGTCGGCAGGATCGTCGTAGTCGTAGTAGGCGACGAATGCGCCTTCGGAGAAGGTCAGGTCACCGGCCTTGACAGCAAAGAATTCTGCAGGCTGGTACTGGATGTAGGCTCCGTTATAGACGGCGGGAGGATCTGTAGTCTCATCGTCGGCTTCGAGGCCTACGAAGGCTGACCACTTTTCGTTGAACTGGATTTCAAAGTTCAGGTCAAAGGTAGATGCGTAGCTGTGGTTCAGGTCGTCATCCACCCAGACGTTGCCTGTGTAGGCGTCGAATTCCACTTCACCACCGAACTTGACTTCCATCTTGGCTTCGGAAGTGCCTTCGTTCATGCTGGCCTTGAGCATGTCGAGGGCGTTACCGGCAGCATTAGCCACTTCGCCCGGGTTGGTGTTCTCGGCAGGGGCTGCGGCCTGTTCGGCGGGCTGCTCGGGCTTAGCCTCTTCAGCCTTAGGTTCTTCGGCGGGCTGTGCCGCTGCCGTCTGCTCAGCGGGCTGTTCCTGCGCGGGTTGTGCCGCGGCCTGCTCGGCGGCCGGCGCTTCCGTCTGTTCAGCAGCGACAGATTCTTCGGCCTTCGGCTGTTCCGCTGCAGACTGTGCTTCTTCTACCGCGGGCTTCGCTTCTTCTGTAGCGGGCTGCTCAGCAGCGGTGGCGGCAGGAGCGGCTTCTGTTGTCGCGGGTGCTGCGTCCTGTGCAAGTGCCGGCATCGCAAAGAATGCTGCGGCAGCGAGTCCGGACAAGAGGTGGGACGTTAAACGGTTCTTCATTTTTATCTCCTTTGACGGATTTTTTGTCGTTTTTGTAACACTCCGTCCACTGTTTTACAGTTCATGTCACAAAAATGGTAGGCAGACGCTGTTTCGCGCGTAGTAAAGCAAAATGCGTGCCAATATGTTTGAACATCGTCATCCCCGTGCAGGCGAGAATCTTAATTAGACTTGTCTAACTCAAACTTTTTAATAAAGGGCTGGCAGGTTTCGGGCCTACCAGCCCATTTCACTCATCGTCATCCCCGCGCAGGCGGGGATCCATTTAACTTAGTCTTCGAAGCGCTTTTCCTTATTAGCCTTCATGCCGAAGAGCTTGAGGAAGATTCCCGTACCCACCAGTACTACGATGGCGGCGACAATCCATGTCGTGTTTCCGCCGACGGGCACCTGGTAAAGAAGAACTGCCACAGCCCAGGCAAGGAGGGTCTGCACCGTTGCCATGAGGATAGCGAGGCCGAGGCCGATCTCACGGGCAACGACACCCATGGCGGCAAGGCACGGCACGTAGAGCAAGATGAAGATGAGGAATGCGAACACCTGCCAGTTGAAACCGTCCACCGGGTTTCCGTCCTTGTCCGGATTGTGGAAGTAAGAGCGGAGGTTGGCGTAGATGTCGGCAGTTTCGGAAAGGTCGCCTTCTTCGAGAGCGCCCATTTCGTCTTCGGAGAGTTCAAGGCCTGCGGCGGCGAGTTTTTCGAACACGGCTTCGCGAGTCTTTTCATCCTCTTCTTCTTCGCCAAAGGTTTCAATGGCTGCATATTCTTCGCAGGTCAGCACCTTGGCGTCGGTAATCTTGTCAAGAGTTTCCTTCTTGAGTTCGGCGGCTTCCTGGCCTTCCAATTCGCCAGAGGTTCCCAGCGGGTCGGTGAGGGAGCCAAATACTTCGGCAAGGTTTGCAGGAATCGAGCCGAGTGCTTCGAGCAGTGCACCCTTCATATCGGGAGCGCCGCCTTCTTTCTCTTCTTCAGCGGGGCATTCGTCTACACCGGCGATAAGGGGCTTTTCTTCTGCGGGAGCCTCAGCAGGAGCGGCTTCGGCAACAACTTCTGCGGATTCAGCAGGTGCTGCGGCACTATCGGTTACAGCAGAGTCTACAACTGCGGCGGCTGTCGAATCAGCCTTCACGCTATCCGTAGCGGCAGAGTCAGCAACCGCCACTTGTTCCGGTGCGGGTTCTTCAACCTTCGGCTCTTCTGCAGGCTTCGCTTCTTCAGCCGGATCTTCGCCATTTTCCCCCACCATGGAATACAGCGAGTTCATGGTACCGATAACGGCTTCCTTGGCCAAGAGTCCTGTGAACAGAGAAACGGACGCGGGCCAGTTTTCCTTCTCGACACCGAAGGGTTCGAACACCGGCGTAATGGCCTTACCGATTACAGAGAGCAAGCTATTTTCGGAGTCACCGTTACCAGCCGTAAATTCATTAGCGGTAGAAATCTTGGATTCGTCAACTACGAAACCTTCAGGGAGAGCAACATTTTCAGCTTCGCCTTCTTCGTTTTCCTTAACCATCTGGTAGCCTTCTTCGGACTTGACGATTTCGGTTTCGGTTCCGTTCACATCGACATACATCTTTTCAACGATACCGAAGCTATTAAGGAATCCGAGCACAGCAACCGCAAGGGTAATCACCTTACCGGCACGCCAGATGTAGTCGTGCAGGCGCTGCCAGCAGTGGATCATCAGGGACTTGAACTTGGGCAGGTGATAGGGCGGAAGTTCCATCACAAAGTTGCTGGCTTGACCCTGGAAAAGCGACTTCTTCAGGAACAAACCGTAAGCAATGGCGAACAGCACACCGGCGAGGTAAAGCAGGAACACCACCGTGCCCGCCATCTTGCCGAAGAATGCCGCCGCAAACAGCGCATACACCGGAAGGCGAGCGCCGCAACTCATGAACGGCACCAAGAAAATGGTGAGGAAGCGTTCACGCTTGGATTCCAGCACGCGAGAACCCATAATGCCCGGCACGCCGCAACCAAAGCCCACCATCATCGGCACAAAGGCACGACCGGGGAGTCCGAGGAACCGCATGAATCGGTCCGCAACGAATGCCGCACGGGCCATGTAACCCGAGTCTTCCAGGAACGAAAGGCACAGGAACATGAAGAAGATGACAGGGATGAAGGTGGAAACCGTCTGGATACCGGCACCCACACCGTCGGCGAGAATTGCCGTGACAAAGGAGGGGCAGCCCAGCACGTCGCCCAGCAGGTAGCCGAGGCCATCTACGAAAATTGCACCGAACAGCACGTCAAAGAAATCAATGAATGCAGAACCGATGGTGACCGCAATCCAGAACACCAGATACATAATGACCAGGAAAATCGGGAGAGCCGCCCAGCGGTTCAAAAGCACGGCGTCGATCTTGTCGGAGAATGTCTTCTTGGTACGGCTGGATTCGATAACGGCCTTGGCCACTTCGTGAGATTTGGAGTAACGGCTTTCGGCCATGGCAAATTCGGGTTCTTCGCCCAGGAGCCTTGTCACTTCGGCCTTGTCGATGGTAACGCCCGCTTCGGCGAACTTGTCGGCGTAGCTCTTTTCGTTGCCCAGGTACATCAGGGCGACCCAACGGTCGTCGGCATTCAGGAGCTTTGCCACGGGAGCCACCTTCGGCTCCAACAGCTTTACGGCTTCTTCGACCTTGTCGGCATAGACCATGGGTTTCGGGAGAGGCATGGGGGCGGCAAGCACGTGTGCCATTTCGCCTACGAAGTTCATGACGCTCTTGTCGCTTACGGCAGAAAGCGGGATGCAGGGAATCCCGTAGGTTTCGGAAAGGGCCTGCAGGTCCAGCACGATGCCGCGGTGTTCGGCGATGTCCATCATGTTCACCGCAATCACCATGGGCAGGTGCATGTCGGCAAGCTGGCTCGTGAGGAACAGGTTGCGTTCGATGTTGGTGGCATCGACAATATTGATAATCAGGTCGGCTTCGCGGCTGAGCAAGTAATCGACAGCGGCGCGTTCGTCTTCGGCGTTGGCGAAAATGGCGTAGGTACCCGGCAGGTCCACCACGCGGATGTGGCGTCCGCCCAGTTCAAAATAGCCTTCTTTCTTTTCGACAGTGACGCCGGGCCAGTTGCCCACGTGTTGACGCGAGCCCGTGAGGGCGTTAAAGAGTGCGGTCTTACCGCAGTTCGGGTTACCCGCAATGGCAATCGTGAAATGCTTGGCAGTCATTATACCCTCCTCAGCTTGAGAACGTTGGCTTCTTGCTTGCGGAGCGAGAGCCTGTAAGAAAGGACGCTCACTTCGATGGGGTCACCAAGAGGGGCCACCTGCAAAACCTCGAGGGTTACGCCGCGAACCAGTCCCATGGAGAGTAGTTTTGACTTGTAACGGGAATCGCCTTCGTTATAGCCGACGATTTCCACCTTGTCGCCGCGTTTCAAGTCCGAAAACTGCGGCTCAGTGTTCCATTTCTTTGCTTGCGACTTGCCGCCGCAACCACAATTACAGCTCATATTTTATCCTCGTATAAAAGGCCGGATACCGCATGAGCCGCGACTTCCAGCCTACTTTTTGTTTTTGACGCTCTTTGCCTTTTTGGGCGAGGGCACAGCCTCCGCCGGTTTCATAAAATCTTCGATTTTTCCAAGAGTCTCCGCCGAAAGGATATGCTCCATGCAGCAGGCGTCCTTGTCGGCAATGGCTTCGGACACGCCCAGCTTGATCAGGAATCCCTTCAATAATATGTGGCGGTTCAGAATCATGGCAGCGACGCGCTGTCCCTCTTCGGTGAGTTCTATGCCGCTGTAGGGTTCCTGGGTCACGAGCCCAAGTTTCTTGAGTTCTATCATCGCCTTTGCCACCGACGGCATTTTGACCGTAAGGGCTGCGGCAATGTCCTTGACTCGGGCGATTCCGTTTGCTAGGCGCAACATGTGCACCATTTCCAAGTAGTCTTCGAGACTCTGGCTTAGTTTTGTATGATCCATTCGAGGCCTCCGATTCGGATTATACGGGTTAATTTTTGTCTAATCGTCATTAGACGGGGCTAATATAGTTCTTTTCGGCTAATTAGGCAAGGCTAAAATTATTAAAAAAGGCGTACTTTTTTAGGTTTGGCTAACATTTTGCTAAAAATTTACCAAAAATCGCAATTTTGCCCTTGTTTTTCTTGTTAGATTTGTCTAACTTTGAATTGGTGGGTCAAATTCTAATTGTAGCCATAGGGTTAGAATGGAGCCTGCCAGGTTGAAGCAAAAATCCAATTCCCTCTTGTGTCTCTTTGGGGAAACAACCGCGCCCCTGCTCAAGTAGCTCTGAGCAGGGGCGTTTTCGTTTACCTGGAAAACGGCTTTAGATACGACATTATTTGTCGCAATAAAAACCTATTTTGATAATAAATCAAGATAAGGAGCTATCATGACCAACAAGAAAGCGAAAATCATTAGTGGGCAAGTTTACGAAGGCAAATCCCTGATAGACCTGCTTCGTGACTTTTGGGAAAGCGGAAACGGTGAACGCCTCGTGGCACTCCCATCAATGAACAATAATGTTCCGGGGCTTTTTGACGATTATAGGCCATTCATTGAAGACGAAGATGACGATGACACCGACGATCCCGATTCGTTAGAAATGAGCCGAATCGAGGAAGGCTCTAAAATCCGAATTTTGACGGATGTCCTCAACAAGCCAGATTGGTGTACACTTTGGGACTTTTTGCAGTATCCCGAAATCGAAATTCGCCATGTCCAAAACCTAGATATGCTCCTGTTCGTCCACCTTGGAGAAAAGCGGGCTTTCAGCATCGTCTGCTCAACGCGTTGCAACGGTTCATACGATGATTTCGAGGACAAATCTATTGCAATAGAAACTACGGATTACAAGACTTTCCAGAGTCTGTTCGATGACCTTTGGGAAGATGCCGAACCGATTACGAGTGAAAAAATCGAGCACTTTAACAAGCTATGGAGCGACGATAGAAAAGATTCCGACAAGGAACTCCTGCAACACACCTATTTCCTTTTCCCGAAGGGGAAAAAGGATGACTATGAATTATGGGAGGATAGGGAGGCATGCTCATTATGCCGAAGTGCCTTCAGTGGCGAAATAGAGCGAGGTGACGTCGGCATCTATAGCCTTGCCTACATCGTGGGAATCAAGATTCCCAAAGATGCGGAACAAATCGTCATTTGCCACGTAAACGCACAGACAAAGCGCATCAAATACGACCAGACCTTCCGAGTATTCGGGAACGATCCCATCCGCGAAATAGACGAGACTCTTGAATTCTATTACCCAGAGCACGGCTTTTCCATCATTCAGGGATGGAACGATGATTCATCGGTTGCGGATTCTTACCCACACCCCAAACGCTACCACAGCAAGAATATCTACATGGCGATGCAAGTATATGACTTTGATTTCGACGAATACACTAAGAAGATAAAAAAAATGCTAAACAAGAAATTTCATACAGATGCCACATTTGCCAACTTGCTTAAAGAAACTTGTTTTGTAAAATGGAGCGAGGTAATGCAATGATGTGCTAAATATTTTACGACTTCGTTTATTGCTGTGAAATATTGTTTTGATTGTATCTTGAAACAAGGAATGCAAATATGAGCACCGTTATGACATCGACACAAAAGTACAATGAATTAAAAGCCCTGGTAAAGCGTTCATACGCAGATGAGAATATGCGAAATGAAATATGGGAATATATCACGGGCTACATTCTTGCGGATGACAAAAGGCAAATTCAAGAAGATCGCCTAGAACAATTTTCGACATTCCTCTGCCACGAGGGTCGCCTGGCTCACATTGATATTGTTCTCGACGCGACCGATTTTGACAAATACACTGTCGAAAGGAGAAACGCGCTTGTCGAAGCAATCGAGAACGCATGGCCAAGTCCATGGGTTTCCATCTGCTATGGCAAAACCATCGGAACCGACCACGAACTTAACCGATTCTTCTATATGAAAAAAGGAGCGATAATGAAACTTTTCATCTCCGGCTCTAAATCGATTTCAAAATTGCCCGAAGAAGCCAAATATTTACTTGACGAGCACATCGCCTTGGGTACAGAATTTCTTATAGGAGACTGTTACGGCGTTGACGCTGCGGTACAAAAATATTATTGCAGCGGGGAAACACCAAGGAACAATTTTGTTACGGGAGCAAAAGTACGTTCTTGCGCAGAAGCCGCCAAAGGCCTTACAGGCAGCACATTCCAGTATGTTAAAGATATTCAGATGACACAGGATTGCGACCAGGCTCTCATGGTTTGGGACGGAAAAAGCAAAGGCGCCGGCGAAAACATCCGCCGCATAAAGGAATTGAAGAAACCGTACAGAATCATAACTGAGGCTTGACGGATAATTTTTCCATCAGTACATGATAAATTTCTGTATTTTCAATCTGCATAATGGTAGTGATTTTATTGCCAGCATCTTTGCTCGAAGCTCCGCAGTGGAAAAGCCTTTCACCTTTTAATCCGTAGTCCAGAAAGATATAGCGGTCGTGGAACTTTTCCTTCGTTTTTTTGTTGTCGAATTTAACATCAGGACGAGCCTTCAAAAAATCTTTCTTAATCTGTTCAGTCAGCGATTCATAGCCATTTTCATCGCTATAAATCATTACGGAAACGCCCCTAGCGATTCCACGCAACAAGTCAAGAGTCTTGACTCCGACATAGTCATCGATAATAGTGATGGACTTCTTCGCCATTCCGTAAATCTGTGTATAAGCAACATCGGCGTCTAGCCTCCGCCCATTCAAAATCAAGAAATGCTTGAAAGTCGATGGATCGACGAAGTTTTCCATGACCTTTTGAAGATCGGACTGAATGACTGCAATATCCTTGGTGTTCCTTTCCGTTTGCACGGCAATTTGTGCGATGCCGTCGTAACCCAACAAATTCCGATTTTCGGCGATGATGTAGTCCTTCATCTGCTTAAAAAGACGGATAAGAGCCTTGCTTTGCGCCGTCGCTCGCTCACCTTTAAGAACGGTCATAAGCATGTAAATGCCTCAGTAAAGGCGTAAGGGCTTGTTTTTGAATATTTTCCCTGTTCTAGGGTCAAAAATTTTGACCCTAGAATTTCACGGTATTCATTTCTACACAGCTGAAATCGAAAGTCTTCATCAAATTTTTCGATATTATTCTTAACCTGTTGGTTAAAAGCCTTCGTACTATATCCATAAATTTCCGCCAAGTCGGCATCAAGCATGACCTTGAGCCCGCGAATAGTATATATCCGCGACTTGAGCATATTTTCGTCTATCAGGGAGAACTCTGGTTTAGCAATCGCCGTTACATCTTTCTTCATTTAAACTCCTTCTCGTCTACATGCAAAAAAGACGAGACTACACACTTGTTCACTACAAATATAAATTCATGGATGACGATTGTCAAGGGGAATAACAATTAAAGGAGGAAATTTTTGCACCTTAGAAACTTGAAGCCGGAATTTCCGACTTCAAGATTTTTCTTGCAACTGAATCGTTATCGGGAACGAAATTTCTTTTAAGAAGATTTCCGTTTGTTTCAAGAGACCTTGCAATGCCGGAATTCGTTCTAGGTAATTTTGGGTGTTGAAATCCATTTCGACGATGTATTCGTTGTTGATTGAGACTTCTAGCGAAAAGGTTTTTTCATCTTTGGTCAAATTCCAGGAATACTTTGAAGATTCCATAATGTGCGAAACCGTCGCGCGGATTGTATCCCGTGCGATTTCTTCCTGTTTCTGCTCTTTTTCGATCTCGGTTATGATTCTTGAAGATTGTTCGCAGTAACTTGGATATTCCTCGATGAAATTTGCGAGATTATCGAGAGTGGTGCCGAGGTCACATTGACTGCGCCGAAAAGGGACGTTGAACGCCTCTATATCCGCATACTCGAAATGGATGCTTAAAAACTCCGCCTCGCAATTCACGATAAGGCTGATAGAACCCCGCCCCTCAAAAGATTTGGAAATGCAGGTGGCCTGCGTCTTATCGCATTCGCGATAGCCCCTGGATTCCTGCTTATAAGAAATCTCAAAGCCAATATTTGGCCATGCCTTTTGCAAACGAACAAATGCCGCATAAACACCATCTTTATTCGGGAAGATTCCATCAGTATTGCAGGCATAAATCTTCTTGACAATCGGCTGCCAGAAATTAAGGCAGGCTTCGAATTCGGAGTTAGTGAAATTTTCTGAATGGTTGAGCATAAAGTAAATTGGAGATGGTAGATTTTTTCTCAAAATACATACTCAATGCGACAAATAGAGATACAAAATGCGTTAGGTTGACAACGCAATAATTTTTTATGTATTATTATTTAAAACACCGAATAATATTATTTGGAGGAAAATAAAATGCGTTTAATCCGCCAACCACAAAACTCAACTTTATGTGGCATCGCCTGTATTGCGATGATTTCAGGAAGATCCCTTGCCGCTGTAATCCAAAAAGCAATAGATTTATTTAAATGGGATCCCTAAACAGGAAATTGGCATTGAATCGTAGCAAAGCGAAATAGAACAACTCTAAAAATATACGACCCTCAAAAAGAATCGCCAATAGAATATCGTGAAAAAGAAAAGCCCGGTGTTTTGAGATCACTTATTTCTGTATTTTTTTACTTTAAGTTTGTACTCAACTGGTTGCAAGTTGAACATTTGGCGGATTTTGTCTAGATTGTAGTACTTGGCAGTTTGTGTTTCTGCATCATAAATTACAACACTATGACTATTTCCTTGAAGTTCTGCGAAATCGATTTCTCGGCGAGAAATGTAGATATTAGGAGACTTCATACTTTTAGTGGACTTGACTTCTAGATAGTGGGTTACCGGTACACCATCAAGAAATCTCAATGTTTTGATGTCAAATGGAGATTGAGGATACCTTGCAGCAACCCATTCAACACAAGAAGCATCCATTCCATGTTCTTTTAAAAAGGCGACTTCTTTGCGATAAACAAATTCCTCGCCTTGGCGACCGAGTTCCTTATCTGGAATCGGGCAACAGCCAAGAAGCCGTATTTTTTCTTCCTTTTCTAAGAAGGAACTAGTATTACCAATACATTCTGCACGATCATCCAGAATCAAACGGAACTTATCTTCGTCCATATATCGAAAGCCGTAGCCCCAGGTCTTTAAATTTGGAAAATATCGTTTCAGCTTAAATGGAATCGGCTCACTAAAAAGGATGCTATCTTCCGCATCTGCTTCGGCATGATAGAATAGTTCCTTATCAATTCCTTCAGGAACGTTTCCTTCTATTTCTGGAAAATCAGGTCTTTGTAACGAGGAGTCACTTGCTAAAATCAATGCGTTCTTGTGAACGCCTACGATGTGTTCTGCGTATTTGCAATTTTTTTCATTGCTATAAATGACCCAAACTAAATTAACTCGTTCCCCTATTCTTTTTGAAAGCTTTTCTGCTGTTGTGGGAGGGAAATAAATCCTGCATTTACCATCTGAAGTTCTATAAAAGTTTAAGCACTCATGAAAGCCTAAGCCGGTATTATTTCGAACTCCAGCATTAAAGAATTCGGCATAGTCTTCTGCTTTGGGTGGCATAGAGTATTTAAGGCTGTTGGTAAGGTTGGGACGATTGTCATAATGGATTTTGATTGCCAAAGTATTCATATCTAGATTTCCTTTATGTTGGGCGGTTGATTGTTTGTTGTGGTTTGAAGTTTGTACAATCTCTTAGGCCGTATAGCAACCAATGCCGAGCATGGTTCATGCACGGTACTATACGGCAAGATTTGCTGGAGTTGAACTAACTAGCCGATTCCGTTGTGAAATCGGGTTCGTTGTCAATTAATTCTTTGAACTTTTCAGAAATTTCTTCGTCAGAGTAATTTACAAGATCCTCAACTCGCTTATAAGCGAGTTTGGTCCACTGATTGATTTTTTCTGTCTTTACGATAGCGAAGGAGTCTCCCATATTGATGAAACTCCATCCGAGTTCTACAAGAACATCGTCTAACTCTTTCAGAAATTCAGGAGAAAGTCTTTGGCGATTTGCGATGAACGCTAGTGTAGTATAACTGAACCGATAGCGAGAAACTTCTCGTTCTTTTTCCAGTTCATAGAGCAATGCGTTGCAGATGAGAATTTTTGCTGTTTTTTCAACAGAATTCAATTCAGACATAAAAAACCATCCTTTTAAGATTGTGTTTTAGTTAGCTAATTGTGTCTTTTTTCCATTTCGGAGCGGCTAGGCCCCTACTACTCATAATATATATAATACGCCCCTAAAAGTCAATAGTTGAAATGATTTTTTCTGCATTTTTTTGTGAGAGGATTCAGAAAAAAAAGATTCTATTCCTAGCGGTCAAAAGCCTGCTAACAAGCACAAATTTCACATTACCTTAACTAGGAAAATCTTTATGCTTTTTGCGTTAGGGACAGTTACCCGAAGGGACGAGACTCGCGTTAGCAAGGCTCGGTGAGTGCGCCGTTAGCGGCGTGCGAGTATGGCCCGACCCGGCTAGATCCTTCGACTCCGTTGCACTCCGCTCAGGATGACACATCGATTTGGCCGGGGAACGCCCAAAGGCATTTTCTCACTACGGTTCCAATTTGTTGTAATTAGGGATGGGTAAATCGTAGGGCAGGATGCGGCTGTCATCATCGCCTTTGACTTCGTTATTGAATGCCCCTATGACGCTCATCCAGTTGTTCGTGCACTTGTCGCTAAATATGCTCCTGCATTTTGTTCTCAGGAACTTCATGAGCATCTTTTTCTCGTTGTCGTCCAGGAACCAGACGGATTTGTTGTACGAGGAGCCCAGTTCGTATTTGGGTTCCAGAAAGGAGATGCGCGCGCACTTGGTCGCGAGTCCTCGTTTCCAATGGTTGTACAGCGTAAAATACGGCTTTTTACCGGGGCCGATGTCGATGACGGCGCGAAGGTCTATATTCAGGCTCTTGCTCCACGCCCCGTTGCATGACATCATGTTGAATTCCGAAAGTTGCAATTTGCCATCGGGCGAATAGACGTTGATTTGCCTATCGGATTCATAATCCAGATCGTTGTCGACGGGCAGGTACATGATGGAAAAACTATAGGTCGGGCAATAGAAATCCCCGCCCTTGACGTAATCCCGCAGAACTTTTTTGGCGGTGCGTAGCGACGTGAAAATTCCCAGGTCGTGGTCAACGGTGTCATAGCCCAGCCCATTCGGCAGTATTGTTGCCGCCAGCTGATAAATGTATCGTCTTCTCATAGTACCTCGTTTTTGTTTAAAATCTCAATGTATAGCTCACCTCAAATTGTTCAGGTCTCATGCGGACCATGTCGTGGAAGGTGTAGAGGCTTGAATCGCTGTCGTAGAGAAGCGAGTCGAGTTCCCAAGTGACGTCGTTTTGGGCGAACTTGTCAATGCGCAGCATCTGTTTACAAGCGGGAACGAGGTAAATCTTATGACGTTCGGGGTAGTGTTCGTTCGTACTGGAGCAGATGTTGATGGAACCCCAGTTCGCGTACCAAAAAAGCAAATCGCTGATGTATTCGTGTTCGCCGGGAATATTCCAATCATTCGCAGGGCAGATTTCCGATTCGAGTTCGTACTCCCTGTACCACTTGTGATTTTTCGCGTTGAGTACAGCGATATCCTTCTTGGTTGCCTCAAACGTACGGGCAATGCTCCGGTGCAGTTCTCTGAAATGCTGGTCAAGCGCGATAAGCTTTTTTATGTTCGCATAGGTCCAGCGGAATTCCTTGTTCAGCTTTTCGTGACGATCCTTCAGGAATTCGGTGTGGATTTTGGTTTCGAAAAATTCTCGCTTAAGGCCACCTTTGGGCATTTCCCTTTTCCACTTTTCAACACAGCCACACTTGCGGCCGTTATCGAAGTCGCGATAGAAATTCCGAAGTATGTCCCAGCGTGGCACGCGTGAAAGTTCTCTTGTCATTATGGCTCCAGTTTTGTATAGTCGGGGATGGGTGTATCGTAGGGTAAAATTCTGTAGGATTTGTCACGAATTTTGTTGTTGAAAGCTCTAATAACACATTGCCAGTTATTTGAGGGCTCGTTATCAGATGCATAGGGCCTTTTTATTTTTAGGAACTCCATAAGCATTCTTTTCTCTTTATCGTCAAGGAACCAGACGGATTTATTGTATGTGGAACCCAGTTCGTATTTGGGTTCAAGAAAGGAGATGCGTACACACTTGGTTGCGAGCCTGCATCGCCACTTATTGTATAGCACGAAATAGGCTTTTTTATTCGGGCCGATGTCAATGGAAATACGGGTGCAACGATTCAATCGCTTGTTTATGGCTCCACCGCTGCCGAAAAAATTAAATTCAGAAGTCTGCAATTTGCCTTCAGGTGTATAAATGTTGACTTGTCGCAT
>CACXIR010000006.1 GCA_902767785.1 Fibrobacter succinogenes | reverse complement strand
GCTTGCGAATCCGCATAAATAAAGGTATATTCAGAAAGAAGTCCTTGTAAAGGAGGCATTTGATGAGCAATCTAAAAACCAAACACATACTTGGTTGGATGCTTTTTTGCATGATTATGCCCTTCATTCTCGTGGCAGGCACTCTCGGATTTGCAGAATATTCGCACAAATCCGGTTATCTAGCCCTAATACTTCTCTTCATTTCATATGCAGGACTGCTCGCCATCCCATTGAGCCTGCTGAATTTATTCCTTTTCAAGAAAAATCTAAGCACCGATGCGGCCAAAAGGTTTGCGACCATCCCACTCGGTTTCGGCATTGCATGCTCAGGAATACTTTTCTTCCTCAATATTTTTGCTTTTTTGGGCGGTCTATTTGAAGCAATCTTCTTATTTGTTGCAACAGCCATTCATTTTTTTATAGCAATCAATGCAATTTACTGGTTCAGGAATAAAATTGAACAAAATGAAAGTAAGTCTTGTAAAGGAGGCATTTGATGAACAATCTAAAGGCCAAACACATACTTGGTTGGATGATTTTTTGCATGATTATGCCAATCATTCCCGTAGTAAGTTATTTTGTATTTTTAGATCACGTGGACATGAGAGACGGAGGCCTAATATTAATCTTTCCTGGACTTGCTGTACTGTTTGCCATCCCTTTGAGTCTGCTGAATTTATTCCTTTTCAAGAAAAATCTAAGCACCAGTGCAGCAAAGCGGATAGCCTCCACCCCCCTTGGGCTCAGCATTGCTTGCTCAGGGACACTTTTCGTTATAATGATTCTATTTATTTTGGGCAACAATTCCGGCGTCACCTTCATGCCGGTATTCATCACCGCCATTTATCATGTTATTGCTTTCAAGGCGATTTTCTGGTTCAGGAATAAAATCGAGGAACTGGTTACCTATTGACAACGCTGTCCCCTATTTTCTATTATTGGCGACGATGAAGAAAAAATACGGAAAGCCCACGGTTGAAACCGTCAGAATAGACGCACCCAATGTGCTGTTTAGCGGTTCTCCGGACGACGACGATGGACTTTTCAGCCGTGGCGGCAACGGCCCCGGAAGCCACGGCAAGGCCTGTGAGCACGGTTCACATTGGTTCTGCGACTAATAGACCAAAAACCTTAGCCCTTCTCCTGGTCTTCCATTTCGTAGAGGGCCAACTCATTCAGAGTTGAACCAATCATCTCGTCGGTAGTGCCATCGATATTCAGCGTGATGGTCACCGGGACACTGCACTTGTCCAGACGAATGAGAAAATCCATCAGACGCTTGCGGTATTGGGGCTTGATGGAATTCAGGTAAATGTCAATGTCGTTGGACTTGCATTCCTTCGTTTTTTCCCACCCATACACATTCACGATGCGTTCAATCTGGTCGTGGAGCTCCTTTTGCATTTTGTGGAGCTCCGCCACGCTGAAATTAGCCTGGGTTTTAGGGCACAGGTCAATAAACTTATCAAAAACAGCTTTGAGAATATGGAGATTACCCTTTTCCGTAATGCCCTTCTTGCCTACCGGAAACACTTCAAGCATTCCCTGCCCCTGGTAGTGGATGGATACCTCGACCACGTTCTTGGAAAACAAGTCGGCGACCATCTCCCCCTTTTCATTGCGAAAATTAAAGGAGACCCGGTCGCCACCCACAAGAACACTATACCTGATGGTAAAAAGCGGGCTGATACCCATCAGGTATTCCACGGACTTGCTGTCAATCCACTGCTTTTTCTTATGGAATCCAAACATTACTTTGCTGGTTTAGTTCCCGTGCTAGCCAAGGCGTTTGTTGACTTCTTCCCAGTTGACGATGCTCCACAGCGCCTTCAGGTAATCCGGACGGCGGTTGCGGTAGTCGATGTAGTAGGCATGTTCCCACACGTCGAACGTGAGGAGCGGCTTGAGGCCCTTGGTGAGCGGGTTCTGGGCGTTGCCTTCTTGCGTAATCACCAGCTTGCCGCTAGCATCGGCAGAAAGCCACACCCAGCCGGAACCGAAGAGGCCGGCACCCTTTGCCTGGAATTCTTCCTGGAATTTTTCGAAGGAGCCGAAATCGCGAGCGATGGCTTCTGCGATCTTGCCCGAGGGGGCGTTACCGGCTTTCGGGGCGGCAAACTGCAAAAAATACATGGCGTGGTTCAGAATCTGGCCTGCATTATTGAAAACACCGCCTTCGGCGCTCTTCACGATGTCTTCCAGAGACTTGCCTTCAAAGGCACTTCCCGGAAGGGCCGCGTTCAGGTTGTTCACGTAGGTCTGCAGGTGCTTTCCGTAGTGGAACTCGATGGTTTCGGCACTTAAGGCCGGGGTCAGGTCTGCCGCCGCATACGGGAGGGCGGGCATTTCAAATTTTCCGTTTTTCTGTTCGGTCATAATTTTCTCCGGGTTAAATACTACTTTCAATAAATTCCTTTCTGAACGTTCCGTTGCCCAGCAGAATGTCGATGGGCAATTTCTTGAATTCGTACTCGTAAGGCGGCTGCTTCCAAGCAAAATCCTTGGGGTATTCGTTGAAGATGTACTGCAACAGCTTTACCGCCATGTCAAAACTGCGGAACTTGTCGCGGTCCAGCACGTGAATCTGCGCACCGCCGCAAATCTGGCCCGCACCCTTGTGGAACGTGGGCTGAAAGTAATTCTCGCGGAAGTACACGCCAGGCAAATTCAGTCCGTTCATGTACTTGCAGAGCTTGACCGCATCGATAAACGGGGCACCGAAAATTTCGAAGGGGCGCGTAGTACCGCGGCCTTCGCTCACGTTGGTGGCCTCGAACAGGCACATGCCGGGGTAAACGATGGCGGTATCCAAAGTCGGCATATTCGGGCTGGGCAAAATCCACGGGAGTCCCGTCTGGTCGTACCACATCTTCTTATCGTAGCCTTCCATCTCGAGCACGTAGAGTTCGCACTTGGGGAAGCGTTCTTCCTTGAACTGTACCGCTAGTTCGCCGATGGTCTTCGCATGGCGGGTGCGAATGCTATGCAGGCCCACGAAACTCGTGTAGTTCAAATCCAGCACCGGGCCTTCTTCGTCCACGCAGTTGATGGGATTCGGGCGGTCCACCACGATGACGGGGATGCCGGCCTTTTCGCAGGCTTTCATACAAAGGAACAGAGTCCAGATAAACGTGTAGTAGCGGGCTCCAACGTCTTGCAGGTCCACCAGCATCATGTCCACGTGGGAAAGCATTTCGGGAGTAGGTTCCCGGTGTTCGCCGTAAAGGCTATAGACGGGAATGCCCAGTTCTGGGTCGGTGTAGCCTTCCCATTCGATCATATTGTCTTGAGTGTGTCCCTTGATGCCGTGCTGAGGGCCAAAAAGGGCCGACAGCTTGAAGAGCTTGCCGTCGTATTCTTTGAGCAAATCGAGGGTGTAGTGCAGGTCCGGAAGGACCGATGCCGGGTGAAGGACCGCGCCAAGGCGCTTGCCCCTAAGGGCCTGGGGGAATTTCTTTTCAAAATTTGAAAGTGCTAGAGTTACCATACTTCCAAATAATATAAAAAAAGCCCCGACTTTTTTGCAAAAAGTGCTTTTTTCTAGGGAAATGGCACAAATTGACATGTGGAAATTTTTATTTTTGCCTCCGTAACAAAAAAAACAAAAGGACAAATCATGGCTTATTTGAACAAAGTGATGCTTATTGGCAATATTGGCAAAGACCCCGAATTCCGCATGAGCCAGACCGGTGGACGCAAGCGCGTCTCCTTCTCCCTCGCCACCAGCCGCCGTTACCGCGACAACAACGGCGAACAGAAGGAACAGACCGACTGGCACAACATCGTGGGCTGGGGCAAGACTGCCGACATTATCGAACAGCTTGGCGTGCACAAGGGCATGAGCCTCTACGTGGAAGGCTCCCTCACCAACCGCAGCTGGACCGACCAGAACGGCCAGAAGCGCTATGCCACCGAGGTGAGCATGGACACCTTCCAGCTTCTTGGCCCCCGCACCCAGGGCGGTTCCCCCTCTTACCAGGGAGGCAACTCCTACCAGGGCGGTTCCAACAACTTCAACCAGCCCCAGGGCGGCGCTCCGTCTTACGACGCACCCATGCCCGAAGGCGACGACGACCTCCCCTTCTAGCCCATGAACCAGGACGTAGCTCAAATTGCATTGATGTTCGTACTCCCGCTGGGAGTCACGTTCATCACTATATTGCAGTCCGCAGCGGCAGCAACCCGCGGCCAGAAAATGGTCGGAGCCTTGTTGTCGTTCATCATAGTCATCCTGGACTGCCTGTTCTATTTCACAAAGAACTCCTTTATTGCCTACAATACCGACGGCGGATTGCTGCTGGCATTCGGAAGCCTGTTCTTCTTTGCCATCTTCTATGTCATCAAGAGCGAGGAAACGCCGGAAAAAGTAGCCAACGGAATCTTTGCAGCCCTAATGCTCGCCAGCATCGTAGGGATCTCTTACTGGGACAGGCCCACCCTGATTATCACTTCCTCGTACTCCGCCGAAGACATCGCCGCGCAGAACGCCATGTACCAGGACTACATATCCTCGTTCCAGGACGGCACCCCTGCAAAATCCAAGAAGGGCCGGGTCACCGGAACACAGGTTAGAACCCCCGGTGCCGCTGGCGAAGAAGTCCAAGGACAAAGGCCTGCAAGGCCCGCCACCCTCACCGAAGGTGCAAAGGCCAGGCTGGACAGCTACATGGACGAATCCCGCAAGGTCATCAAGCGGATGCAAGAGGTGGAAAACGCCATCAATGGTTTTGGCACCCTCCCGCCCAACATCGGCGAGAAGGAACGTGAGGAAAAGAGCCGTCAGGCCCTTGCCATCAGCAACAACGCCATGGCCATCAACAAGAAGGCCCTGGGGCTGTTCCACCCCCACGAATCCAGCGAAGCGCACACCGAGCTTATCCAAGCCACAGAAAGCCTGAGGCTAGCCGCCTACTCCCTCTACAACTACACCCTGCAAGAGAATGCAGACGAGCAGAGGGTGCAAAGGCAGCAGGCCAAGGACCAGCTGGCGCAATCCAAAGTTTCCCTGGAACGCTTTATAAGCGCCATCCAGGCACTGCTTATAAATTATCAACCTCAACAAGAAGAACAATAAAGGTTAAACGTATGATTCGCAACGTAGCCATCATGGGCGCCACTGGTGCCGTAGGCCAAGAAATCCTTTCCATCCTCGAGGAACGCAACTTCCCGCTGCAAAGCCTGAAGCTCCTCGCCTCCGAACGCAGCGCCGGTCGCGAATTCAAGTTCAAGGGCGAAACCCTGAAGTGCGAAGTGTTGAACAAGGACTCCTTCAAGGGAATCGACCTGGTGCTCAGCTCTGCAGGCGCCGCGATCTCTCAGGAATTCGCCCCCATCGCCGTGGAAAACGGCGCAGTGGTGGTGGACAACACCAGCTTCTTCCGCATGGACCCCGCCGTGCCTCTGGTTGTTCCCGAAGTGAACCCCGAAGACATCAAGCTCTACAAGGCGGAACTGGGCGGCAAGGGCATTATCGCCAACCCCAACTGCACGACCATCATGATGGTGGTGGTGCTGAACCCCATCAACAAGATTTCCCACATCAAGAAGATCCACATTTCCTCTTACCAGAGTGCCAGCGGCGCCGGTGCCGTAGCCATGGAAGAACTGAAGCAGCAGTACAAGGACATCATTGAAACCGGTTCTACCACCCACATCAACAAGTTCCCCTTCCAGCTGGCCTACAACGTGATTCCGCAGATCGACAAGATGACGGAAAACGACTACACCAAGGAAGAGATGAAGATGTTCAACGAAACTCGGAAGATCATGCATTCCGACGTTCGTACCAGCGCCACCTGCGTGCGCGTGAGCTCTCTCCGTTCTCACTCCGAATCCGTGTGGTTCGAAACGGAACGCCCGGTTTCTGTGGAAGAAATCCGCAACGCCCTCAAGAACGCTCCGGGCGTGACCCTGAAGGACGACCCGCAGAACTACGTGTACCCCATGCCGCTGGAAAGCGCCGGCAAGGACAACGTGTTCGTAGGCCGTATCCGTAAGGACCTGGCCGACGAGAACAGCAACACGCTGTGGCTCACCGGCGACCAGATCCGCAAGGGTGCTGCCCTCAACGCCGTGCAGATTGGCGAGATCCTCGTCAAGGGGGTGTAATTGAGATAGCGGCTCGAACCCGCTATGGCAAAGCATTCAAAAAGCCGTCCCGCAAAGGACGGCTTTTTGTTTTCCTAAAAAAGATTGCAAGAACGGGTTGCTCCAGGCTTCGCCTTCGCAATTACTTTTTTAGACTCTAAGTTGGTCTGGGTTCAGGCACTTGAGTTCGTCCACAACGAACAGGCCGTCCTTGCGGATGAGCTTGTCGTCGAACCAGATTTCGCCGCCGCCATATTCAGGGCGCATAATCAGCACCAAGTCCCAATGAATAGCGGAATGGTTCCCGTTGTAGGCGTCTTCGTAGCACTTGCCCGGCGTAAAGTGGATGCTTCCCGCAATCTTTTCGTCAAACAAGATGTCGCACATGGGTTCCATCACATAGGGGTTGATTCCAATGGCAAATTCCCCCACGTAGCGGGCGCCCTCGTCGGTATCGAATATGGCGTTCAGGCTCTTGTTGTCGCCGGTTTCGCAGGCGGCGCCCACAATCTTGCCGTCCTTGAATTCCAGGCGTATGCCGCTGAACTGCTTACCTTCGTAAAGCGTGGGCGTATTGTAGTGGATAACTCCGTTAATGCTGTTCTTCACGGGCGCCGTATAGACCTCTCCGTCGGGAATGTTCATGTTGCCGCAGCAGGGAACCGCAGGAATGTCCTTGATGCTGAAGGTCAAATCCGTATCCTTCGCCACAAGGCGAACCTTGTCCGTGCGGTTCATCAAATCCATCAGGTGCTTGGCGGCAGCATTCATGCGAGGGTAATCCGCAAGGCAGGCCTTGAAGTAAAAATCCTCGAAAGCCTCGGTACTCATCTTTGCGCCCTGCGCCATGGAGGGGTTGGGCCAGCGGAGCACGCACCATTTGGTCTTGTTCACGCGGTAATCTAACGTTTCTTGAGTCATGGTGCGATACAAAAGCATCTTCTCGTCGCTGATGTCGCAGTTTTCCATGGCGTTGTCGGCCCCGCGAATGGCGATGTAGGCCTGCATCTTTTTCATCTCGGCCAAGGACAGTTCCGCGGCAATCTTCATCTGCTCTTCGGAAGCAGACTTGATAACCTGACGGCGGACGCGGCTGCAGGAATTGCGGACAAAGGCGTTTCCGCCCGCCTTCTCTACCGCCTTCACCAGCTCCGTGGAGACTTCGTCGGGGGTGTCCGTGGTCTCGATAAGGATGTTCTCCCCCGCCTTAAGCCCGATGGCATTGTTGATTAGATTCTCTGCAAGTTGCGTAATTCTTGGATCAGTCATTTTATTCCTCGATTATTTCAAAGTTCTTTCCCGCGGCGCATGGCGCGGATGTTTCTGGGCAGAACCTCTTTGTGCCAGCGGTTCCATTCGTCAAAATAGATGTAGCGGCGTTCCCGCTGCCTAAATATCCTGCCGTGGACCACGCGGCGGCCATTGTGTTCCTCCACAGGTATCACCACATGGAGGCATTCGTGGTAAACCACTCCTGCCACCGCATACAGGGGACAGTTCTTGGCGTCGTACCCCTTGCTGATGCTAATCAGGTGGAAATTTTCCCCCGTTATGGGGTCCTTGCGCACGGAATGGAAGCTAAGGCCCCCTACCCTGTTGCTCCAGGTAATGCGGCAGGTCAAGGCACCGTCGAAATAAGTCTCGTTCACCGCAGCCAAGACCTGGTTCAAGTCGTGATAGGTTCCCTTGGGGCGTATGGGCGGAATCTTGCTGCGGGATTCCAGGGTCTTTTCGCCCTTGTCCGCCAGCACCTGGTCTTTTTCATCATCTTGTTCTTCTGGGTCTTGCGGCGTATGGCATGTTCCGCCCATTCGGCGGCAATTTCCCTGGCCTGTGCAAATTCCGGAGCCTTCATGTAGCCCGGCAGCAGCACCTCGGGGTGGCCAAAAAGGAACCCGCCCACGCAACGGATGCACTTTTTCATGCGGGGGCTGTACTTGAAAGTGACCAGGCCGTTCATGGAACTGTCGGGAGACGACGCCTGGGATGCAGGCACCTGTGGCTCTTTGGGGGAATCCCCAAAAAGATCCAACTGGCCGAACAAATCCAACTGCCCTTCGCCTATCATCCTAGAATTCCCTCGTAAAGGTTCAAAGACAAAAGCCCGCCAAAATAGCTTTCGGGGAGTTCCAGGTCGGCATAATGTTCCGATATTCCCAGCAGGGCCTCTTCCACGTTGTCGGGCATGTAAACCACGTAGCTTTCGTTCTTTTCGGTCTGCAAAAATTCCGGAGTGCAGAACTTGGGCAAAGTCTCGCTAAAGTACATGCGGCAAGAAACCGGCCTTAGGCCGTATATGCCGCAATCTCCGCTGGAATTGGAAAAGGGGCATGGCTTCCACCGGCCAAAATAGTCGTGAAGTGCTCCGTCTTCGGCCTCGTCTTCGGAGGCCTCGGAAGCAAGCCTGCCGTTCAGCAGGGTTTCGAACAACGTTGCACGAATTTGGCAGTCCTCCATAATGGAGAGGAAATCATCGCGCTTTCGCAGGTTCATGTACAAGTAAACCAGCTCGAAAGGCTCCACCGACATGGGGTAATGGTGGCAGCAGTTTCCGCAAGAGGGCCCGCACTGGATGGGCCTTGGGTGCTGGGGCAGCACTGCAGCCAGGTACGAGTCGTACGCCTTGTGGTATTCTTGGGCAAATTCCAGAATGAAGGGAGCCTGCTCGGCCAGGTTGTCCGGACCTATGGCATGGTCCCGGCCTAAGCCCCTTGCCAAAGCGTCAAGCCTATCCCTTTCCCGACCCAACAGGGAACCCAGCCTTTTTTCGGCAAGCACATAGGCCTTGGTAGGGAAATAGTCCTGGCACAAACTCATGGTTCCAAATATAAAAAGAACCCATATTTATGTCTTTTTTCCCCTTATTTATGTCTTTTTGTAAGAAGAAAGTTATCTTTATGGAGAACCAAACTACCAAGTACGACTTATGAAACTAAAAATCGTCCTATGTTCCCTATGCGTCCTGTTTTTGGGCATTGTCGGGTGCAACTTGTTCAACCCCACAGAGGCCATCAATGTTGACAATAGTGACGCCGACGCATTGACCTATGAAGGATACCTTAAGTTCCGCAACAACGACTACGGCGAGGCAGAGCGCTACTTTAGCAAGGCTATCGCTGCAGACTCTTCACACTCCGAAGCCTGGTACGGTTCGGCCAAGGCCAAGATCAACCTAGAGGAAGTCAACGCCTTTGAAATTCTGAAGTACGTAAACACCGATGGAAACGCCTCCGTACTCCCCATTGCAGGGATGAGCGACGAAATGGCGCAAAAGTACCATCAAAGCATCAACGTCGTAGTGGACTTCATGAAGAAATTCATCACCTACGACACCACCGGAAGGCTGGACGGCGTGGTCACCTTCAAGACCATCTCCGACAGCTACATGGTTTTGGAGATGTTCCAGTTCATGCTGGTTTTGCGCAAAGAAATGCCCAACATTGCCGCCTGTAAGGAAAAGGATCCCATCTCGGGTCTGCCCAAGTGCAGCATAGGAGACATCTTGAACGGACTTCACGGCAACAAGGGCGCAGAGAGCCTTGAATTCCTTCACGAAGTGGCGCTTACCTGCGCAAAGAACCCCGAGTCCATGGGTTCCGTCGTCGGGCAAATCTTCCCTGGATTCTCTTCCCTTCTGTCGGCCGAAGGCAAAAACACCACCACCAGCGCCTCTTGCGAGGCTATCGCTTCTGTAACCGAAGTATCAGACGACCCCGATGAAAACGAGAAAAACCTGTCTGCGGTTATCTCGTTTACCGGCTACAGCATGGACGTAGACGAGGACGGCGACGGCTGCGTGGACGAGGAAGTCGTAGACGGCCAGGACAACGA
Organism: Fibrobacter succinogenes; assembly: GCA_902767785.1. Lineage (GTDB taxonomy): Bacteria > Fibrobacterota > Fibrobacteria > Fibrobacterales > Fibrobacteraceae > Fibrobacter > Fibrobacter succinogenes_D. The sequence goes on along the minus strand of CACXIR010000006.1, from coordinate 26,141 downwards.
TGGCGACGGAGTAGTTGACGAAGACCCCAGGGACAACAACCAGAACTTTGTATTCGACGAATTCAGCATAGCCATGAACATGGCCGACCAAAAGAAGGGCACGTCCAACCTGATGATTGTGAAGTCTGTCGCCCCCAACGAAAAGTACAGGTCCGTGGACATTGACATGGATGGGCAGCCCGCCGATGACGACGAGTGGGAGTTTATACACTCGCTTGTAAGCGACAGGAACAACACGGGTGACCACCGGTTCAAGTTCGCAGCGAATTTGGTGTACAACCCCCAGAAATTGCCCTTTGAAGAATACATGGCCAAAAAGAAACAGGTCTCCCTGGATTACGAGGGCAAGTACGACCTGGAATACCGAAAGAAATATATTGGCGGCTGCTGGGTCAACTACACCGAAGAAGCATACCGGAAAAATCTTGAAGCCCAAGCTGCGAGGTACAAAGAATGAGAAAGAGAATCGTTCTAATAGCCTTGTGCCTCGCTACATTCGCCCTCGCCATCAAGGCCCCTACCCACCGTTCCCTCCGTGCAGAGGCCATGGGTAACGCCCACGTGGCCGTGGTAGACGACAAGGAAGCCATCTATTTCAACTACGCAGGCCTTACCCAAATTAACAAGCTGGGCAATTACGACCAGTACCCCGAAACGGGCTACTACCCCAGGAACTATGGCGACATGCGCTTGAACCTGGGTGGCGCAGGCCCATTCGAGGAGTACTTCCACACCTACAACGTGGCCAAGGACCTACAAGCCCTTTACCAGGGCGCAGCCAGGGAAGCGTCGGAAAACGGCCTGAAGGCATCGTCCGTTCTGATGGACTCCCTGTCGGCACACCCGGAGCTGATCCACAAGATTAACAACTACGACCACAAGTACCTCTCCATGAAAATCAAGATGGATGCCGAACTGGCATTCCACGGAATCGGAGGTGCCATTTGGGTGGACGGAAACGTAGCCCCCTACCTGGACGGCGGAATCGTGCTGCCCAACATGGTGGTGGACACGTTCTACGTAGATGCGGTGGCGCAGGGTGGCGTATCCTATGGCTTTACAAACAACTTCTCGGCGGGTATTGGCGTAAAGGCTGCCAAGCGCCAGAAGGTTGAAATGATGACCATCGACATCATGAACTATAACAACCTGCAAGATACGCTGACAGACCGCTACCACGATGCAACGGACCACGTCTTCGATTTCAACTCCGTGTCCATGGGCATCGACTTGGGCGTCCTCTACCAGCTGACCCGCGAGGTCCGGGTGGGTTCCTCTGTCAGAGACATCTATTTCAAGGAACTGGCAGGCGACAAGATTGATCCTAACTGGACCGTGGGCTTGAACTACAGTCCTCGATTCTTCAACAAGAACACGGGCTTTGGACGCAAGTTCAACCTTGCCATGGACTATACCGACATTACCAACGGTGCCAACAACTACAAGCCCCTATCCCACCTCAACTTCGGTATGGAAGTGGAGCAAAACCTGATAGCATGGCCCGGCTACAATTACGCCATAAGGGCCCTGGCCCTGCGCCTTTCGGCCGGTTTCAAGGGCGGGTACCCCGCAGCCGGTATCGGGCTTGAAATGCTGCAGTTCTTCACCTTCGAATTCGCCACCTGGGCCGAAGAACTGGGTTACTATACCGGCCAGGACGAAGAACGTATCTACATGGTCCAGATGAGCGTAGGCTTCTAGCTCCGCACATTTTTGAGTTTACAAAAAATGCCGCCTACCAGGCGGCATTTTTCATAGGTTCAGGAAAGCTTTTACAGGCGCTTGAGAACGTTACAAACGCTTGAGTACCGCGGCGGCGTGGTGGATAAAGCCCTCTTCGGTCGCCACGGCGGCTATCGCCTTGGCGTTCTTCTTGATGGCTTTTTCGCTGTAGCGGATGATGCTCATGCGCTTTAAGAAGTCGTACACGCCCAGCGGGCTGAAGAAGCGGCCCGTGCCGTTGGTAGGCAGCACGTGGTTGGGCCCCGCGAAGTAATCGCCCACCGGTTCAGAAGACCAGGGGCCAATAAACACGGCACCCGCGTTCTCGATTTGGGCGGCCATAGATTCGGCTTCTGCAGTCATCACTTCCAAGTGTTCCGGAGCGATGCGGTTCGCGATTTCCACGCCATCGAACCAGTCCTTGACCACCAAGATGCGGCCGAAATTCTTGAGTACCTTTTCCAGGAGTTCACGCTTGGGGGAATTTTCCACCTGGACATCCACGCAGGCGGATATCATCTGGGCAGTGTCCATATTGTCTGTAATGCAAATAGCGGCCTCGAAGCCAGACCCATGTTCCGCCTGAGAAAGCAGGTCGGCAGCCACAAAATCCGGATCGCAGGTGTTATCTGCCATCACCAGCACTTCGGAGGGGCCGGCCACCATGTCGATGTCCACGACGCCAAAGACTTCCTTTTTGGCGATGGCGGCAAACACGTTGCCCGGGCCTACAATCTTGTCGACGCGTTCCACCACGGTCTTGCCCTTGGCGTCCTTGGCGCCATAAGCCAGCAGGGCGATGGCCTGCGCTCCACCGATGTGGTAGACTTCGTCAATGCCCAGTTCTTGCAGCACAAAGGCCACGGCGCGGTTGATTTCTCCCTTGATGGGAGTCACCACCACAATGTCTTCTACGCCTGCCACAAGGGCCGGCACCGCGTTCATGATGACGGTGCTGGGGTAAATGCCCGCGCCGCCCGGAACGTAGAGGCCCACCCGCCTCATGGGGCGGATACGCTGACCCAGAACCACACCATCCTTGCCCTCCATGAGCCAGGATTCTTCCATCTGGTTCTGGTGGAAATCGCGGACGTTCTTGATGGCCTGCCGGAGCGCCTTCTGGAGTTCCTTGGGGCACTTGGCCGCAGACTTTGCAATAGCGGAGGCAGGCACCCGAAGGTTCTTGCCCTTAAGGCCGTCAAACTTCTGAGCGTAGGCGGTAGCCTTGGCTATGCCGCCCTTTTTGATGTCGGCAAGGATTTGCATCACCTTGTCGTGAATCTCTTTGCTGGGTGCAACCTCGCGCCCGCAGATGCGTTCAATTTCAGCAGATTTCGGAGTAACTTTCAGTATTTGCATATGTTAACCTCGGGTCTGGATCCTTCGTGGCCAGAGGCCACTCAGGATGACGTAGGAAAAATCAGCACTCTTGGGATGACGTAAGGGCGGACTATATTCCTGCAGCCCGCTTAACTTGCCGCTTGGTCAGTTTCTTCTTTTTGGCAGGGGCGGGAACTTCCTTTGCAGCAGGCTTTTCCGCAACGGGCTTCACGTCGATGTGCTTGTAGGCGCCCTCGATGACCTTCTCGTCCACAAGGATCTTGTAGGTCAGGCCGTCTACAAACGCCATCCAAGAGGCCTCGATGATGTTGCTAGAAACGCCCACAACGTTCCAGTAGCCCTTCTCGTCGCCGAAGGTAGTCCACACGCGGACCGTAGCGTCAGAGGCCACGTTGGAACCCAGCACGCGAACCTTGAAGTCGTCCAGGCGGACCTTGGCCATATTGGGGAAGAATGGCAGCAAGGCCTTGCGCAGCGCCGCATCCAATGCGTTCACCGGGCCGTCGCCTTCGCTCACCTGGTGGCTCACCTGGTCTCCAATCTGAAGCTTGACCGTAGCCTGGGAAACAGACACTCCCTGAGGGGTCTTGTCTTCGATTACGCGGTAGTTCAGCACCTTGAAAGGTTCCTTGAACATCCCCAGGTGGCGATAAACCAACAGCTTGAAGCTTGCCTCGGCGCTGTCAAAGTGCCAGCCGGCGTTTTCCCGTTCCTTGATAAGGGTCAAAAGTTTTCCCACCACCGGGTCCTTCTTGTCGATACCCGGCTTGATGGCCTTGAGCTTTTCCACAACCAGGGAACCGCCAGCCTGGTCGCTAGTCACAAACACCCGGTCGTTGCCCACGGTATGGGGGTCAATGTGCTCGAAACTGCGAGAAACCTTCATCACGCCGTCGATGTGGGCGCCGCCCTTGTGGGCAAAGGCCGCATCGCCAACGTAGGGTGCATGCACGTCGCTAGGCAGGTTCACAATCTGGTCGACGCTGGCGCTCATCTGGCGGAGCCGCGTCAGCTTTTTGGCGGCAGCGAACTTGGCTCCCATCTTGAAATGCAAGTCGGCGGCAATGGTGGTCAGGTTCGCGTTTCCGCAACGCTCGCCATAGCCGTTCACCACGCCCTGCACCATGGTAGCGCCACTCTTCACGGCAAAAAGGCTATTGCAAACCCCAAGGCCTGCATCGTTATGCACGTGGATGCCGATAGGTGTCGAAACCACCTTCTTCACGTCCTTCACGATTTTTTCCAGTTCCCAGGGCATGGTACCGCCGTTGGTGTCGCAAAGCACGATAAAGTCCGCATGGCCCAGTTCCGCAGCGCGGAGGGTCTCCAGGGCGTATTCGGGGTTGGCCTTGTAGCCGTCAAAAAAGTGTTCCGCATCGTAGATGACCTCTTCGGAATGTTCCTTGAGGTAGGCAACCGAGGACTCGATCATGTCCAGGTTCTCTTCCAGGGTGGTGCGGATAACGTCGGTCACGTGCAAGTCCCAGCTCTTGCCAAAAATGGTCTTGACCGGGGCGCCAGACTTTACCAGGGCCTGCAGCAGCGGGTCCTTCTCGGGCAGCACCTTGGGTCGGCGGGTAGAACCAAAAGCCGCAATCTTCGCGTGCTTCAGCTTGACGTCCTTGATCTTCTGGAAAAACTCCTCGTCGGTGGGGTTGCTGGGGTTGGGCCAGCCGCCCTCGATATAGTCGAAGCCAAAGTGGTCCAGGATACGGGCAATCTGCAGCTTGTCGGCAAGCGAGAGGCTTATTTTGCGGTCCTGGTTTCCATCGCGGAGGGTGGTATCGTACAAAAAGACTTTCATGGGCGCAAAGATAGAAAAAGTGTGCCTACTCGTAAATTTCCATGTAGGCAGTCTCTTCGTTCATGCCGGCACGCACCATCTTGAGCCGTTCCGCCTTGGGGTAGAAGTACCAAATCATCCACTCCCCCGCCATGTCGGGGCGCTTGGTCTTGATGACCACGGGCTTTTCGCCCTTGTAAAAGTCCCGCTTGCGGGGAATCATGTGTTCGAAGGGGCGGTAAAGGTTGACGGTCTCGCCAGCCTTGCGCTCTATGAAGCCCTTTCCGTCCTTGCTCCAGGTGATATACACGGTGCCGTTGTCGTCCTTGACCTTTTCGCAGGAGTCGAACCCGCTGCCGCACCACAGGTATTTTTTGAACTTGAAGGTCTGTTCCGGCATGGCAAAGACCTCTACCCGGCGGGTGTTGCCCTTGTACGTGTTGTACTCCCCTGCCAGCGTAAAGCTTCCGGAATTGTAGTCCACGCAGCCCCGCTGCATCACCTTCACCTTGCGGTTCAATATGCTAATGTCCAGAGCGCAGCCCTCTTCCTTGTAAGACAGCCGCCCGCCGTTGGTGGATTCCTCCATAGGAATGTCGCTAGCCTCTATCTCGGCGCGGTCCCCCAGGGGCCCGTTCTGGATGGTGACGGTAAACTTTCCCGGATTGTTGGGGGACTTTTTCAGGAACAGGCTACCCGTGGCAGAGGCATACTCGCCGCTTAGGTCCATGGATTCCTGCTGGAAGCGGGCCAGTTCCGAACGCTTTGCGTACACCTGGCCTATCTTGCAGTCGATGGGAACGAACTTGGGCGGTTCCTTGGGGTCTTCCATTACGTAGTTGACCACCTTCTTTTTCTTGACCTTGGTCTTGGGGTTGCCCTTCTTGTCTTTGAGCACCTTGCCCTTCTTGTCCTTGAGCACCACCTTTTCCTTGACCCAGGAGACCTTCTTCACCTTGACCTTGGGAATGGGCAGTTCCTTGATCCAGTCTGAGCGGGACAACTCCCCTACGGGAGCCTCCTCGTTGATTTTACCCTTGACCATCTTGTATACAGGCAATGTCTCTTGGGAAAAGGCCAAAGACGCAAAAAACAAAAGCGAAAAAACAAAAAAACGTTTCAAGCAAAACCTCATAGGCCTACAACATAAAAAAATTCCAAACAAATTTTATAAAAAAGGCCCATTATCGCCTTAATCCCCCCAATTTTTTACTAAAATTTCACCATATAGCTAATGAAAGGAGATTTTCATGAAAAAAATGATTCTTGCGTCCTGCGTCCTGGCGGCAGCCGTATTTGCCGCCCCGGAAGCAGCCCCCGCACAGACCGCCCCCGCTAACGCTGCTGCTGAAGCTGCCGCACCTGCCGCCGAAGCCGCTGCACCTGCCGCTGAAACTGCAGCACCTGCTGCCGAAGCTGCCGCACCTGCCGAACAGGCCGCTGCGCCTGCTGCCGAAGCCGCTCCTGCCGAAGCTGCTGCACCTGCCGCCGAAGCTGCCCCTGCCGAACAGGCCGCTGCTGCCGAAGCTGCTCCTGCCGATAGCGCCAACGCAGCCGCCGCTGAAGCCGCACCGGCCGATAGCGCCGTTGCTGAAGCAGCCCCTGCCGCCGACTCCGCCGCAGCTCCTGCCGAAGCCAAGGTAGCCCAGGCTGAAGACGACACCACGGGCTTTGTGTCTGCCGCAGCCCCCGCGAAAGATGCCAAGGCGCCTGCCAAGAAGAAAAAACGCAAGAAGAAAAAAATGATCGACAACGCCATGTTCGAGACCCAGAAGCTCTCCTTCGACGTGATGGCTGACTTTGAATTGGAAGCCGGCAAGGTGTTCTGGGCCACCGAAGACGACGAAAATGGCGACAACCTGGAAACCTGGAACGGCGAAGCCAACTTCGCCATCTTGGCCGAAGGCGACGACTTCAAGGGCAAGTTGGGAATCTCCCTGCACCCTGGCGATCTGGAAAAGACCGTCGATCCGATCGGTGAAGACGGCAAGACAAAGACAAAGCGCCAGAAGCGCGAAGACATCCGCAACGACAACTACAACGAAGTGGGCGACTACTTTGAGCTGGACGAGGCTTGGGCCTATCAGGAAACCGACCTCCTGAACTTCAAGGTGGGTCGTTGGGACAACACCGACAAGAACGGTGACTACTTCGGTGGCTACATCGACGGCTACCTGAACGGCTTCATGTCTACCCAGCCCTCCGAGAACCAGTTGCAGTTCGGCTTCACGCCCACCGACAACATGGAATTCTACCTGTCCCTTATCAGCACCGCTCCGCACCTGAACAAGGGCGACCTCCGTGCCGCCTTCAACTTCCACGGTCTGGAAGGCCTCAGCGAACTGAACGTGCAGCTGGCCTACCGCGGCAACCTGTTCGACGTGGTGTATGACTCCGACGCCGATGTCCAGCACAACGCCTCCTTGAAGGCCAACCTGCCGATAATCCGCAAGCACATGAACATCTTTGCGGAAGCGGCCCTGCTGAACATCAACCCCGACGACGACATGATCATGCCCATCACGGGCGGTTTTGCCTTCTTCACCCCGGTGGTTGACCGCATCATCCTGGAAGCCGAATATATCGGCGACCGTCATGAACATCCGGAATACCAGGGATTCAAGACCAAGAACGTGAAGGACGTTTTGGGCGCTCTCTACCTGGAGAAGGCCTTTACCGACCGCTTCAGCCTGTCCGCTGGCTTCCACAGCTACGGCAGCTCTCGTGACTTCATGCTCTCCGGCAACTTGGTTGGAAGGATCAACTAGGCTTGTTGCTCACGGAATCAATTAGTTGCTAGTCGATAGCATATAAAAAAGGCCCGCGGAAGCGGGTCTTTTTGTATGTATGAAATGCGGTTAAACTATATGCCCTTGCGGTCCAGGTCCAGCAAAAGGGACTGGAGGGAATCCTCTACCGAGGCGCGGAAATCGGCGGAACCCAGGCTGCAGCTGGCCACCACTTCGCCGCCCTTGCAAATACGAATTACAGAAAAACCGTTCTCTTCGGAAAAAGACACGGAAAGCCCCTTCTTCAAAACCTTCTCGATAAGGTCGCGCATATAATCTCCTTTTGGCTGCCGCACAGCGGCTCTTTGGGTTCAAACTTGTTTCCGGCGGATGCCGTAGCCATAAACTAGGCTTTTTTGTCCAAAAAAACAAGCATTTTTTTGTTTTTGTGGAAATTCTTGTTATTTTAGGCTAGAAAAAGAGGAAAAATGGCCTTTGACAACCACATGCACCTGGGGAGGCTCCCCCACCCAAGCCGCCTGGCGCAGGCCCTAGGGCAGGCAGGCTACGCCTACAATGCCGTAGCGTGCGAACCAGAGGAATGGGAACCCCTATGGGAACTGTGGCTCTCAGAGGGGCTTAAATCCAAGGGCTGCAACCTGGTTTTGGGAATCCACCCCATGGCGGTGCAAAGGGCTGCGGAAACGCATAAACAGGGACTGCGCGGACTGCGCCAGGTCCTGGAGCGGGACTCCAACTTTCAGGTGGGCGAAACGGGACTGGACCGCAGGTTCCCGGAATACAGCGAAGGAGGCCTGCAGGAGCAATGGTTCGTTTTTCAGGCGGAACTGGCTCTGGAACTGCAGCGGGACCTGCAAATCCACTGCGTAGGCGATTACGGGCGGGCCTTGAAGTTGCTTCGCCAGGTGGGCTACGGGAAGGGAACCGCGGCTTCGCGGCCCATATTCCACCGCTTTGGCGGAGACATGGGCACCGCCCGCCAGATTTTAGACATGGGCGGGCTGATTTCGGTACACCAGAGCAGCCTAGAGAAAAAATCCAGCCGAGCCGCAATTGCGTGCATTCCCGCAGAACGCCTGCTGTTCGAGACGGATGCCGACGAAAGTTTTTGCACCAAGTTCGGTGGCGGTTTGCAAGTTAAAAACGAAGTTACGCACGTTGAGGGCGGCGACGATGCCGGCGACGTCGTAGAAAATACCGTGCGCCGGCTACTGCAAAGTCTTCGGGATGTCCGCGAAGCCGCGGAAAATCTCCAGAATCTTCCCCGTTAACTGCTCGGGACTTCCCTGCCCCAGTTCAAACACAGCTTGCAAGGGCGTTGCCCCCAGGTACCGCATGGGGCAGGGGCAGCGGGCAGAAATTTCCGCCAGCACGCGGGTATCGGGAGGCGGAAACTCCGTGAAGGTGGCCACCAAGATTCCCTTGCGCTGTTGAAGTCCCTGGATCCGAAGCCCTCCGGCAAGGAACCCGATTTCGGTGACCTTCATGAGCATCTGGGCAGGCACAGGCACCGGGCCAAAGCGGTCCTCCAGTTCCTGGGAAATGGCCTGCACTTCCGCCACAGAGGCGGTGCGGGAAATCCGCTGGTACAGCGAAATCCTGGTGAGGCCGTCCTGAATGTAGTCCTCGGGCAGGTAGGCGTCGATTCCCAGCTCCACGCGGGGCTGTATGGGCTTGTCCCCGGTGCCGCCCCGCAGTTCCTCTACCGCCTCCTTGACCAGGCGGATATAAGTCTCGAAACCCACCTCGGCAATAAAACCGTGCTGTTCCTGGCCCAGAAGGTTCCCGGCGCCACGGATTTCCAAATCCCGCATGGCCAGCTGGTAGCCGCTCCCCAAGTCAGTGTACTGTTCCAGCGCTTTTAGGCGGCGCATGGATTCCGGAGATATGTCCGACTTTGCAGGGATCACCAGGTAGGCCTTGGCAAGCACATCGCTACGCCCCACCCGTCCCCGCATCTGGTAAAGCTGGCTAATGCCAAAGTGATGGGCGTTGTTGATAATGATGGTATTGGCGTTGGGCACGTCCAGGCCGGACTCGATAATGCTAGTGCTTACCAGAACGTCGAATTCCTTGCTCAAGAAGGCGTTCATGACCCGTTCCAAATCGCGATCTTCCATTTGCCCATGGGCCACCGCCACACGGGCCTCCGGCACCCAGGCCTCCACTTCTTCGGCCAGGCGGTTTATGCTCTGCACGCGGTCATGGACCACAAACACTTGGCCTCCGCGGGCCAATTCGTCCTTTACCGCCTCCGCCAAAACCACGTCGTCCCGCTTCATGAGCTTGGTCTCTACGGGCAGGCGGTTTATGGGAGGCGTATTAATCAGGGAAATATCCCGAACACCGGTCATGCTCAAGTGCAACGAGCGAGGAATGGGGGTAGCACTCATGCTGAGAGTATCCACCGAAAGGCGGAACTCCCGGAGGCGTTCCTTCTGCTTGACGCCAAACTTCTGTTCTTCGTCCACAATGAGCAAGCCCAAGTCCTTGAAGTGGTTCTTCTCGCTTAAAAGGGCGTGGGTACCTACCACAATGTCCACCTTGCCTTCGGCAAGGCCGTTAAAAATTTCCCGCTTCTCTTTGGCGGTTTTATAGCGGTTCACCAGGGCGATATTCACCGGGAAGGCGGCAAAACGTTCCTTAAAGTTCTCGTAATGCTGCGCAGCAAGTATAGTGGTGGGTACCAGAATGGCCACCTGTTTTTTGGCACAGACGCACTTGAAGGCGGCCCGCATAGCCACTTCGGTCTTTCCAAATCCCACGTCCCCGCAAATCAGGCGGTCCATGGGGCGGCGGCTTTCCATGTCCCGCTTAATATCTTCAGTAGCCTTCACCTGGTCCGGCGTAGGCTCGTACTCGAAGGCGTCCTCGAATTCCTGCTGGAGCTTGCCGTCGGGCGGGAATCCGAAGCCCTCCACCAGTTCCCGGCGAGCATAAAGTTCCACCAGGTCCCGGGCAATCTGCACCACCTTTTTCTGGACCCGCTTTTTGAGAGTGTCCCAGTTTTTGCCCCCCAACTTGTCCAGCTTGGGCGGCTCCCCTTCGGGGGGTTCCAGGCGGTCGATTTTTTGCAGGTCCGACACGGGGAACTTGAGGCGGTCACCACCGCTGTATTCCAGCAGGGCGCAGTCCACCATGCCGCCGTTCACCTCCACGCGGACAAGACCCAGGTACCGACCCACGCCGTGGTCCTCGTGGGCCACGTAGTCCCCGCGGTTCAGGGATTCCACCATCAGGGCAGAGGCCACGGACCCGGCAATCTGCCGCTTGCGGCTCTTGCCCGCATGGCGGTTAAAGATGCGGGTCTCCGTCAAGAAGGCAATCTTGTCGCTCTCTAGCCAAAAACCTTCTGTTAAATTACCAACAAAGTAATCTTCTACGGGCAAGCCTTCAAAAACGTGCCGCAACCGTGCAAGGGCACCGGGAGTGGGAGCTACCACGTACACCTGACCGCCCGTAGCCGCAAAATCCTCTATCTGCATGGCTACGGCGTCGGTTCCCGTGCTGGAAAAGTCCTGGGGCTTGGCAGTAATGTTGTACCAGCTGCCGGACTCAGCCTCTACGCGGGTCAAGTCCATGCTGGCCCTGCCCGGGAAGTTCCTGGAAATCTCTCCGAACCGCCACCAGTTTTTTTCAGGAGGCCGGCAGCCCGCGCTTGCAGCGTTTGCACCACCGCCCATATCTTCAAAGATCGCTTCGTAGTTCAAATACAGTTTCGAGGCCGCCTCCGCAAGGGAGGACAGTTCCTCGAACACCAGGGAGCAGCCGGGCAAATAATCCAGCAGCGAGGAATCCAGTTCCTGGAAGTCGGAACGGCGCCACCAAAGGCCCGAAAGGTCGGCACCCAGCTTGGAAGATTCCTGCAAAGGCAGGGTGAATTCCCCCATGGGGAAAAGCTCGATGCGGTCCATGCGTTCAATGGAGCGCTGGGTAAAAATGTCGAAGGTGCGAATAGACTCGATTTCGTCGCCGTAGAATTCGATGCGGACCGGGTGCGGGTACAAGAAGCAGTTCACGTCCACAATGCAGCCGCGAATAGAGAACTCCCCCACGCCGCTGACCACGGGCTGTTCTACAAAGCCGTTGTCCAAAAACCACGGGCGAAGTGTGGCGGGTTCCAAGACGTCGCCCACCTTCAGCTGGCGGATGTTCTTCTGGAGGGTTCCGGGCCTAGGAAGCCGCATGAGCAGGGCATCCAGGGGGCATATCGTGACCAGGGGCTTTTGCACATTGCCCGCATCCTTGAAAAAGCGGAGACGCTCTTCCAAAACGCCCTCGAAAGGGACCTTCTGCTCGTAGGGCTTTAGCCCGATGGACGGGAAAAACCGCACAAAGTCTTCGCCCAAAAGGCTCTGGAGGTTTTCCATCCAGGCCTCTGCGGACTTGAAATCCTTGGACACCACCAGAATGTTGCCTGGGGCGTTAAAGAACCGCCGGGCCACCATCATGGAGGCCATGGGGACGGTAGCTCCGTTCACATGGATGGACTCTCCCCCTGCCTGGTAGAAAAGGTCCAGGGTCTGGGGGACGGGGTTCTGCAAATATTCTTGGATGGAGTCCATGGAGTCTGCAAAAGTAGAAAATTTTTTCTCCAGGATTCTGCTCACATTTAGTCGACGAGTCTCAACCAGATCGGTTACTTTACAATTTTCTTTGAACTTTGTATATTTATCTCTCGAATCGGGGGTGCTCTGGTTTGCTTCGAATAACGCTACTCGCGTTATTCTCACCCTTCGGGCTTTTCGAGCTTACGCTCTCAAAGGCTTAAACGCTCCTTAAGGTCGCGTTTAATCGACAGGTCTCAACCAGAGCCCCCCGGTGCAAGCACCGGGGGTGCTCTGGTTTGCCTCACATAACGCTACTCGCGTTATGCTCGCCCTTCGGGCCTTTCGCACACAGAGTGTGCTCAAGGGCCTAAATGCTCGCCTGCTCGCATTTAGTCGACAGGCCTGTCGCAACCAGATCAAAACTCGGGAATGAAAATACGGGGGTGCTCTGGTTTCGACAGGGTTACCGAAGTGTTAGTTGCAAGCCGAGGTCTCAGACGAGGGCACTCGTAAAAAAGTCTGAAAAAAAATAAGTGCTGACGAAAACTACGCACTCGCTGCCTAATTAGCGGCAACGCCGGGCCTCATCCCGCTCCCATCGGGATGTACGTCCGGACGCAATATGGGATAGGAATCTTCCATGCCTGGGGGTAGGTTCCGAGATTCACTAGGCTGGTCAAACTCTGCGCCGACCTTCTTGGGCGTGGACAAGACGAGACCTTAAATACGAAGGGAAAGCTTGTAGGAATGGACATGGACGTGATTTTGGACAGGGGTTCGACTCCCCTCACCTCCAGAAAATAAAAACCCACCTTGTGTGGGTTTTTATTTTCTGGAGTTTTTACACGACCGGATTGGCCCAATTCTTGCCAAGGCATTCTGGTTGGCCAATCCTCTCGCCTACACCACTGATTAATATCAGTGGCTCCGGCTCACGAAAAGCAATATCGCTAGCTGTGTGGGTCTTTCTATATGGAGGTGAGAATCTAAGGACCGCACTATTTATTGCCGGAGTAGTACTTGCCGTAATAGTGGCCGTAGTAGCGGCCGCCTTCACGTTCGCAGTGGTTCATCACGAAGGCACAGGGCTTTTCGCCATAACGCTTGAGCCGGCCCACCCCGCTGGAAATTTCCTCCATGGAATGCTTCCCGTAATGGAGCACCAGCAGGTTGAAGTCCACAAGTCCGCAAATCAGTTCCGCATCGGTGACCAGGTCCATGGGCGGGGTATCCACAATCACCACGTCAAAATACTGCTTGGCCATCTGCAAGAGCTGTTCGAAGGTTTCATTCCTCAGCAGTTCGCTGGGCGCCATGGTATTGTTGCCCGCACCCATCACGAACATGTTCTCCACGTCGGCCTTGGCCACCGCGTCCTGCAGGTTGCACTTGCCGCAGAGGGCGTCGGCCAAACCATACTTCTTGTTGCCGCGGTGAACGCCACGACGCATGTCGGCATCCACCAGCAGCACCTTCTTGCCAGAAGAGGCGTAAAGGGCGGCCAGGTTCACGCTGACAAAGGACTTGCCCACGCCGGGGACAAGTCCCGTAATCATCATGACCCGCTTCTCGTCGGTCACGGAAAAGTCGATAGCCGTCTGCAGGGAACGCAGGGCTTCGCAAGCCGGGTTGTTGGGCGACGTGAGCACCAGGGGCTTGTACTTTTTGTCCTTGATCAGGGCCATCTTGCCTTCCTTGAATTCGGGAATCTTGGCATAGACGCTCGTGTCTGTTTCCCGCTCTATTTCAAGAGAACTGCGAACACCATTCCTGAGCATGCGCATCAAGAACACCAGCAACACTCCAAGCATGAAGCTTGCGGCAACGGAGCAAACGAGGATGTTGAACTTCTTGGGCTTGCTGGGCTTGGTCTCCACCTGGGCGAAATCCACCACGCGCACGTTGCCCACTTCGCCGGCCCGGACCACCCGAAGCTGCTGGATGTTGTTCAGCATGGTGGTATAGAGGGCATTGTTCACCTGGACTTCTTCCTGGAGGCGCATCACCTCTTGCTGGGTCAAGGGCATCTTTTCGGCCTTGACTTTCAACTTCTGCAGCTCCTTGCGGAGTTTGTCGATCTGCCTGTTCAGCGTAAGCACGTTGGGATGTTCCGCCTTGAACAGACGGGTCACCCTCTGGCGTTCCTGCTCCATCTGCAAAATCTGCTTCTGCAGGTCCACTTCCTTTTGCAGGTGTACCTGGGTCTCGCCGGTCATGTCCACAGAGCCAATCCTGTAGCGGTAGTCGGCAAGCACCTTCTCGGCGCTGTCCAGCTTGGCCTTGACTCCCGGCAGCTGCTCTTCCAAGAACTCCAGGGTCTTTTCGGCCTCGGCGCTACGCATTTCCACGTTCTGACGCAGGTACGTATTGGCGACGCTGTTCAAAATGGCGGCGGCGCGGTCCGGGAAACGGTGGGAATAGGACACCGCGATGATTCCCGACTTCTTGCCCTTCTCGGCAACGTTCAGGCCTTTCGCCAGGCCCCTTACCGCAGACAGGGCGTTTATCTGGGAAAGCACGAACACCTTTCCTTCCTGGGCCCGCATGAAATTCACCCGTATGGCCAAGGTGTCACCAGCGTAGGGTGCCTTCGTCATGTCCCCGACAACGCCTTCGACAAGGGCGGAACCCTCCGGAGTGGCCACCACATAGGAATTGGGGCCCGTCACCACAGCCTTCCAGACCCCATCGCGGGCTTTTTCAGGGATGTAGAGGTATTCCAAATCCATGCGGCCTTCGCGGTGCAGCAGCCGGTCCATGCGGCCCACGGGAGAGGCCCTGAAACAGAGGTGTTCGTCTTCGACGACGCTGGAAAGGACCATGCGGCTCTTGATAAGCTCTATTTCGGCATCGGCAGGGCTTGCCACGTCCAGAAGGGCGCCCATCTCGCCCATGGCCTTGCTGGTCTTGTTTCCCTTCACGTCAATCTGCAAGAGGGCGTCGCTGGTGTACTGGGGGCGGATCCAGTTTCCCAGGAGGATTCCCACCAGGGTTCCCACCACCATGAACAAAACCAACACAAACTTCTTTTTCCACAAGATGCCCAGGGCTTCCATCAGGGTGATGGTGTCGCCGGTCTGGGGAGCCTGGATCTGGGCAAGGCTTATGGTCGCTTTCTGCTCGTTCTCGGACATTCAAAAAACCACGTATCTTAAAGACAGACAAAAAGATAGATAAAAAACTACCCTCTATACCCCTTGGGGTTGTTTTTTTGCCAATTCCAGGCGTCGCGGCACATTTCTTCTATGCCGTACCGGGCCTTCCACCCCAGCTCCCTAAGGGCCTTTTCCGGGTTGCAGTAGCAGGTGGCGATGTCGCCGGCACGGCGGGGCTTGATGCTGTAGGGCACCTTGACCCCGTTCACCCGCTCAAAGGCATGCACCACGTCCAGCACGGAATAGCCGTGGCCGGTACCCAGGTTGTAGATGGCAAGGCCGCACTTGCGCTCGATGGCCTTCAGGGCGCTCACGTGGCCCGCCGCCAGGTCGCACACGTGGATATAGTCACGCACACCCGTACCGTCGGGGGTGTCGTAGTCGTTTCCGAAAACGCCCAGCTCCTTGCGGATGCCCACCGCCGTCTGGGAAATGTAGGGCATCAGGTTGTTGGGGATGCCGTTGGGGTCTTCGCCGATCAGCCCGCTAGGGTGCGCCCCGATGGGGTTGAAGTAGCGCAGCAGCACCACGTTCCACTCTGGGTCGGACTTTTGCAGGTCCATCAGCACCTGCTCCAGCATGGACTTGGTTTGGCCATAGGGGTTGGTGATGGCCCCCTTGGGGCAGTTCTCGGTAATGGGAATCTCGGCGGGGTTGCCGTACACCGTGGCGGAAGAAGAGAAGATGATGTTCTTCACGCCGTTTTCGCGCATGGCATTGAGCAGCACGAAGGTGGCGTTCATGTTGTTCTCGTAGTACTCCAGGGGCTTTTCCACCGACTCCCCCACCGCCTTGAGGCCCGCAAAATGGATGCAAGCGTCAAACTTGTTCGCCTTGAACAGCTTGTCCATGGCGGCCGCGTCGCGGACGTCCGCCTTCACAAAGGGAACTTCCTGGCCGACGATTTTCGAGACCCGGCGCAGGGATTCCTCGCAGGAATTGACCAGGTTGTCCACCGCCACCACGGAGTGGCCCGCCTTGTAAAGTTCGATAATCGTGTGGCTCGCGATGTAGCCCGCGCCGCCCATGACAGCAATCTTCATACAGTAACCTTAATCGTCTTGAGTTGAACTTGCCTGCGACGCACCCGCGGGCCCCTGCAAGTGCACCGTGCGCTGGGGGAAGGGTATGGTGATACCCGCCTCGTCGAAACGGCACTTGACCAATTCGGTGTACTTCCAAAGCAGGTCGAAATAGTCGGCATTCTTGACCCAGGCACGGAAGGTGACCTCCACCGCGCTGTCCCCCAACGCCGACACAAAGAACTGCGGCGCCGGGGTCTTGAGGAACAAAGGCTCGTTATCCACCAAATCACGCAAAATGCCCAGGGCCTGTTCCATGGAGTCGCCGTAACTGATGCCCACAGCAACCTGCAGGCGGCGGGTGGCGTTCCTACTGAAGTTCACTATTGGCTGGCCCCACAGGGAGCTGTTGGGGGCCGACACGTAAAGCCCGTCGATAGACACCAGGGTGGTGTTGAAAAGGCCTATGCCCTTGATGCGGCCCTTCACCTGGCCGCACTCGATGTAGTCCCCCGCCTTGAAGGGCCGCTGGAAAAGCAGCAGAAGTCCCGCCGCGATGTTGGAGAGGGTGTCCTTGAGGGCAAGGCCAACGGCAAGGCTCGCCGCGCCCACCATGGCCACCAGGCCCGCGGTGTTCACCCCGGCGACATGCAGCACCAGCAGAAGGGTAAAGACGTAGATGGTGTAAGAAATCAGGGAATAGACCAGGGGCTTGGCCGAAGGGTCCATGCCGCGGATGACCGCCTTTGCCAAAATGTGCTTGAGCAGGAACAGCGAGAGCTTCGCAAGGGCGAGAACCACCAGTGCAAGCACAAGCCGCTGCACCAGGGAGTGCTGCATCAGGGACACCATGCCGTTCCGAAAAAAATCCGCACCAAAGTCCATGGGCAAAATATACAAAAAAAAGCAGCGCCGCGACACTACGCCGGGACGCCGCCGCAAAACAGGCGGGACTAAAGGCGGCACCCGTCAGTGTACGCGCACCCGGTAAGAGAAGCCTTCCCCGCGAACCACGTACATTCCCTGTGCATAGCCTGCCTGCCTAAGGATTGCCGACAAGTTCCGCAAAGAACCGGGGCCACCCACATTCAGCTGGCCAAGATACCGTCCTGTCACGCTGAACACGTCTACCGCTCCAAACATTCCCTGCAGAACCCTTGCACCCTTTGCCACTTCGCGAATGGCCTCCACATCCCCGCTATTTTGGGAAGAGACAAATTCCAGCCAGTCGATATTCACGTAGTTGCCCACAATTTCAAGCCTGAGCACATGCTCCCCTGCAGGCAGGCTCACCTTGCCCGCGTCGTGTGTGGCATAAGTGCTCCAGTCGGCGCCCTGCGGGAAAATCACATTTTCCAGAAGCAATTCGCCGTCAACATACAGGTTGAACCCGGCGTTTTCCGAAGACGTGGCGTAGCTGGCAGACACGCCGTATTCGCCCGCCTCGGCCACATTCACGGTGTATTCCAGCCATTCCCCTTCTTGGGTGTAGCCGATGGCGTAGCCATCACCCGCTTTAACGATATCGACGGCATCATCACGATACTCCATTTCCTTGTTCACGTCGTCCTTGTCCATGTAGGCCTTGCCAGGACCGCCCACGTCGTAGTTCTCCGTCTCAAGCCTTCCCGGAATTGCCGTAGCCACGCCGTTGTAAGGACCCTGGGGGACAATGGAGGTCACGTACACGCGGTAACCGTACTTGGTGTTGGCGATATTCACCGGCACCACAATCTTGCCGTCGCTCACGTCGTATTCCTTGCTGGATACCGGCGTGGTAGAAGGAACCGCCTTGTCCTTGTCTTCCCACACCACGTATTCCACCGCCACATTCACCTTGTTGCCGAATGCGGCGGGGATACCCGAAATGTTCACGTTCACATCGCCCAGGGTGTTGCCGCCCAGCACGATGCTTGCAAAGCCCTTCTTCTTGTCGAGGGCTGCAAAGCCGTCCACGCCGTCGCTCTTGTCGTTGGGCGGGGTCACCTTCGCCATGTAGCCGCTCATGTCACCGTACCACTTGTACAGCCACCAGCCGCCGCCCCGCTCGTTGTTCTTGGTGAGAAGGCTGCCCAGGCGGCCCGGAAGCGGCACGAACCACCAGGAAATCATGGCGCTTTCGACACCGTGGCGCTCGAACTTGGCGATAAAGGGAATCGACAGGCCCGGGCAACCCTCTTCGGCATGTTCCGTAGAGGAATATTCGTTGATGCTCAGCGGGCGGGGCGTGACGTTGTACTTCTTTTCGAGGGCGCGGTAGGTCTCGACAGCCCCCACAAAGCCGCCGCTCCCCCACTGGTGCCAGCTGACCACGTCGGGCATGCACTTGTTCTGGGCGCAGTACTTCACGAATTCTTCCATCTTGGAAGCGTGATAGAAGGAGTACGACGGGCCAATGATTTTGGCGTCCGGGTCCAGTTGTCGAATCAAGTCGTAGGTCTGTTTCCAGAGCACCGAATTAAAATCGCCATTTTTGCTGTTCCAGGTGTCGTTAGGTTCGTTCCAGATTTCGTAGCCGTCAAAGTTCTTGTTGCTCGATTTGAGCTTGTCGTTGATGACAGAGGCGACCTCGGATTTCCAGTGGTCCATATTCTGGAACTGATAAGGCCAGCCGGGCAAGACATCGGCCAGGCGAATCTGGATTTTCGCGTCAATGCTTTCGACACGGGGGGCCACCAGGAACGCGCCACCAATACGCTGCTGGCGGCCGTTACCGCTGCGGGCAGGAGCAAGGAACACGTTGGGCTTGAGAGGAGCCACGTCCTTTTCGATGTTGCTCGGAAGATCCTCGGTCAGGCCGTAGAGCGAACCCGTGGCCACATGGGTCACCGGCTTGATGCTATCACCCAGGCTGACGTTCAAGTTTACTGCGGCAAAACAGCTGGCCGAAAGCAAGAAAAAAGGCAAAATGCCGCAACCGGCAAAATGGAGTACTGCTCTTTTCACTATCACTCATCCCTTGGGGCCATAACGGCCCGATTTTTGTCCCAATCACAAAGAAAAATACCTAGCTCGGGGGGTATTTGGCGACTCCGGGATAAAAATTCCATGGACAAGTTGTCAACGCACAAAAAGTTTACAACAGGTCAAATTCGGGGTATACTGCGCAGGGCCGGACGTAAAATGATCATCTTTATTCGTTCATCCTATAGACATTGGGCTTATAAATAAGTATATTACTATTGGGCTGGTCGAAAGACCCAGGTCCATCTCTGGCGAGGAAGTTCCTCGCTTTTTTTGTGGAGAGTGTCTTGAATTAACAAGCCTCCCACTCAGTTATTTTCAAGCAGAAAAATACAAAAACACCATGCCGCAAAGTGACAACTACACCCCATAACGGCTACAAAAAAATCGCCATGAACTGCGGCAGGCTCACCTTGTTGCCGTCCACGCCCACATTCCCGTCGATAAGCTTTATCGCGAGCGTCGGACTGTACCTTTTTATAAATTCGTTCATCGATGTAGTCAGTCCGTTTCTCGACTTGACCTCCACAGGGACAACTTCGCCGGAACGTTCAAATACGAATTCTATTTCTTGCGTATTCTCGCCGTTCTTGTAATAATTCAGCGCAAGGCCGCGCTTGTGCAGAATGTCGAAAATCAGGTTCTCGTAAATGCCGCCCTTGGCGTGCCCCTTCAACTCCTTACGCAAAAGAGCCGACTGCGTCTCGAAACCGAACTGATGAGTCGCAAGGCCGACATCGGTGACGTAAACCTTGAAGTTTTCCGGCTGCTCATAAGCCCTGAGCGGCATCTCGGGCAGGCTCACGTTGTGTACCCGCTTGATCAAGCCCGCATCGACCAGCCAATCCAAAGCGTTGCCGTACTTTTTAGCGTTACCGTTTTTCTCGACAGTCTTGTACTGGAACTTTGAATATTCCTTGGCCAGCTGACGTGGAATCGAGTAGTAGCAGGCACGGATCTTGGGCCTCTCCGTGTTGGTCGCGTAATGCTGGATATCGTCCTCGTAGGCCTTGAAAATTTTCTGCTGCACCTTGAACGCTTCCTGGAAGTTCGATGTTTCAACGAAGGCGTTCACCACGGCAGGCATGCCGCCCACCACCAGGTATTCGCGGAGCTTGTTCTGGTACAAATCCTTTACACTGTCGGGCAGGGCCTTTTTTTGCTCGTAATATTCCTTCAGGTTTTCGATGGCTCTCTCACTCACGCCGGTCGCCCAGAGGAATTCCTCGAAGTCAAGGGAGTGCATTTCGACTTCGCGCTCGTAACCAACAGGGATAGAAATCTCGTTCGCATTCTCCTGGTTCAGTTTGTTGTAATGCAGCCCAAGCAATGACCCGGATGCGATAATGTCGTATTTGTCGTCCATGGCAAGAAACTTGAGGGCCGTCCGCGCCTTGCTGCAGGCCTGGATTTCGTCGATAAAGATGAGCGTGTCGCCCTCGATGAACTTGACATTCTTGACGAGTAACGATATGCGCTTGTATATCTCGGTGGGCTCGAGTTCCCCTTCAAAAATCTGCTTGTATTCGGGGTTCTTGAACAGATTCAGATAGATATAGCTTTGGTAGTTTTCGCGGCCAAAGACATCTATAATGAAGGTCTTGCCGACCTGGCGAGCCCCGTTTACGAGCAGACATTCCCTTTTTTTGGTGTTTTTCCACTGTTTTAGGGACTCTATGAACTTTCGCTTCAGCATGTTTCGACCTCATTTAGCCACAAATTCGACAATCCCAATATATAAAAATGCCACGAATTTGACAATCTTTTTCTAGAAATTGCCACGAATTTGACATTATCCCCGCATTTTCGTCGAAATTTCGCTAAAAACGGCATTGCAGAGCGTTCCCTGCCGTTTATTTCGCCAAGCATTTAAAGCTTCCGGCTTTTATTTTCACGGAAAAACATCAAATAAGATGTCCCGAGCGCATCGGCCAACTTCTTTGACATGAGCATAGAAATGGGCCTGGCCCCCCGCTCAAGCGAATTGTAGTTCTGCTTCGCGAGACCGACCTTTTGTGCCAACTGCGCCTGCGTAAGACCAGCATTCACGCGCATTATTTTCAACGCCTTGGCAGGATCAATCCTTTTTTTGGCCTTCTTGTACCAGTCCATCCCTTCCACCGGCTCAAGGACATCGTCGTCCTCGTCGATACGGACGGAATCGGGGAACAGTGCATCCAAAAAAGCAATGACAGGTTTCGGGATATTCTTGCCCGAGACCTTGAACGACACCGGTTCATCAGTGATCTGCATAGGGGGCGCTTCCACGACTGCCTGCATATGTAACCTCCACCGTTATACCTTTTTCCGTTTCAATCCAACATGCCACCCATTTGTGGGAAAGATGGCAATGATGAGTTGATGTTCCTGCCAATATTCCATAATTTGGCCAATTTGTTCTGACGGGGCCGTTCATCCGTATATCGTCAACAAGCAACGCAAGTTTTTCTTGCTGCGTTTTTGGCATTGCAGAAACAGCCCGAGAGACTCTTCTTGACATGAAAACACTGTACATAATAAATATATATTACTTTTTATTACTTGTCAACAACTGCATAAAAAAAAGGAACCGGACGCAATTTGCGACCAGTTTCCACCAATAGATTCAGGACAGCACTCAACTTCTTTCATCATCAACTCCTTTGCGTTACAAGCGGAAAAAAACGCAAAATCACTACACAAATAAATATACATTCCCGTTTTGTCACAAAGTGTCAAAATGGAATTTTTGAAAAAAAACGTGAAGCACGAAAATTTACATGCGGATTTAGATACGGAAATACATGCGGATTTACATGCAGTCTAGCACTAGAAAGGCCATTTGCCTTCGGCCCTCAGCTTAGCGATACGTGCGGCGTTGCGCATGTTTCTTTCTAAGGAGAGCTAGTTTTCTCAAACTGTAAACTCCGCTTAGAACATCGGCCTTGACGCGGCTGACGGAAACAGGGGCCTTCAGGGAGCGGTCCACAGCCTTAACGAAGGACTCCAGTTGCCTGGTCCCGACCACGTTAAAGTTCTTCTTTATGCTCGATGTTGCCATGTTTTACCTTCTAGCGAAATATACATTAATCCGAACAAAAGCGCAAGCCAGATTACGACAACTAAGACGAATTCCCCACAACCCTTCAGACTACGATGTCATCCCGGCCTTGTGCCGGGATCTCATGCAACTATTGTTGACACTTTGTAAAATCTTGTCCATTTTGTCAACAGCTGTTTGCCATTTTCGACGTTCTTTCGTTTTTCAGCATTCCCCTTTATATATTTCGCCCTTCGAATCTAAAAACAAAGGAACAAACATGAACAAGCACAACAAAAGACCTTGCCCCGTCCGCAAGCAACCCATTCCCGAAAAACTAGTCGGCAAGGTGTTCATCGACCCTAAATACGACACCGGTTTTCAGGAATTCTTCAACAGCGAAGACGCTCTCAAGGACTTTCTTGACGGACTCCTCGACCTTCATGGCGACGACAAGATCAAGAGCCTCGAATACGCCTTCAACTACGCCACTCGATTCAGGGTCCCGCAAAGCAGGAAGATTATAATGGACATATTCGCAACAACCGGCTCCGGGCGAATGCTGGATATTGAGATGCAAAGGGCGGAACACGGGTTCTTTATAGACCGAACAGTCCTCTACAAGGCGTTCATGATTATCAAGAGCAAGCAAAAGATGGAAGAATCGAAGGAATTCCTGGCCCTGAGCAAAGACGAGAAGGAATACAGGCGGTACGAACTCCCCGAGACAATCTCCATCTGGATATGCGATTTCGACATGCCTGAATTCTGCAAGGACTACATAGACGAATGGTCCATTTACAGTAGAAATTCGCTGCGAAACGGGATCCGGGAAAACATTTTCCCGAAAAATAAGTATATTATGGTAAGTCTTCCAAATTTTAACAAGACTCCACAGGAAGTCAAGTCGCCCACGGACGTCTGGCTCTACCTGCTGAAACACGCCGGGACCGGAGAAGAACTCCCCAACTTCGGAAGCAGCATCGCCGACGAGGCTCTGGAGCGAATCCGTATCGACAATTTGGACGACGCAACCCTACAAACCTTGGAGAAGGACATGATCGCTCAGGAAGAAATCGACTGCCGGTTAGCCGGGGCAAGAATCGAGACCCGACTCGAAATGGTCGACGCAATGCTTGCCCGCAACTACTCCGACGACGAAATCTCGCTCATTTCTGGCCTATCCAAAGAAGAAATCGCCAAGAGGCGCACAGCCCGCTAATCACGGGCGTTCCCTGCTGCGCAGGGGCGGGCTCTCGCGGCACGAAGCCGTGGCGCGGACTTTACCCCGGACTTGTTCCGGGGCCACGGCTTCCCCGCCTAGAGGGCCGAGCGCAGGACACCGGCGGCCCTCCCGGCCCTACGGGCTTCGATCCCTAACGCGAGAACAACTGCAATTCAATTCTTCTCCTGTCTTGTTGTAGAATCCGCAACTTCCATATAATCATATAAAGTTATCGGATCATAGGTGTATCTAACGTAAACAAGACAATCTTCGAATTTATACAAACCACACATATAATTATGAAACACAACAAGCCATTTATACTTCTGCACAATCTTACTTTTTAAAGCAACTGCATTTGCATCGTCCCTATTGACATCACCATAGCCGCAATAATGTCGAATACATTCATGCAAAATGTTCCGATGTTTAATGAGGTTATTATGAATTTGGCTTTGAGATTTCGACAATATAGCCCTTTGCGCGGATTCATACTCCTCTGGAGATTCGCGTTTCAATTGATCAAGCACATCCATATTTCCATTTTTTAGGATGGGATACACTTTTACTAATTCAGGAATAGACAAATAATTCAAGAAAGGCCTTTTATCTCCAACGGCACCGAATACCAATGAATCAATCCATGCTTCCATGCCATCTTTTGTAATATAATCATTCGGAAAAAGATTATTAATTAATGCAGAAATGGCTGCATCCACCGAATTGTCTATAAGAATTCTAGAATAAACTCCTTTTTCCTCTAGTTCTACCGCACTAATCAGGGCTCGCCCTATAATCAATGTTTCATCAGAATACAATTTCCCTACGGTAACACCGCCTCGCAACAGCAATCCATAATCAAATAGAACGTCTCTTTGAAGCTCTGTTATTGTTTGAAGAAATGTCAGCAAGCGAACAATTTCTAAGGGAGACTTAGTTACCTTAATATATAGAGTCACATTATCTGAAAAAATTTTGTAATGAATCTTCATTTCAGGCAGCAAATTCAGAGTCTTTGATGCATTTATTATCTGAGCAGACCGACGCGAACAATCAATCATCCCTTTCAGTTTACGGAGAAATTCCAATGTAGCATCTTCCCGGCCTTCAAAATAGGACCTACAGCCCAAAACATCAAAGTAGGCTACATAATATTCACTAAATTCCATTTTTCCTGTCCTCAGAAGTTTACACAAACACGTTTGTTCACCATCCAATATACATAAACAGGCAAAAGAAAGCACCCATCAACACTACAACTGACCCATTTTAAACCAAATACGGCAATAAAACGCTTTCAAATGTATTTATTCAAAAACTCAATCTCTAATTGACTCAACAAATTTTTTCCCAAAATCTGTTATTGTATAAATTGAATCAAACGAAAGAGTTTCACCATCTTCGAAATGCATTCTTGACACATCTAGAAGGCCATAAAAAGTAAACGTGTCTTTTAACGGTGTTGGGCAATCCTTGCCATCGTATAGTCCAATAAGTTCGCCGACATCAAATGTGTATAAGTGCTGTAAAACAAAGTTCATTCTCCAAAATTCTGCATCAGAGATTCTATTCGCGAGTAACGCCTCCACAAGGTTTCTCTCATAGCCAGCCTTGGTAATAGATTCCGCCTGGGTCAATTGGTGAATTACCAAATCTTGAATTTCCTCCCAGCGGTAAATACCTATGCCATCAACAAATTCTTTGACTTTATTTTCATCAAAAGGCTTTTCACCAAATTTTTCAATTTTCTTTACAATAAAACGATTATTGAGTGCAACACCGCTTTTATAAAGAGACACCAATGCTGTAAATAACTTTGTTGTCCCAATCAAGATTGATACCGGCTCCATATACAAACAACTCCTAAAACCCCAATCCTTAGTTTTCAAGTGATTGAATAATATCATTTACCTCTTGCTGAGACATTGTCTCCATACTAGGTTCAATTTTCAGCCTTTTCAAATCATCACTTTCAATTCGTCTATTACACTTTTTGGAAAAATTCACCCATAAAGAAGACACCCCAATCGACATTAAAATCATAATTAAGCTCAAGAGAGCAATATAAATGGAGGCTTCAAGCCGAAAACCATCTTCAATCTCGCCCCAAATACTTAGCATGTAGCCCAAAAGAATGCAGCCAAAAGAATACTTATTCAAAAAAGCCCTTCTGTACTCTTCCTTATAAGCGTTCTCATTATAATCTAATATTTTACTATCACCATCTTTAGTGATAATTCCATTTCCAACAAAACGACGTATCACCGAATCTCGTTTGGTTGATATGGAAAATAAAACAAGCAACAAAGCACCGGCAATCTGAAACGAGACGGAAATTATATAAAAAAAATTTTCTAAAACACAACTCATAGTTTCCTCACCAAAGATTAATTTATCCAAGAAGATGTTTTATTTCACTGTTTATTTTCGCAGATTCAATGGCAAAATTGTTTACACAAGCACCCTGCCTGATTGCCTAAACAGTCATATACAACATCTTCAGTTAAATATACATTCCATTTTTGTCAAAAAATGACAAAATAGACTTTTTTTTCAAGAAAACATCCCCATCCGCGAGTGGCGACGGTGTCGCTGCTCACGAAATTGGGA
>CACXIR010000005.1 GCA_902767785.1 Fibrobacter succinogenes | reverse complement strand
AGGAAACAGTCGTTTGCAAATTGTAAAAATAAACAGGCGAACGTAAAATACAGGGCATTTCAGGCAAAAATCGAATTGCATCTCCGTCTATAAGGCAGGAGGTCCAATGAAAAGCCCAAACGAAATGTTAGAAATCGCCGCACACTCCGCCATCACCGTGCTTTTGCAGGGAGAATCCGGCGCAGGCAAAGAGGTGGCGGCCCGCTTTATCCACAACCACAGTTCCCGCAAAGCAGGTCCCTTCGTGGCGCTGAACTGCAGTTCAATACCCAAGGCCCTGGCAGAAAGCATTCTAGAAGGTTCCACCAGAGGGGCTTTTACCGGAGCCACCGAAGAAAAGGTTGGCCTGGTGCGGGAGGCGGAGGGCGGCACTTTGTTCCTGGACGAAATCGGCGAACTCCCGCTGGAGACCCAGAGCAAGCTGCTGCGGATATTGCAAGAAAAAGCGGTCACTCCCGTAGGAACTGCCAAAAGCATTCCTGTAAACTTCCGCCTGATTTGCGCTACCAACAGGAACTTGAAAATGGAAATTGCCGGGGGGAATTTCCGGGCGGACCTGTTCTACCGTATCAACGTTTTCCCCATCGAGATTCCGCCCCTGCGGACACGTCGGGACTTCGACCATGTTGCCCGCGACCTGTGGCAAGAGGCCCATCAGCAAGCCACCGACCCGACGCACCAACCCCGCAACAGAGCAGTACCGCAACTATCCGCCAAAGAACTGGAACTGCTAAAAGCATGCCCCTGGCCGGGGAACGTGCGGCAGCTGAAAAATGTGCTGCAACGCTATTCCGTGCTAAAGCCCTACGACGTCACGCTTTCCGAAATCTTGACGCAGGAATTTTCACTGCCTAAACTTTGCGACAAAAACATCTGTTCGCTGTACGTGAACGATTTTTCCCGCAAAAAGCGCAAAGCCCTAGACATCACCCTTATTGAAGACACCCTGCAAACCTGCAACGGGAACAAATGCAAGGCCGCCCGCAAGCTGGGAATCAGCCGCGGCAGTTTATGCTATCAACTGCAAAAAAGTCGAGTGAAGATCGCAAGCTAGACGAAAGGAGATCCCCGCCTTCTCCCCAAAGAGGATAACTCTACTATGGCAACGAATTGCATCGCAATTCTAGTTGCCAAGTATCGTATAGCGGGGATGACAATGATGACGCGGGGGTGAAAAGGTCGCTAGAACCGCAGCCCTAGGGCCAAATGGTGGTTTCCGCCCTCGAAGGCAGGCCGCGGGGAATAACCGTAGTCAAACACCACCATGCCAAACACGATTCCAAGGCCGCAAGAAATTCCCGGCGAGTAATCGTCGCTTTCGTCTTCGCGGACCGAGGTTCCCAAGCGAAGCATCAAGGTTTCAGCGTAGGCGACTTCGGCACCGAACAGGCCATAAATCTTTGTGTCCGCCCTGCGGTAGGCATCGGCGGAAACATGGACCCGCCAATTTTGCGTTATGGGAATCTTGCCCGTAATTCCTGCCTGCAATGCCATGGGGGCGTATTCCTCTTCGCTGTCGTAGGCGGTCACATAGCCAAAGTTGGTAAGGGCGGTACCAAAACTCAAATAAGGATTCACCCGGTAGGAACCGGCAATGTCCCCCAAGATGGCATAGGCTGTTTCGTCCTCGATGGTCTGGGAGGCAAAGCGGGCGGTCACGCCCCAGTTAAGGCCCGACCAACGGCTACCAACACCCAACTGCGCGGCCCAGGCGTAGGCGCCATACTCTCCCGTTTCCAAACCGTTTTCGTCACGGCCCTCTATATCGTCGTATCCCAGATAATCCAGGGCGCCACTGAACGCGAAATTGTCCCCTACGGGGTGGCCAAAGTAAAGGTTCACCAAGCGGTCTTTACCGTCACCGTCAAAGATGATCTGCGAAAGTCCAAACTCCGGCGTATCCATGGCGCTCATGGCCAAAGGGTTTCTCGTTACCTCGGAGGCTCGGGCAGGGTCTGCAATTCCCACACCCGCCATGGCGGCAGAACGTGGGGAGGTCTGCAACGCCAAAAACTTCATGGTCACTCCGCCCGGATCCACGTTCCAATGCTCCCCCGCCATGGCGAGGGACCCTGCAGCAAGAATCGGGACAAGCAACCTTTTAAACATACCGGTAAAAAATACAAAAAACGAGTTGTCACGTTTTGCCACGCCCGCACAAGCGGACACCGCCTATTTGCGCCACCCCTCCATAATTTTCATGCACCCCGCCAGCAGTTTTTCGGAGCGGTCCTTGGCCTCAGTTTCCACGTAGCAACGGAATTCCGGGGCGTTTCCGCTGGGGCGCAGGTGCACGATATCGCCGGAGTCGAATTCCATACGGTAGCCATCGGTCTCGTCGATAGAGACCACCTCGCCCCGGAAGGGGGCGGGCATGTTGCCTGCGGCATCGGGCTTTGCAAACTTGGAGGGGACCGCGGCAAGCGCTCCAAAGAGCTTTGCGCCAAGTTTCTGCTCCCGGATTTCAGCAAGTTTCGC
The DNA here is from genome assembly GCA_902767785.1 of Fibrobacter succinogenes. Classification (GTDB taxonomy): domain Bacteria; phylum Fibrobacterota; class Fibrobacteria; order Fibrobacterales; family Fibrobacteraceae; genus Fibrobacter; species Fibrobacter succinogenes_D. Next base: position 26,817 of record CACXIR010000005.1, on the reverse strand, counting down.
CTTGGAGACTTCCGTAGGGAATTCCTTTAGGCGGTCCGAAAGGGTAAAGCGTTTGGGAAGTTTCTTGAGCAGGTCCACCACGCACATGCGTTCTTCGCGCACGCGAACCATCACGGCAATCATGGGGAGCAGGGCGTCACGGGTGGGCAACGCAGGCAAGGTGCGGGTTCCGTCCACAAATTCCCGGCTCAAATCCGTCTGCAGCAAAAAGCCTCCGTTGGCCTCGTAGCCAGCGACAGAAACCGAGCTGTCGGCAGCGTCCACCAGGCTTTCCATGCCAGCAATAACATAGGGGCTGCCGATGCGGGTACGGCAAATCTTCTCGAAGCTGCCGGACTTTTCAAGCGACGTGTTGCAACTCACCGGAGTTGCAATGCGCTTGACGCCAAGCGCCTGGGCAGCCAAGATGCCCAGCACGTCGCCACGCAGCCACATGCCGGTATCGTCTGCCAAAAGCGGGCGGTCGCTATCGCCATCGGTACTGAAGATGGCATCCACAAAATCCTTGTGGGCAAAATCGCGGGCCAGTTCCTCGTCTTCCTTGCGAATGGCCTCGGTATCCACCGGTATAAACGTCTCGCTGCGGGCAAAGGGCTTTACCGTAGCCCCCAAGCTTTCCAGCACCTTTACCACAATGTCGCGGCCCACGGCGGAATGCTGGTACACGCCAATGGTAAGGCCCTGCAAGGCGCTGCTCCCGAAAAATGCGGGATAGCGATTCAGGTAGTTTTCTTCAGCTTCCTTTTCCACCGCGGGGAGCGCCGGGGCCGTCTTCAGCATGCCGGCGGCATCGAAAATCGACTCGTCAAAATCCACTGCCTGCGAAACGATTCCCTGTTCGTCCTTCTTAGAAATTTCACCCTGAGGGTGGTTGAACTTGATGCCGTTGCGGTCGGCAGGAATATGGCTTCCCGTCACCATGATAGTGGGGAGCGCCTTGTCTATGCCATACAGCGCAATGGCCGGGCTGGGGATGCGGCCGCAATAAATAACCTTCCATGCACTGTCTTCGCCCGCCTTTACTAGCGCCTTCAAAATGCGTTCCGTACTGGGCCGCAAGTCCCCCGCAATGGCAATGGCATGTTCACACTTGTAACTCTGTTCGCAATACTTGATAAAGGACCGGGCATACACATAGCACACCCTGTCCGTCATGGCGGTCACCAGCCCGCGGGCGCCGCTGGTACCAAATGCCACGCCGGACTGCTTCATCACTTCTTGCATCGTAACGCTCATAAGAACCTCTAAAATTTTACAAGATAAAAGATAAAAAATGTACGGTGCCATCGCCCAATTTCTATCTTTTTTGTCATGGACAGAGCCCGCCGCCGCAAATTCGGCCAAAACTTTCTGGATGTACCTACCGCACAGATGATTGCGGGGGACTTGCCTGCAAACGAGGGCGAGGCGGTTCTGGAAATCGGCCCCGGCCACGGTGCCCTCACAGAACACCTGCTAGACCGCAACCTGGAACTCACTGCCGTCGAAATCGACGAACAGTGCGTAGAATTCTTGCAAGACAAGTTTCGCGGACGCGAAAACTTCCACATCCAAAACATCGATTTTTTAAAATTCGATTTGCAGGCGTTTTTGGACGCCCATGAAAAGCCCTGGGTTACCGGAAATCTTCCCTACAACGTTTCCACCGCCATAATTGCAGGACTCATGCCCAAGTTACACCTGACCAAAGGGTTCATGGGCATGGTGCAGTTGGAAGTGGCCGAACGCATTTGTGCAGCGCCCTGCAGCAGCAATTACGGCAGCCTTTCCGTACTGGTATCCGCCTACGCCGACACGCAAATCCTCCGCAAGATTGGCCCAGAACATTTTACGCCAAAGCCCAATGTAGACAGCGCCACCATGCTGCTTACGCCCCGTGCCGACGCGCTGCAAGCGCCCGAAGGCTATTTCGACTTTGTGCGGGCCGCTTTTACCCAAAAGCGTAAGACCTTGGCCAATTCCTTTGGCCGGGCATACGACAAAAAGAAAATCCAAGAGGCCATCGAACTCCTGGACTACCCCACCACCGTCCGTGCCGAGGAACTCTCCCCCACGCAGTTCCTTGAATTTTATAAATTGCTACACTCATCCCAGGAAAGACAGCCATGATCACAGTAAAAGACAAATCCTTGAAGGGTCTTACATTTATTGATCTTTTTGCGGGACTTGGTGGATTTAGGCTCGCATTGGAATCCTTTGGGGCCAAATGCGTATACTCGAACGAATGGGACGTCCACGCTCAAAATGTATATCGGGAAAATTTCGGCGAAACTCCCGAGGGCGACATAACAAAAGTGGACGAAAAGAAAATCCCCGACCACGACATCTTATGCGCGGGCTTCCCTTGCCAGGCTTTTTCGATAAGCGGGAAACAGCGGGGTTTCGAAGATAGCCGCGGCACGCTTTTCTTTGATGTGGCCAGAATCGTCAAAGAAAAAAAGCCAAAGGTCGTCTTTCTTGAAAACGTGAAAAACTTTGCCGCCCACGACGGAGGGCGGACCCTCCAGGTCGTCAAGAACGTGATGACCGACCTGGGCTACACCTTTAATTTCAAGGTCTTGAACGCCGTCGACTATGGCGTTCCCCAAAAAAGGGAACGTGTTTACATGGTTTGCTTCAGAAACGATTTGCAGAACACGAATTTTTCGTACCCCAAACCGTTCAAGCTTAACAAACACGTTGAAGACTTCTTGCTGCCAGACGGCCCCGAGGTCGACAAGCTATACATAAATCGCAGCGATACGCAATACAACGGCACAGCCGACGATTCTTATAGCGACAAATCCATACGGCTAGGCATAGTGAATAAAGGCGGCCAGGGCGAACGCATTTACAGCACCAAGGGAATTGCCATCACATTGTCTGCCTACGGAGGCGGCTGTTTCGCCAAGACAGGAGGCTACCTTGTAAATGGGCGGCCCAGGAAGCTGCATCCAAGAGAATGCGCCCGCATCATGGGCTACCCCGACAGCTACAAGATAGCGCCCAACAAAAATCAGGCCTACAAGCAATTCGGAAATTCTGTCGTAGTCAACGTGCTGCAATACATAACAGAAAAAATCGGAGAGACGCTGAATTCTAAATAAAAATGGCGGTCAATTATGACCGCTTTTATTACTTCAGTTTATTTTTGAAGGCATTCAAATCGGCAGGATCTTGAACAACGCCTTCTTTCAGGGTTATCGCAAATATCACGTTAGCGTTGTTCGTGTTGGACAATTTCCGTACTTGATATTTGCCAACACCTTCTAGGTTGAATTGCCATCTATAGTTTTTTCCATGATATTGTTTTTTGTCTTGTATGCCAGTTGCATAAATGTAATAATGGTCGCCTTCAAAGCCTTGTTTTGTGACGGTAATTTTATTACCAGCTAATGTCGAAAGAATCTCTTCTTCGTCTTTGGGATTTGGATTATTTGACCCGCTCGTTTTTATCCTGTAGGTTGCAGATATGTCGAAGTACTTTTCAAACCTGCTCAATGGGAAAATGAGGAAATTGCCACCATCTGTATTACCAAGTATTTTTTCGGCTATGACAAATTCTGTTTTTTTCTTTGAGTAAAAGTCCTTCACCCATTCATATTCAAGTGCTTGGTGTTCACTTGAAAAAGGAGTGCCCGATGTACCGCACGCCTTGAAAGCGGCATAGGATTTTTGCATAATCTCTATGAACTTGCTAGAGTATTCTGAAGGCTGTTTTATTTTATTTCTGGGCGAATACAAAAACTTACCCTGTTTATCAAGAACGACAAACTGGCCACATTGGGCGCTGGCGGATTTGGCCTCGATGTAGAAAAGAGGTTTTTTGTCTTTCAGTACTTTAATGTCCGACTGCGACGAATCGGAACCTCCTTTGTGGTCGAATTCAATTCCAGCAGCTCCATAAGTGGTTTTTAGATACTGGACACACTCTTGTTCTGATTGTTTCCATTTTTCCATTAGATGTCCTCCATAAATTTTTTGATTTGTTCTCCAAGATGTTGAATTACATTCACTGTCATGGCATTTCCAGCCTGCATAAGCAAATGCCTGTCCGAAACTTTATTTTTCACCTTGTTCGCATAACGTTTGGGGAATCCCTGAAGCAGCAAGGCCTCATAACCCGTCAATTGGTAAATCTTCCCGTCGCGAACATATAAGATGCCATCTCTTTGCGAACGCAAAGTAGGGCACTTTTCTTCGTAAATCCTCAAATCGCTCATCCGCGTATCAAGGATTTTTCCTTCCATCTTCTTCAAATCAGAAACCTTGTACTTCCCATGATTCTCTGGATTATTAAGGTAGTAGCCTAAAATTTCAAGGCGTTCCCTATCCGCAAGATTGTTATCTATCAAATAAGATTTCAAATGCGGCTTTTTCACTGGAGCAGGCCATTGAAAGTCCTTTATTTTCTTCTTTAGTTTCTTGTTGACCCCGACAAAATAGACCCTCTGCCGCATTTGCGGAACGCCATAGTCAAGGCTTGTTAGCACCTTGTACGTAACATCGAACCCCGATTTTGCAAGTTCCGCCAAAATGGTCTTTAGGCTTTCGCCATTATTGTGGGTGACCAACCCCCTGACATTCTCAAGGATAAAGCACGAGGGCTGCTTTTCCTTCAAAATGTTCGCGATGAAAAAAATGATCTGACCACGGATATCAGTGAACCCAGCCTTTCTTCCAATAACGGAGAATGTCTGGCACGGGAAGCCTGCAATAAGCACATCGAAATCAGGCATCTGGTCCACTTTTATCCGTTTCAGGTTCCCATAATTTTTTTCGTTTTCCACGTCAAACATGAGCTTGTAGGTCAAGTCCGACAAACGGCTAGTATCGGACCTTCCTACAGACCTTAAACCGGCTTTTTCCAGACCAAGGCGACCGCCCCCTATTCCAGAACACATGTCAAAAAAGGTTTCTATCATTTATCTTGTACTCGTTGCCTATTTCTCCTAATCTATATTCTTTATTCCTCCGGGGAACAGCATTCTTCATTTTTTTTATATCTTTTAAACGGGTATAACGAGCAAACCGCTACAAATTCTGGGAGATGTCCATGGGCACGCATTTTTCTGCTTTTGCGCGACTTTCTGCAATCCTGCACCATCCCATGCTTGCACGGTGTCCGGCGACGGCATTGTTTTCAATAGTGCTTTTTTCGTCCGCCTTTTTAACAGGGGTGCTATTCGCATCTTGCGGTAGCGACAGCTCCAACAATTCAAACGAAATCGCTCTTGAATCAAGCTCGAGTGCCGCGGCACTCGAACCTTCGAAGGCAAACCCAAAGTCCTCGGCAACTGAAGCCCCAGAGTCTTCGACAACGGAGGCTCCAGTATCCGCAACTTCCCCTGCATCTAGCACAGCGAAGCCCAAATCATCCGCAGCAACTGCAGCTGCAGATACGATCTGGAACAAAGCAAACCTTACGTGGTACATCTCGTGGCCAGACCCCGGTAGCGAAGAATGCGTTAAGTATAATGGTTGCGAATGGGCGGGCTATTTTGCAGGCCTAGAAGACCAGCAAACCGAAGAATGGGTCAGCCAGCACAACATCATATCCATCCATGAAAAGGACTGGGACAAGTACAAGCTGAAAACCTTCAGGCTCCGCCAAAACGGCCGCTCTATTGACGCCGTAGTTTACGACAAGTGTGCCGACAGCGACTGCGACGGGTGCTGCACCCAGAATGCAGGCCAGCTTGGATTTCTCATTGACATCGAGAGCTATTCGTGCGAAAGGCTTACCGGCGACAAGGAAGGCTGCGACGGCGTAGTCGAATGGGTCTGCCTGGACTGCGAATAATTACTTCTTCGCCTTGCAGGCGGTGTACTTGTCTGGATTTGTCTTCAGGTAAGACTGCACCAGTATCCCAGATTCGCTGAGTTCAAACGCATTGGCCTTGGAACTCGGAGTGATTGCAGCCGTTCCTTCCTTCTTGGAGGTTATGGACCAGTTGGCAGAAGACAGCTTGTTCTCGTTCAGCCAATCCTGCCATTCCTGATTCTTGGTCAGGTCGGGGACTCCGTCTCCATTGGCATTAGCCGTTCCCCACTCGCTCACAAAAAGCGGAAGGCCTGCAGACATGGCTCTAGACCCATTGCTCCTTAGGCTCTCGCCATGAGTGTTCGCATAGTAATGGAGGGTGTAGGCTACGTTGTTTTTCGGGTCTTCCACCTCATTTCCAATAACGGAACTCGGACGCTGGTCGTAGTTGGGATTTCCCACAAGAATAAGGTTGTCGGAATACTTGCGGATTACGGCAATTATCTTGTTGGCATATTCCCGAATTTGTTCCCAAGTTTGATCTTTCGGTTCGTTGAATACTTCAAAAATCACATTGTCGTAATCCCCGTACTCCTGGGCCATTTCTTCAAAGAACTGGGATGCAGCTTCCAGCTGCTTCGTGGCCGTATGGGAATGCCAGTCGATAATCACATAAATGTCATTCTTGACGGCGGCCATAACGGCGTCTTTGATGAGCTGGCGCTGTCTTTCCGGGTTCTTCACGTATCCAGGCACGCCCCAGTTTTCCTCCGTGGCTATGGCGAGGCGTACGACTTCTGCCTTGAAATTCTGAACTATGGAATTAATGCCGGCCTCGTTATAGAAGGCCGTTCCCTCGGTCGTGGCACTCCAGAACATGCTCATACCCCTGACCTGGACTTCCTTACCTGCGGCGATTCCCTCGCAAGATCCGAAAATGCGGCCTACGCCGTCTACCTTGCCTGCCAAAAGCCGGCCATACTGGCTAACGGGTCCAACACGTTCGGCAAGGGATTCTCCCGTTTCTACGGATGAAACTTCCGTAATGTTTTCGCCTTCGCAGCCGTAAAAGAGGAAGGCTCCCAAAACGCAAGCACCAATCAGATGACGAAATTTCATTATTTTCCCCATTTTGTTGTGTCCATGGTCCAAAACTACACTATTTACCATATAAACACCATATTCCCCGCTTTTTTTCTGTTTACGCTCGTCCACAAAAAAAATTGAACTTCGACGTCCTCATGTCCAAACATTTATTTATGTTTATGGTACTATGAAGAAGAAAACACTTTTGCTTTTAGCCCTCGGCCTGGCGGCTACCGTCCAGGCACAAAACGCACCTGCGGCCAAGCCCGCACAACCCGCAGCCAAGCCGGAAGCAGCACAGCCTGCACCAGCACCAGCACCGGCACCGGCGGCACAGCCAGTGGCTGCACCGGCATCAGCACCTGCGGCCACCGAAGCGGCTGCTGCTCCTGCCGACTCCGCGGCGACACCTGAACCGGTGGCCGCAGCGGATTCTGCAACAACCGTTCCCCAGGAAATCACGCCCGCCGACAGCGCCGCCACACCTGCCGACTCCTCTGTGGCCCAGGCCGCAGAACCTATCGAAGAGGCAGCACCTGCCGACTCTGCAGCCAAGACACCCGAGCAGATAGCCGCAGCCGACACCACCGCAGAAGCCCCCAAGGATAGCGTCGTGGCCGAACCGGCAGTTGCCGACACCCTCAAAAAGGATACTGCCAACGTGGCCGAAGCAAAGAAGGAACCCGCCAACAAGCTGGGCGACATCTTGCACGGAAACGCCTATAACAGCGTGGGCAACGAAGCTGCCGCTTCCACCATCGGTGGCAATGTAGGCTTCCCTCACTTTATGCACGGCTCCAAGCTGGTATACTTCGATGTCACGCAACAGCAGGGCGTCGTAGCCTTCGGTGACAGCTGGACCTACTTCCTATCTTTCGACAACAACGAAGACATGGGACTGCTGACCGCAGGTATCGCCTTCGGCAAGTTCGGCGTGTCCATCGACTACTCCATGGGCAAAAGCTGGCGCTACACAGACCATGCCGACAAGACTTCCGTAACCGAAAGGGAAACGAAGGTCGGTTCCATGGTAGGCGCCAATGCATCCATGAACCTGGGTTCGTTCGACGTGCTGGTTAGCGGCCATTACACCACGCCCGACACCACCCACTTCTTGAGCTTGCCCAACGAAGAAGTCGACAGAAACTCCTGGGGAGCCGACGGCTACGTAGGCGTTTCCTATAGCGGAGACGAGTACTACTGGACCTTGGGCGTCCTAGGCATGCGCAACTCTTCCGAAACCAAGACTTCCACGTCGGCAATCAAGAACATCGGCGGAAAGAATTACCTGGAAACCACAAAAGTCACCTTGACCGACACCCTGTCCAATATCACCTTCATTCCCGCATTCACTCTTGGTTCTGCAGTCCTCAGCTCCAAGAATGCAAATGTGTACCTGGGCCTCAACACCGTGGTCCCGGTGGTCATGTTCGACGAAATCGATTCCCTGTGCGACAAGCATAACGAAGTCTCGCTTATCATGACGCCCAATATCTTGGGCGAAGTCCAGTTGAGCAAGTACTTCATGGCCTTCGGCGGTGCCTCCTATGACTGGGTGGTCGCAAACTACACCGACAGGGAACTTGGCAATGAGAAGGAAAAGGTAGTTGCCACCAACCCCAACGCCACCACGGTTGAATTGGGTGCAAGGTTCGATTATGGCCCCGCCGCTGTCGAAATGGCATTCACCAAGACCTTCCTGGAAAACCCCTTCGGGGCCCAATCCAAGGCAACTAGCATCGTGACCTCCCTCGGTGCATTCATCTACTTCTAGTATTTGATAATCTCCTTCATGCAAGAAAGCCCCGCCAAACGGCGGGGCTTCTTGTTTACATTCTTAAGCAGATTAGTAGTTGATGGCTACGTAAATGCTGCCAGCACCAAAGCGGCGGTCAAAGCTCTCGAAGCCGTCCCACAGGGCGTCCCAGGCAAGGCCGATTTCCAGCTGGGTGGCGGAATTCCTGAAGAAGATGAGGCCCAGTTCCGCGCCGGTAGCAAGGCCTATGGCAAAGCCTTCGTCGCTGTCTGCGTAATGGCCGTCTGTCTGAATGCCAAGGCCTGCGCCAAGGCCAATATAAGGCGTAACGTTTCCGGTGCTTACAAAGTAACGGCCACCGATAAGGAAGGTTTCGTGCCATTCCCATTCATCGCCAAAAGAAATGTTCATGTTGTTGATGATAGTGATAGCCGCATGGGGAATCACCTCGAAAATACGTCCATAATGGAATACGAACGCCTGTTCCCAGGTAAGGTCCACGTCCTTATCTTTGTGGCAATCATCGCTATTTGTGTATTGGTCGCAGCTCTTATCCACAAAATCGTAGTTGTGCCACATGGCCATGCCAAGACCGTAGCTTACATAGTTACGAGTCGGACGCTTGTGGGCGAAATTGTCATTGGGATCCTCTTCACTACGGCGTTCCACGGGAACCACGTACACCACTTCGGGGCCGTTATCCTGATAGGCGGCCTCGGGAGCGTAAGCTGCAGATTCGGGGGCCTGATCTGCCGCGAGGCTTGCAAGGGCATCCCTAACGGCTCCGTCAATTGCCACATCCAGGTCGTCCACGCTGGGGGTCTTCTGTCGGCCGGACCCCACCACATTGCCGTTATTCAGCTGCTCCACCACCACCACTATGGAGCTGCCCATGGTGCTGAGGGTAGTGCGAATCTGAATATCTGAAGACGATTCCACCGGAGTGTTGCCCGTCTGCGAAACGGCGGAACGCAATATGGACTTGACAATGCTCGGCGCATCTGTGGAAAATTCCGCACCGGCCGGTTCCAAAATCTGGACATTGGCGGCAAAGGCCATGGCGGCCATAGCCAATAACGCTGGGAAAAAGTTTTTCATATGGGTCCCCTTTTGTAAACTTATGGGAAATATAAAAAAATGACCTTGAATGAGGGCAGGGCAAAGGTACATGAAGTTGACACGACATCTTGAATTATAAACCCATTTATGTATTATTGTACAGAATGAGAGCTAGCTGGTACATCTTTGCCGTTTATTTTGCTTTTGCCTGCCTTGTGGCAGGCTGCGGTTCCGATGCTAGCAGTTCTGGGGAACATGAGGCCGAAGAGGGCGCCAACCAGGAACTTTCCGGTAATCCCGGATCCGACCCAAAACCCAACGGCATCGACGAAAAAAAGCCTTCGCCGTTGGACACCTTGACCGTTCAAAGCGCAAGCGAGCTGCCCGACTGCAATGCAGAACGGGCCGGACGGTTCTTCTTTGTGCTCGGCGAGAACCTCCCCTATTTTTGCGTTAGCGGCAAATGGCGTAGTGCCTCTGACAGCACCGACTTCAGCATAACCTGTAACGATGGGATGCTGCAAGCAGGGCCAAAAGAAGCTCGCGGTTCAGAAACAGGGGCGCCTAACGCCGCTAGCGACGGGGCTGCCTCTATGGGCGGGTTTACTGCCGATATTGGCGGTGTTGCGCAAAAGGGACCCTTCGTCTTTGGCTCCAGCGTCACGGTAAACGAAGTAGACTCGTTCTTTGGGCACGAAATGCGCCAGGTCGCAGAGGGGTGCATCATCACCAACAATGGGCAATACCGCCTGAACAGCGTTCACTCCGATTCCAACTGCGTAAAAATCAAGGTCACAGGTTTCTACCGCAACGAATTGAATGGCGGACTTTCCAGCAGCCCGGTGACGCTTGCCGCAAGAACTTGCATGCCGGAGGATGTCAACGTGAACATCCTCACCCACCTTGAAATTCCGCGGGTGGACCAGCTCCTAATGAACCACATCGATTTCAATACCGCAAAGGCTCAAGCGGAACGGGAAGTGCTCGCGGCCTTTGGAATCGACACGACGAAGCTAGGCAACATGCCGCCCGCCGAAGAAATGGACATTTTCGGCAATGACGACTACAGTGCCGCCATCCTGGCCATATCCGCCATGCTGCAGGGCGGCCGCGACGAAGGCGAAATGATGAACCTGGTAAACAACATTGCCGAGGACATCAAGGGCGACGGCGTGTGGAACGACCCCAACTGGAAAATCAAGATTGCGGACTGGGTCGTCGGAGTCGATTCCGCCGGGCAGTACACCAACATCCGCAACAACGTGGCCGCATGGGATCTTGGACCCGTGCCGAACTTCGAAAAGTACATGCAGGCCTTCTTCCCCATGATCTATGAGTTCGGGCCATGTACCGAAGCAAACGCCGGGCAAGTCACCTTCGTAAAGCACGGGCAGAGCGTCTACTTTGCCAACGACTACGAACATGCGGACCATTCCAAGGTCCGGTTCATATGCGACGGGGGCGCCAAGCGCTGGCGTACCGCGAAGTCCATGGAAAAAGACACTGTGGGATTTGGCCCTGGCGCATACGACAAGGAAATCCGGGAAGGCCGCGTAAACCACGAGACATCTTACATCTACGACGGCGGCAAGTGGCGAATCGCCACGCCAGACGAAGTCGACGGCTTTACCGACATCGTGGAAGTCTACAAAAAATTGAAATCCACCGACAAGGCGGTATTCATCATCCGCCACAGCGAACGCACCAGCAGCACAAGCCAAAGCGGCCACCTCACTGAAAACGGAGTGAAGTACGCCCAGGAACTTGGCAAGCGGTTTGCGGCGGCGGGCGGCACCGAAGACTTCTACTATGCCTACTCCGGCTACACCCGCACCAAGGAAACCTGCGAAAACATTGCAAAGGGCAAGGGCCAGGCCAGCTACAACCTGGTGGAGCTCGCCACGCTAGATGGCGGATGGTACGTAAAGGATTCCAAAAAGGTGGAAGAATACTCCAAGTCCGCAGATGGAGGCGGCTGGGCGGTATACTCAAAATATGCATTCGCCGGTTCCTATTCCGACGCCTTCTACGATCTCAAGTCTCGCAGCGAAAAGCTCATCACCGACATCAAGGGAAACTTGGGGAACATGAAACGCATAAACATCATGTGCACCCACGACTACCTTCTGGTGCCGCTGCTAGCCTACGTCACGGACAAGCGGGCAAACGTACGCTACTACGAAAAAAGAAGGTGGCTCAACTACATGTCCGGCGTAGCCATGATCATCTCTAGCGACGGCTCTACCAGCTACATCCCCGTCCGCAGCCTCGAAAAAGGCACCATGCAATAAAAGTATCCTATGCCAAACAAAAAATCCCGACTCAAGGCCGGGACAATTTTTTATGGTAACCGATTGGCTTACTTTTTCAGGCCGGCGGCTTCGAAAGTGGGAATGTTCTGCGGGTTGGGCAGCGCCACCGCAGTGATCCAGTTGAACTCCGCAATGCCGGCAAGACCAACGCGGGCACAAAGCTGGTCGCGGGCCACGTTGTAGGCATTCAGAATCTGGACCTTCTCGGAATCGTCCGCCTTGTCGATCTTTTCGGACCAAGTGACGCCCAGTTCCACCAGGGCAGCGCTAGCCTTGACGTATTGCTTTGCCTTTTCCACGGTGATGACCGTGCTTTCGGGGGCCTGGAACTGCTCCACCTTCACGATGGGCGCGGACTTTTCGGCAGCGACCTTGGCCTGGATGACCTCGGGCGTTACCTTTTCTTCTTGATTACAAGCAACAAAAAAAGAGGCGGTAGCCAGAACCAAAATCGCTAGAATTTTTTTCGACATACGCGCCTCTTTTTTTTTATTTAATAGCGGTTCAGGGATTTGAACCCCGGACCAATGGATTATGATTCCAGTGCTCTACCGCTGAGCTAAACCGCCATTTTGAACCAAATTTAACAAGAAAGGCCAAAAAATTCAAGGCATTAGTTTAAATAAACTGCCGTTTCTACGAAATTTTCGCCAATTTCTGCCACCATCCATTCGGGAGCGGAACTTTTCAGGGTAAAATGGGGCGTATTTGCTCCAATCTGCATCTGGGTCGAAGGTACCACGTGGATTTTCTGCCTGCCCATGGCCACTTCGAAATGGGAATGGTAGTGTCCGCAGAAAACGTGGGTCAAGTTGGGTATTTCCGCCAAAACTGCCTGTACCTGCTCCTTGTTCTGCAGGGAGTACTTGGTATCCATGAACCTGTGGCCGCAAAAACAGGGCGGATGGTGCATAAAGAGGAATACCTCCCCCGGTTCCTTGGCAGCCTCCTGCCGCAACCACTGGAGCTGGTCCTCAGAGACAGTCCCGCAGGCACTATCCAAAAAGAACAGCGGGTGCCCCATAAAGTCAAACCTGTAGTAGCACTTTTCGCCATGGATTTTGCCTTCCAAGTCGAAGAACTTTGCCATAACGGAAAGGTCGTCGTGGTTTCCTGGAATAATGCAGACAGGCACCTTCAGGTCCTTGATCTGTTCTGCAACGTAACGGTAGGCCCCAGGTTCGCCATTTTCGTTTGCCAAGTCGCCTGCAAGCACCAAAAGGTCTATGTCGCTCATGGACCCAGAGTTCAATGCCTTTGTGAAGTTGGCACGGACGTCAATCCCCTGCACCAGGTTTTCGTCCTCGCCAATGTGCAAGTCGGATATCAATCCAATTTTTAATAGGTTGACTGGCATACAATTAGTAAATATAAACTTTATGGAGCCTCAATAGCAACTTTTAGCGTTCGAGTCTTGGGCAAATGTGATAAAAATCAAGATTTCAGCTAGAAATTTCAATGCAGCCTTGTGGATTCCCTGTAAACAGAGGTTGAAGTTACAGCTTCAACACCTGTCCACATTGAGAAAAGTGAATTGATTCCTGATTTTCAACATTTCCAACTAGACCGTTGACAGGTGTATCTCGTTGAGCAATAGAAAAAAAGAAAAACAATTCAACATTCATTTCCACTATTCACAATACCAATATATTTACCTTTATATATAAATAAATTAATATTAATGATATAGGTGTGGAATTATGCCTTCTCCTTGACTTCACGGATAGGAGCGGCATTCTGGGGAACGCCCATCTGGCAATTGCCCTGGAACATGGCACCTTCCTGAATAATGAGCTGCTTAGTCTTGATGTTGCCCACGAATTGAGAAGTGTTTTCAAGAATCAGTTTTTCGGAGCAGTCAATGTTTCCTTTTACGGAACCAGCAATGACTGCGGACTTTGTCTTGATTTCGCCTTCGATGTGGCCGCTCTTTTCGATGATGAGTTCGCCATCGATGCTGATGCTTCCGTTTACAACGCCAGCCACGCGAACATCGCTCTTGCCGATGATGTCGCCCTTGATGGTGATAGTGTTGCTAATCTGGGTAATTTCCTGTTCTTTGATAGCCATTTTTTCCTCTTTAGTAATTGATAAACTGTGCAGGGTCCTGATGGACGCCATCTTTTGTTATTTCAAAATGCAAGTGGGCACTGCTAGACTTTCCAGTACTCCCCACTGTACCTATGATGTCGCCCTTTCCAACGGAGTATCCCTTCCTCACGTTCATGGTTTTCAAGTGCGAGTAGCTAGACTTGTATCCGTTTTGATGGTCAATGATGATGGTATTGCCAAGCTCGTCTTTTGATCCTGCAAAAATGACGTTCCCTGCACCTGTGGCAAACACAGGGCTACCCGCCTGTGCAGAAATGTCTACGCCGGGATGTTTTTCTTCTTCCGAAAACTTCTTGCTTTCGATTCCCACCACGGGCAATATGCTGGGCAGGTGTTCCAGCCTTATTTTTTCGGACATGGGCTGCCAGCCATGCAGGCCTTCGTAATCCACCTGGATTTTTTCTACGGGCGTGTGGGCGAACTTGTTCTTGTCTATAATGCTGTTGATCTTTCCGGAATCGTTTTCCAGGAAAGTTTCGAAAATGTTCTGTATGCGTTCTTCCAGTACCCAAAGGGAGTCTAGGCGCGAGAACATTTCTTCGTAGTTGTTGTCTTTCTTTATCAGCTGGGCGTTGGTCACCCGCATCTTTTCGTAGTTTGCCACGATGCGGTTGATTTTACCGAGATGGTAGATGAACAATCCAAGAACCAAGATGAACAATACCAAGAGCAGCTTGATGGCGCCGAACCACCAGGTGCGAACCTTGAATTGTTTCACCTTTTCGGAATGTTCCGGTATTATCTGTATGGTATAATACTTTCCCTTCACGGCAAGTTCCCTAGTTGTTTTCCATCAGTTGCTGGATTCGAGTCAAGTCGTCCATAGAATAATAGTTAATTACGATGGTTCCCTTGGACTCGGTTGTGGAACTGGGGTTGATGGCGACCTTGGTTCCGAAGTAGGTTTCTAGCCTTCCTTCAAAATTCTTGAGGTCGGCGCTGAGTTCAGGCTTTGCCTTGGGCGGTACGGCATCTTTTGTAGTGTTGGGTGCCGGCTCTTCTTTTTTTTGCTCTGCGGCCGTCAAGCTCTCGCCTCTGGAAAGAGCTTCGATTTGCCGCACGTTCAGGCCTTCTTCAATAATCCGCTTGGCAAGTGCTTCGGGGTCGGCAATCTTGTCGCTGCAAAGGGCACGTGCCGCTCCGCCAGAAATCTTGCCTTCCTGAATCCAGAACTGCACCTGGTCCGGGAGCTTAAGCAAACGGAGCGCGTTGGTAATGGCGGATCGAGATTTGCCCACGGCATTTGCCAGGTCTTCGTGGGTGTAGTCGTAATTCTCGATAAGCTTTTGGTATGACCTCGCAATTTCGACTGGGTTAAGATCTACGCGCTGGATATTTTCGATAAGAGCCCATTCGCTCATCTTTTTGTCATCGAGATTTTCGTAGACCTGTGCCTTGATGGTCGAAAAACCGGCGAGCTTGCTGGCACGGGTACGGCGTTCACCGCTGATAATTTGGTAGCGGCCGCCCACCTTGCGTAGCACGATCGGCTGTATAAGTCCCTGCTGTTTGATGGAATTTGCCAGTTCAGAAAGTTCGTCTTCGCTAAAAAACTTGCGGGGCTGGAACGGGTTAGCGTCAATCAGGTCCAGCTGGATTTCCACTACCTTCTGCTGGTCGGCCGCTTCGCTGCTTGGGGGTTGTGTGGAGGTGCCATTGACATCGCCGTTGATGTTGTGGTCCTTGAGAATGTCGGAGAGTCCGCGTCCAAGTGCAAATGATTTTTTTCCCATAATAAAGTCTCTTCTCCTACTTGTTCTTGTTCAGGATTTCTTCGGCGAGTTTCATGTAGGCAATGGATCCCTGGCTCTTGACATCGTAAAGGATCACAGGTTTCCCGTGGGACGGGGCTTCGCCCAACTTTATGTTTCGCGGGATTACTGTCTGGAACACCGTGTCGGAGAGGTTTTCACGAACTTCCTCGGCTACCTGTTTGCAAAGGCTCAGGCGGGTGTCGAACATGGTGAGCAGGGCTCCCTCGATTTTAAGCGTGCTGTTCAGGTTCTTCTGGACTTCGCGGATGGTCTTGAACAGTTCGGTCATCCCCTGCAGGGCATAGTATTCGCACTGTACGGGAATCAGCACGCTGTCGGCAGCGGTAAGCACGTTTATGGTGAGCAGGTTCAGGCTCGGGGGTGCGTCGATGATGATATACTCGAAAGCCTGTTCCAAAATCTTGAGGACTCGTTCTAGGCGGTGTTCGCGGCTCATGGCGTTCACCAGTTCAATTTCCATGACAGCCAGGTCCGGGCCAGAAGTAATGATCTTCAGGTAGTCTAGCTTGGTGTCCAAAATGGCGGGCTTGATGTTTTCATAGGTGACATTGTCTGGATTTTCGGCCAGGTTCAGCACCTCGTGGATGTCGGTATCCTGGGATTCGTTGTAGCCGAATCCCTGGGAGGCGTTGCCCTGAGGGTCCATGTCAATAAGAAGCGTCCTTTTTTCAAGGGCGGCAAAGCTTGCGGCCAGGTTCACGGCAGTGGTGGTTTTTCCCACGCCGCCCTTCTGGTTGCAGATGGCTATCACTTTACTCATTCGTTACCTCGAGTGACTAAGGCGTAAACTTGTTCTTCCTGGGGTAGTGTATATTTGTGCAGTATAACTGCGGGGTCGCTTTCCAGGTGAACGACATTGTTGAAACTTTTTAGGGTAAGGAACAGGCCGCCTTTCTTGATTCCGGGTTTGGCGCGTTCCCAGTCATTTTCAAAAGTGGAGAGTGCCCGGCAGCTTATGAAATCCAGGTTAGAAAGTCCGGATGTTTCGAATCGCTTGCCCACCACGGTCAGGTTCGTAAGCTGCAGTTTTTCCTTGGCGTAGTTCATGAACTGTACCCGCATGTTGCGAGGTTCCACCGCATAGAACTGGGCTTTGGGCATCACGATGGCAAGCGGAAAGACAGGGCATCCGGCGCCTGCTCCCATATCCGCCCATTTTTTCTCGTCTGTCATCCCCGCGGAGGCGGGGATCTCCTTCGCTATGTATATATAGGGAACCAGCGAGTCGGCGATGTGCCTGCTCAAGAATTTCTCGGAATCCTTTGCCGAAATCAGGTTGCCGTATTGCTTGGTCTCCACCACTAGGTCGGCGTAGTCATAGAGCTTGCCCAGGACTTCGCTGGACAACTGCACACCCTGTTCCTCCAGGAACTGGTTCAAAAGGGATTGTTGTGCAATGTTGGTTCTATAACTCAATTCGATGTCATTCCCGGCTTGACCGGGAATCTCCAATTTTTGTTTCACGTGAAACATACATAATTTAGAATAGTTTTTTCCACAGAAAGGTGTTGGCAACCCATCGAAAAGAAAAAAATGAAAAAAAATGTGGATATTTTTTGGATTAATGTTGAGAAAATGTTCAATTAATATTAAATTGGATAATGGAGATTTTGCTATGCCCAAGTTTAACCAGAGTTATTTTGTTACCGGCCATGATATCGATTTGAACTACCGCATGGTTCCCATGTCGGCCCTCGCATACTTTGAAGACTGTTTTGCCCGGTATGCGGCTAGCAAATATTTGGCTGCTTTCGACATTGCCGGTCAGGGACTTTACTGGGTCATCTCGGAAATCGATATCCGCTTTGAGGGAGATCTGCCCTTCTGGTCCGAAAGCTTCCAGGTGGACCTGTGGATTTCGGAAAAGTCAAAGATCAAGATATTTTGCGACTTTACCATGAGCTACCGCGGGAAGGTTTTTGCTAGGGGCAACAGCTGCTGGCTTGTGCTGGACAAGAACCGCAAGCGCCCTGCCGCTACCACCCTTTTAGACGGCAAGTTGGACGTGGTGGAGGAATTGGCCATTGGGGAACATGGCAAGTTCGAGTGGAAGGACTCCGGGGAGGTACTCCATTCCATCACCCATCAGGTGAACATGGGCGATATCGATTTTAACCATCATGTGAACAACAGGACCTACCTGAATCTGGCGGTGGCCTGCCATGCAGAGACCTTCGGGTACGAAAACATCATCAAGGCCATCAAGGTCCGGTTCGGGCAGGAATGCTTTATGGGCGAAACCCTGGCCTGTACCGAATACGGTCTGGGCGGGAATGTCTGCAGCTACAAGCTGGAAAAGGGAGACTCCGCCGTCTGCAATGTGGTCCTTGAATGGGAACAGTTGGAAAAGAAAGCTCCCATAGAGGAATACCCCCTATCTCTTCGCGATGGGTAGGCTCTGGCTTCACCATAGTCCTACGCCCTGCGGTCACCAAATATATATGAAACTTGAAACTTTAGTTTCGTAGTTGAGTTATCCTCTATGAGGAAAAATATGCGAGCATACTTTTGCTTGGTGACCTGTGCGTGTTGGCTCCTTCGGAGCCAACTTGCTGCACCTCGGAAATGTCGACAAACAAGTTTGCCGCTGCTTCCTCGGTTTGCAAACGTTCCACGTGAAACATTTTTTTTATATAATGGGTGATCCACGATAAGATACTCTTATAATTCCACATTTCTCACCCCACATTCCGTACATATTATATATATTTCCCCTAGAGGTCCAATATGATTGAAATCGAAATTGTCCAGGGAGACATTACCAAGTTGCAGGTGGACGCTATAGTGAATGCAGCCAATTGTTCCCTGTTGGGTGGCGGAGGCGTGGACGGCGCCATACATCGTGCTGCAGGCCCTGAACTTTTGCGAGCATGCATACCCCTGAATGGTTGCGAAACGGGAAAGGCGAAAATCACCCCGGGGTTCAGGCTCCCGGCAAAGTTCGTTATCCATACTCCGGGTCCGGTTTATCGGGACGGCCAGCATGGGGAACCTGAACTTCTGGAATCCTGCTACAAGAATTGCCTGGACCTGGCCGAAGAAAGTGGTTGCGAAACGGTAGCTTTCCCGGCAATTTCTACTGGCGTATATGGATACCCTTGGGAGGCTGCCACCGAAATAGCTGTTCGGACGGTCCGGGAATATCCCGCCCAGAAAGTCAGGAAGGTCATCTTCTGCTGCTTTAGTGCGGAGATGGAGAGGGTTTATAGGTTGGTGATGCCGTCATCCTGAACGGCCGATAGATCGTGAGGGATCCAGGTTTCGCGTGACGATCCTATAATTTCTATATTAAACATTACACAAGGAATATCATATGGAAGAAGTCAAGAACTTTATCAAGGAATGCGGCGCCTATTTCCTGGCGACAGTCGACGGTGACCAACCCAGGGTCCGCCCCTTTGGGACCATCGAAATTTTCGAGGGCAAGCTCTATATCCAGACTGGCAAGTCCAAGGACTGCTCCAAGCAGATCCAGAAGAACGGCAAGGTGGAAATTTGCGCCATGAACGCTGCCGGCAACAAGTGGTTGCGCCTGGCGGGGACTCTCGTTCGGGATGACCATCGTGAACCCAAGGTCCACATGCTGGAGAACTATCCGGAACTCAAGTCCATGTATTCCCCCGATGACGACAATACCGAGGTCCTCTACTTCAAAGATGCGACTGCCACGTTCTACTGCTTCACGGCGGCACCCCGTACCCTGAAGTTCTAAAAAAGCCAGCCGGAACCTCTGGTTGTTGATAAAATTTTCTAAACAAATTATTAACAAATGAGCATCGCCTATTGACGATGCTTTCATTTTTGTGGATATGATATGAATAAAATGCCACAGCATTTCAACAAATGTGGGTTCATAGACAAAAAACAGATGTTTCACGTGAAACAAAAAATCTATTTCTGTGGATATTGTGTTTGGTATGGAGAAAACGGGCTAAATATCTATAACAACTAATCTACACTATATAAACAGAGTATAAACAATTCGCGTCAAACGTCTTGACGCCGAAAAAGGCGGTCTGCTCAATGAATTCTGCCTTTGTTGATAGATTTTTACTTCTATATTTGGCAAAAATACCCTTATAAATCGTCATCCGTGAAACATTTTTTGACCATCCTTCTGCTTGTCGCGACCCTTGTCGGGGTGGTTTTCGGGGACGAACCGCAGGTCGATGACCAGCCCGCTGTATCGAAATTTCGGGAAAGGATTTCACTTCGATTCCTGTGCGACTACAATTTCATGATGATCAAGAATAGCGCCTACGGTGACGAACCCCTCTCGTCTAACCGGCCCGTGGACGTAGGTGTCGGGTTTGGCTACGACAGCCTGTTCACCCTGTTCGGCACACCCTGGGATATTTCGTTTGACTTCAAGTACGGCCTCCCCTTTACCACCAGCAACGGACATTCCGACTCCAAGACCTTCGAGACTGGCCTGGACCTTTTTCCGGGGGATTGGTGGCTTACCGCCAAGGTTCGCTATTACAGCGGTTTTTCCCAGAACCTGGAAGACAGCGACGATGACAGTTTTATAGACCTTACGGTGTTCGATATGTACTTTTCCATGCTCTGGATGGCTACGGCAAATGGAAGGTTTGCACCCAGGAGCGCCTACTTTTTGGACCGCCGGCAGAAAAGTTCGGCAGGGAGCATGGTTATTGGCGGGCGCCTGCAGCACAATTATGCCGAGGATAAAGACGGCGTGCTGGGCTACGAAGACGACAAGCGGGACATTACCAGTTTTTGGGGAGACGTGGGCTACACCTACACCTTCGTCTATGACAACGGGTATTTCTGGAACCTCTGGGGCGTTGTGGGTGTGGCCTACGGTCGCGAGTATGCCGACGACGGAAATTTGCTGCTGCCCGAGGCCGACATGAAAACCGCTATAGGCTACATCGGCGAAAGTTGGTCGTGGAACGTGGTCCTCAAGTGCGGGTATTCCCTCATTGCCTTTGGCGAGCATCTCGAGGAGAAATTCGTGGCCGCTTTTGATATTCTCGTAGTGCGCAGGTTCTAAAAATTTTATATTTCCGATACCCAATACATCAACTTTAACATCAAGGCGTAATTATGTCTGATCGTTTTATCGTGACCGGTAACTTCACCGACGACCCGTTCGCCATCGACATGGCCCAGTACATCGGTCTTCGTGAAGACATTTCCGACGTGGTCTCCCTGAAGACCTTCGCAAACTCCGAATTCTGCCCCCGCTACGGCCTGGACGTGGACGATATGGAACATATCGGCCGCCGCCTGGAAGGCAAGATTGTTTTGATTTGCTCGGTCTCGAACCATGAACGCAGCCGTAACGACTACGCCATGCGCAACTGCATCCTCGCCCGTGCTGCGAAGGATAACGGCGCCGAGCAGGTGGTGCTGGTGGAACCCGACCTGTTCTACAGCGCACAGGACCGCGGCCCGCACCGTATTGGCCCTCTTGAAAAAGATCGCCCCGATGCAGACCTCAAGAAGTTCGATGGTCAGGCCTTCACGAGCCTTCTCTACGCCGAACTTTTGAAGAAGTCCGGTGTGGATGCCGTGGTGACAGTACACAACCACAGCGTCAAGGTGCAGAACCTTTTCAGCGAAATTTTTGAAGGCAACTTCCACAACCTGATTCCGACAGACGTTTACGCCCACTACATCAAGAGCAGCAATTTTGTTCAGACCGGCAAGGACGGCAACAACCTGGTGATTGTCTCTCCGGACAAGGGCGCTCGCCCCTTCATGAATGCCGTGTTCGACGCTTTGCAGCTGCCGGAGTGCAAGCGCGTGGTCATGGACAAGGTCCGTACCGGCGAACGCGAAATCAGCATGACTTTCAACCCGGAACTTTCCGACATCAGCATCGAAGAAATCCAGGGCAAAGACGTAATCGTGTTCGACGACATGGTGCGTACCGGTACCACCATCGTGCAGTGCTGTGAACACATCAAGAAGGGCAACCCCAACCGTGTGTGTTTTGGTGTGACTCACTTCCACACCAGCCCCGAGGCTCGCGAAAAGCTGAACAGCCCTGCCATCGATGAAATCCTCACCACGTCTACGCTGCCCGACATCATGAACCGTGACTGCCAGGGACGCCTCCGCAAAAAACTCACCGTGATGAAACTCGGTAAGTGGATTGCACGCCACGTGATGCAGATGTATGGTCTGGACGACGGCCGTTTCGAGAAGGACTTCTACAAGATCGATATGTCCTCCAAGAACCCCCGTTGGCCCCCTGTGTTCTTCTAATCCATTCAACGGCTATAGGTATTCATGTCTGCAAAAGTGACCAGCAGCGATAAGGTAGAGACGCTATTCCCGGAGACTCCCATCCGTAGGTTTATTACGCCTATGGAGCGCCTGATGAAGGTGGAGACTACGGGTGGTATCGTCCTTATTATCATGACTGTGGCCGCCCTCTTGTGGGCGAACCTGAGTCCCGAGACTTACCATCATTTCTGGCACTTGCCCTTCTCGCTCACTATTGCGGGTTGGGTCGGCGCTGCAGATTTGCATTGGTTTATCAATGACGCCCTGATGACCATCTTCTTCTTCAACATCGGTCTAGAAGTGAAGGGGGAGATGACCTACGGCGAGTTGCACGACCCCAAGGCGGCAAGCCTCCCGATTATCGCGGCGGCTGGCGGTATGCTGTTCCCGGCGTTGATCTACCTCGCCCTTTGCCCGGCAGGGGCCGGCCACGGATGGGGAATCCCGACGGCAACGGATATCGCCTTCGTGGTAGGCTGTATGGCGATTCTCGGCAAGAAGGTTCCACACGCCCTCCGCGTGATGATCCTTACTCTCGCTATTGCAGATGATATCGGTGCGATCCTTGTGATTGCTATCGGTTACCCCAGCGGCGATGGAATTAATTTTGCAGCCCTCGGTGCAGGTATTGGACTGCTGGCGCTTATCAACGTGATGTTCCGCATTGGCGTGCGGAACCTGTATTTGCATGGCATTGTCGGCATTGCGGTCTGGGCCTTCTTTGTGAAGAGTGGCGTGCATCCGACAATAGCGGGTGTGCTGCTTGGACTTTCTGTTCCGGCGAAGGCGGTTCTTGCCAATGGCAAGTTGGCGCACTTTGCAGGGAGTGTAGGGGATAAGCTTTCGGGCGAATCCAAGGACCGTAACGAAAAGTACGAAGTGTTCACGCTGCTCAAGCGGGGCGCTCGCGAAAGCATTCCTATGCAGGAACGTCTCTTTAAGCCTCTGGTGCCTTGGGTGAATTTCTTTATCATGCCACTGTTCGCACTCAGCAATGCGGGTGTGGAAGTCAAGCTTGGCGGCGTGGAGGTTCCCGTGATGGGTGCGGTGGCTCTTGCCCTCGTGTTCGGCAAGCCTATCGGCATTTTCCTGTTCAGCCTGCTCTCTGTGAAAATCGGAATTTCCAAGAAACCCAGTTATTCCTGGAAAGTTCTATGGGGCGGTGGAATGCTTGCAGGTATCGGATTTACCATGGCGTTGTTCGTGGCGGGGCTCGCTTTCGACGTGGGCGATCGTCAAGACTCCGCGAAGCTTGGCATTTTGCTGGGCAGCTTCAGCGCGGCAATCCTCGGTACCATCTACATGAGCATCGTCTCCAAGCCGCATCATACTGAAGCGTCTGCCGAGAATCACGAATAAAGTAATTTATCTGCGACAGAATTTCAAAAAAAGCCCCGCATTCATGCGAGGCTTTTTTATAGAATTCTGGTCTGGATCCTTCCCCTGAAACAAGTTCAGGGTCAGGATGACGCTGGCTTTGTGACTTTAGCGATTAGTCGCGGAACTTCACCTGCTTGGAGCCGGCCACCACTTCGCCAATTTGCGTCCACTTTTCGCCCTTGGCTTCCAGGTGGGCTGTGACTTCGGCCTTGTCGGCAGGGTCGATGAAGATGAGCATGCCCATACCCATGTTGAAGGTATTGTACATCTCGTCCTTTTCCACAGAACCGGCCTGCTGGATGAGCTTGAAGATCATCGGGGGGTCCCAGGTGGTACGGTCGATAATCACGTCCACGTTGTCCGGGAGTATACGGGGGATGTTGCCCTGGTAGCCCGAACCGGTGATGTGGGCGAGGCCCTGGATAATCTTCTTGTTGCAAAGGTCGATAAGGCTGGGGTAGTAGCTGCGGTGGGGCATAGCGAGGGCTTCGCCGATAGACTTGTCCATGCCATCTACCACCGTGTCCACCTTGTAGCCGGCCACGTCGAACAGCACCTTGCGGGCGAGAGAATAACCGTTGGTGTGAAGACCGGTAGAAGGCAGGCCCAGGATAATGGTGCCCGGCTTGATCTTCTTGCCGTCGATGATGTTTTCGCGTTCAACAACACCCACGATAGTTCCGGAGATATCGTAGTCACCAGGACCGTAGAAGCCCGGCATTTCGGCTGTTTCACCGCCAATAAGAACAAGGTCGTTTTCGCGGCAGGCCTTGGCCATGCCGGCCACCAGCTTGTCCATGACGCCCGGTTCCAGACGGCCCGTAGCCACGTAGTCCAAGAAGAACAGCGGGCGGGCACCCTGCACCAGGATGTCATCGCAGCAGTGGTTCACAATGTCTTGGCCCGGCAGCTCGTGGGTGCCCATTTCGATGTCGACCTTGAGCTTGGTGCCCACGCCGTCCACGGAACTGACCAGCACCGGGTCTTTCATTCCGAGATGGTTCAGCGTAAACAGGCCGCCGAAGTTGCCCACGTCGCCCAGAACGCCTTGGTTGAATGTAGTACGTACGGATTTCTTCACACCGACCATGGCTTCATCAGCTCTGGCCAGGGAAACTCCTGCGTCTGCGTAATTCATCTTTTTTCCTTTGCCCTAGAGTCGGGCACTGTGTTCGCCCATTTTACTGGGCACTTTGTTTTTCATCAATATTTCTGAGCGCATCCAGGATAAGGCTGGTGGTGTCGGACATCTGGTTGATGTTCACGGTGTCCGGCATAAGGTGTGTGTCCAGCTTGAACAGGGTCTCGTCGCCCCAGGAGAGCAGCTTTTCCAACGCATCCGGCCCTGCCAGTTTGCCGCACTTGGCACAGCAGATACGGCCGTCCTGGAAGGCGATAAAGCCCTTGCCGCCATTGCCTTCGAACAACACGGTTCCGGTAATGCGGCTCTTTTCCATGGTCTGTGCAAAATCGATAAAGGGAAGCACCTTGCCCGAGGCCAAGAGGGAGAGCCTTTCGAATTCGTCTATGGCCTTGTTCTTGGCGCGGAGCCTGCCTGCCACCACCTTGTACAGGTACACCAGGATGCTCGGGTTCTTTTCCAAGAAGGCTACGAACTCGTCCCTAGGGATAATCAGCACGGTGCAGCCGTCTTCGGCAGCAATCACCGTGTTGCTGGTGGGTTCGTTGCAAATGATGGACATTTCGCCAAAGCAGCCGCCACTTTCGATGTAGGCCAGCACGCTGTAGTGTCCGTCAGGTAAAATCTGTCCACAAATCTGGGCACGGCCGCTTTGCAACACGCAAAAAGCCTGACCCTCGGAATCGCCGTTGATAATGATTTCGCCTGCATCGAATTCGCGGATTTGGGCGTTCAACAACAAAAAGTCGGCGCAATCCCTTGGGACCTGCTGCAAAAAGGGCGTACCCGATTCATACGAGGTCGCAATCCAGTCGCCTATGCCTGTGTGTGGTTTCATAGTATGTTAAAAATTAAAAATATTTCTGTACCAGCGGGGCTGGGCGGTGTCGGGAGGGGCGTTTTTCCCATTGTCTGCATTTTGCCCGAAAATTTGGGACATTTCTTTGAGCAGTTCCTCCGGGTAGGTAACGGCGCTTTCGTAAAAATCGTTGCCGCCGCCCGGTCCCTTGCGGTTGTCGTTCTGGTACACCCGTTTTTCTTGAAATGCCTTGATCCGGGCGGCGCGAGGCTCTGCCGCAAGGACTTCGTTTGCGGTGCTGAACATGCCCGGGTTGATCCAGATGTCGGCGGAATCGGCCAGCGCGATGACCTGTTCCAGCGGGAGCCGGAGTTCCCGTTCTTCGGTGTCTGCCCAAAGGTAGCAGCCTCCTGCATCTTTGATAAGCTGTGCTGTGTAGCTGTTGCCGCCTGGCGCGTACCACGTACCGCCATAGCTCATGCCTACGAGTACACGGGGGCAGGAGTCCCCCTCGCTCGCACGTTGTTGCTCGCTACCCCCTCTAGCGGGGGACACCCCCGCAACGCCCCCATTGGCGATTGCGACATAGTTCTTTTTAATTTGTTCGAAAACAGAGTCTGCTCGGGATTCCATGCCGAACAGCATTCCGTACAACTTAATCCATTCTGCCTTGGCCAGCGGGTGTTCCTCTTGCCATTCCGAAGTAAGCATCAGTGGAAGCCCCAGCGCCTCGATGCGCTCGTAGTCGTCTTGACCCCCGCCGGTGGCAAAGCTCATGACTAGCTGGGGCTGCAGTTCCATCAGCTTTTCCAGCGAGAGCGTCGGTCCGCTCCCCACCTGGGCGACGGCCCCTGCCGCCACATTCTGGTACAGGGCGCTGTCGGCGATGTACTTGCCGTCGCCCACCGCAACAATGCGGCCCTGTTCCCCTAGTCGCAGCATGTACCCGATCTGGGCGGAGGACAGGGCCACCACCTTCGAAAGGGGAGCGGCCCGCCTAAACCTGCGGATTAGGGTGTCTCGCCCCACGGTGGAGCGGAATTCGGCCATCTGGACCCCGCAAGAATCGCCGATTTTAAGATTTTTTGCGTATTCCAGGGGAGGCAACTCCCCACAGGATTGGGCCGCTTTTTCGGGGGTTTTCTCTGCCGAACAGCTCATAAGGAGCAGTATGGCCAGTGCAAAAAGCCCTGTCCTCGCCCCCAGGACGGACCTGAAAAATGTGTGTAAAGTGTTGATTTTTAACATTTTATGAATTTTTTTGCTCCGCATGGTCCCAACATAATGTATTTTATATGGCAGTATTTACCTTTGGAGTCTTTTATGAAGACAAAAATAACCTCTTTTTCTTGGCTTGCCCTGCTGTGCGCCGCCCTCTTTGCATCTAGCGCCTTTG
>CACXIR010000004.1 GCA_902767785.1 Fibrobacter succinogenes | reverse complement strand
CTGCCCCTGTTGATGGCAAAATCAATTTGCCCCGCATTTATGCCTACGATTCCTCCGATGTTTGTGCTGGATGTTTTAGAGATGATGGTTCCCGAGAAAGTCGCATTTGCCAATGTTCCGTAGTTTTGGCCCACTACGCCTGAACCATATGATATTTGGGGATCCTCGTCCACGGAGGCGATGTCGAGCTTTACCGAGCCGCCAACGGTGACGTTTTCTATCGTACCTTCATTTTTTCCGGCCAGGGGGCCGAACGAAACCGTTTCAGAACCAAAGGCAGATGTCCCGTCTTGGTAGACGACATCCATATAATTTTTTTCAAAGCCCACATTCCTTAGCCATTTACATAAGAATAATCATGGTCTTGAAGGTATAGGCCTTTTATTTTGTGGCCGTTTCCTTCAAAGACGCCCGAAAAAGCGTTTTCCGGACTATAGGAAATTGGAGTCCATGCATGGGCACTCCCTTTGTTCATTTCTGTCAGGGAGTCTTCAAAAAAGACAATGTCATTTTTCAATATTGCATTGATTGCGGGGTGACCCGAATTGACCTGTGCCGCAAACCAGGCCAATTCTTCTGGCGACGACACCTCATAAAACGCATCGCTGCCCACGGTAATGCTTGCGGGGGTGGATGTAGTTCCAGACCAGTTTGCAAATGCTGCAACAGAAAGCACACTCAACAATGCGAATATTTTTTTCATGCATTCACCCCTGTTTTTTCTTTGGCCTATAAATGCAGCCACACCACATAAATCTATAAGAAGAAAGAGTACAGGTCAATACCCCCCCCATCGTAAATAAAATTTTACTCAATTTGCCTTTAATAGATTTGGGCGATTAGCACGTCAAAGTTTGCGAGTTTGAATACGGCTAGAATACAAAAGTGACTTTTCCTGTCCAAAAAAGAAGGGACACCCTTGCGGATGTCCCTGGTGTTTAAGGAGCGTAATGAAAAATTTGTTGCCGTTAGTCCACAGTCAACTTGCGGGCGGCAGCCTGCTGCTTTTTCGACAGCGAGAACGTCAACACACCGTTTTCCAACGAGACCTTGATGTTCTCGGGGTCGATGTCGTCGGCCAAGCGGAAACTCCGCTCGTAGGTGTACTTGCTGTCCTTGCGGGCACGAGTAGCCTTGACGGTGATGATGTTCTTTTCTACCTGGACATCCAAATCTTCTTTCTTGACGCCCGGCAATTCCACCTCTAGCACAAAGCCGTTGTCTACTTCGTAGTAGTCGGCCTTGGGCGTGTAGGCGCATTCGCCCTGAGCGTTGCAGGCGTTAAGGTTGTCAAGGAAGTTCTGGATACCATAGAAAGCGGAAGGAAGAATCTGAGTATTGAGCATAATTTTAACCTCACTGGTTGTGGGTCCCTGGCCTGGGCGGTTTGCCTTGGCCGGGGACCCGGTTTTTTGTTTTCACACTCCTATATGCAAAGGACGTGCCAAAAACGTGGCAAAGGGGCGTTTGTTCGAGGATAAAATGCCCCGAAAGTGGGGAAAGTGGCGTTTTTAAGCCAAAAAAGGAAATTCCCGTTCAAGCCGGGAATGACAAGTTAGGTAGCGAGAATAACTCTCTTTCAATAAGAAACGCCCCTGTTTCAGGTAAGAAACAGGGCCATGCTGCATTATGAAAAGGTCAAATCTAGAACTGCTCAAAGAACTCGTGGACGGTCTTCGGGACCCAGGAATTCGTCCAGCTGTTGCTATAGTAATTACTAAAGTCTTCTGCATCGTGGGCCGGCCAGCGATGGGGCCCATTCCAGCTGCACCATTTAACAGGGAAGCGCGGATCCACATCCTCAAAGTCGTAGCAAACGTGTCCCTTTATGTTGTCGCCAATTTCCTGGAGTTTTGTCATTTTTTCGTTGACTGCATCCTTGCCTTCTGCGCTGTTGAACCTAAGGATTTGCACCAGGGCACTGTCACGGGCACCTGTACCCCAATCGTTTTTATATGGGCAGGTTTCATCGCCTTTTCCATGGACGCCCATCCAGGCAATAGGCAAATTTTTCTTAGGCGGCAGGTAAATATTGTATGCGGCGGTCGCATAGACCGCCACGGCACGGATACGGTCCTGGAACTCCCAAGAAAGGGAGTTGGTAAACATGGCACCAAAGCTGAAGCCCGTCACAAATACACGACTGGTGTCAATGCAGTAGTTTTCTTCGATAAGGGTCAACATCTCACCAAAGAATCTGTGGTCCTCGTTGTCGTTCTGGTGCCATGGGCCAAATTCACCATTGCCAGAGATTGGCCTACTCTCTGGAGAAACGAAGATGTAATTATTTTCTGTATCCAGATTCTGTTGCCCATAGTACGGAGAAGGATGGTCGTAGTCCGGAGCGTGTTGGGTAAAGTCCTCAGCATTACTACCCATACAATGCATGGCAAAGAGAATTTTGTAAGGCTTATTGTTGCTGTAATTTTGCGGGAGCGTCATCCAAAAAGCTCGATCATAATCGCCAATCCGTATTCCATATTTCTTGGCGTTGCTATTGGCTCCATTTTGCTGAAGCGTGGAATTTTTGCCACAACCTTTACTAGGGGTTGGAGCATTCCCCATGGCATATCCGAAGGCAAAAGTCTGCTCGCCTGAAGTGCGTTCCAGGTTCACATTGACCATGGTGTCCAGGGTCCCCAGCGGAACTACGCGGGTTTTATAGCCATCGGCCTCGAACCGGAGGGTTTCGCCTGCCTGGGCGTTTTTCATCAAGGACATGCCCTCGCTATTGTGCTGCCGGACAGTCCTGCCGTCTGCAAAGAACCTAAAGTCCTGCCGGGCGCTCCCCATGGTGACTTTGGCAAAGTAATTTCCCTTGGCACGAATCCCCGTACGCAAGTCCAATTCGCCGGAGCCGTAAAGGGTCTTGCTAAAAACCTGGTTGCCCATGGCGTCAAAGGTCCGCACCTGGACAGGGGCGCTCCCGCTTTGCCTATAAGAAAGGACACCCGAATTTACGCTAACAAAGCCCGGCACGCTAGCCACGGCATGGAAGGCCGCAGTCCCTTCTTCTCCAGTTGTTTCCTCTCCAGTTATGATGTATTTTCCGAAGGCGTCAGTAAGGGTGGACTTGTTCTCTTTTACAAGAGTTACGGAAACACCGCCAAGCACGTTACCGGCATCGTCGCCTACCATTCCGGTAATAGTGTAGGCAAAAGCCGCTGTTCCGAGGGCCGCCACAAGTGCGGAAACAGACAAAGGAAGATTCTTCATCTCCATGCTCCTTTTTGTTCACCCCAAGAGCACCCCGTCTATACATATAAAAATTAACTGCATAAAATGCAATTAAAAAATGTAAACATATCGGATAAAACTAGTCTAGCAGGCCCTGGTACAGTTCCAGAAGCTTGCGGGAAAGGAGGCTTGTGTACTTGGCGTTGTTCAAAGTAACCTGCGCCGCCTCCAGGCTGTTTTTCTGGTTCAAGAAGTCCGTATAGGTGAGCGCCCCGAGGCGGCGCTGTTCCTCGGCCACTTTCAGGGCCTCTTGCTCGGCCTCCACCTGGAGCACTGCGGCCTTCCACTGCAAATCTGCACTGAGGGCGTTCAGGTAGAGCTTCTCGATGTTGTTCTCCAGAGTCTTTGCCGTCTCCTGCAGGCCCACCTGGGTCTCGGCCTCGTTCACCTGGGCCAGCAGCACCTTGTTGGTGGTGGCACCCGCGTCGATGATGGGAATATTGATCCCAAGCGTCAAGGAATTCTGCCAACCATATTTCAGCTGGTCCTTATAGCCCTTAGATTCCCAAGCCTGCAATCCCGTAGAGGAATTGGCTCCCAGCGTTACAGAAATGGAGCTGTTCTTGCCCGCCACCTTGGTATTCTTCTGAGCCGCCTTTACGGAGATGCTGTCGGACTTGAGTCCGGGATGTGCCGCCCTAATGCGTGCCTGCAGCTCGCCGTATTCAGGCAGGGGCGGCAGAGAATCAGGGTTGGTAAAGTTGATCTCGGGAGCTGCCACGTCAAACTCCTCGCCCTCGCCAAGTTCCAGAAGCTGGCGGAGCGTGGTCTTCGCAGTGGAGACCTTCAGCTCGGCGGTAAGCTTGGCCGACTGCTTCTGCAGCACGTTGGACTGGGACTGGGTCAAGTCCTTCTTGGTGATGGAGCCTACCCCGTAAAGGTTGGTAAAGTACTCGAATTCCGCCTGGGCCACCTCTACCGCATAGTCCGCCGTACGCAGGTTCTCCTTGGCAAGAAGCAGGCTCATGTAGGCGTTCAAAACGCTCTCTTGTACGGAACGTTGCGTTTGGCGGGTAGCGAGCTGTGCCGCCTCCTTGCTCAACTGGCTCGCCTCTACCGAGAGGCTGGTGGCGCCACCGTCCCACAGGGTCAAAGAACCGCTCACCCCCAGATTAAGGCGGTAATGGTCCTCTTGGTCTATAAAGGGGTGATCAAAAAGGGTATTCTGGATATTGGCGGAAACCGTCGGGTAATGCCCGATTTTTGCCTGGTTGACCTTGATGTCGCTCTGCTGCTCCTTGAGCCGAGCCGTTTCCATGGACAAGCTCTTTTCCGTAGCCTGCTTAAGGCATGCTTCCAAGGTCCAAGGGCTGGCGGCATACGGAGATGCAGCCGAAACCAATACGACCAGGAATGGAATAATCTTGTTCTTCATGACCTTTAGATGCACGGCCGTTGCAAAAGGTTGCCTTTGCAATCCGCCTAGCGACCGGAGTTTTTCTTGAGCATCTCCCGGCGCTGCTCCTCGGCAAAGAGGCGGGCCATTTCGATACGGTTGATTTCCTGCTCCTTTTTCTTGGTCTCTTCTTTGCAGTTCACGCACTTGGTAGCGGTAGGCACAGCGAGAAGCCTGGCCTTGGGAATCAACTGCTTGCAGACCTTGCACACTCCAAAGGTCCCTTTCTTAATGCGCTGAAGGGCTTCTTCCAAATAAACCAGGTACTTTCCTTCGCGGGCAGCCAGGGAAAAGGTAGTTTCAAGGGCGTTGTAGTCCGTAGCGGAATCGGCACTGTCGGAATCCCCACCGTCGCCGGACTGGTGTTTCTGGCCTTGAAAAGCGTTAGACTTTTCCGTCTCGTTCTGGGCAGTCACCAGCTGGCGACGCTTTTCCACAAGCATCTCCTCAAAAAACTTGAGATCGGCAGCACTCATCTTTGCTTGTTTCTTTTCAGCCATAGTTCGCTCCTTGTTGGGGTTCCCTTTCTAAATCTATTTCGTGTTAAACTAACTTATTTTTTTAAAAAGAGGACATAATTTTAGAAAATATCCACATTCAATTTCAAGCCCGATTTCTTGATATCCTTGATCAATGCATCCACGTGGGCACTTATCTCGCCCAATTCCTTTGAAATGGCACCTTTTTTAGACAAAATTAGCCCAGCCGTATTGTCGTCCTTGTCCAGTTTAGAAAGGATATCGTCCAATTCCTTCTTGAGTCCCTTGACTTCGTCCAAGAGGGTGTCCAGCTTTGCCACAAGACCATCAACCTTCTGAACCGTAGCATCTGCCTGGCCAGGAACAGGTTCCAAGGCGGATTTAGCCTGGTCCAGGACTCCTTCGCACTTGGCAAGCAGGTTGTCTGCCTCCCCAACCCATTCACGGACCATGGCGGTAGTCGTTTCCACAAGGTTATCCGCCTTGGAAAGCACGCGTTCCGCCTTTTTGCCTGTGGAACCTACCGTCAAGGTATCCTTCACGTTCTTTATGACAGTGGCTATGGAATCCAGCTCCGAAAGGATTATCGCCAGGTTCTTTCCCACTGCGTTAGCACCCTCCTCGTAGTACCCAATGACGGTGTCCCCGTCGGCAATCAGGTCCTTCGAATCCCCGGTCAGCACGCTCAGTTCGCGTTCGCCCATAAGCCCCGCAGTTTTAAGGCGGTACTCCGAATTCTTGGGAATCTTGGTACTTGCAAGCACCCGGGCCGTGACATAGACGGCATCTTCCGTCAGGTCCACCTTCGTGATTTCGCCCTTGGTAATGCCCCGAACCTCTACGCGGTTGCCCGGAGAAAGGGTCCCTATGGATTCATAACGCACCACGAAACTGTAGCGGTCATGATGAGGGCTGGCCGGGTGGAAAAGGTACAACGCCAAACCGCAACCTAAAAGGATTGCCGAAAAAATTATTACCGGGAAAAAATTAGAGCGAATTTTTCGATAAAAATTATTCATAGGGGGACCAGGTTTGCGGATCCATTTCCAGCAAGTCGTCGTTGTATTCACCCTTGGCCTTGGCCTTAATCTTTTTCATCAGGGTGTCGTTAAACTCTCGAGCCACGTTGCGTCCGTTCATTTTCATAAGGGCGTTCATGGCGATCACTTCGCAAATCACCGTAAGGTTCTTGCCCGGAGAAACGGGAATAACGATCTTGGGGATAGACACCCCCATAACGATTTCGTCTTGCTCGTTAAGGCCCGTCCGCTCATAAGAAACATTCTGGCTCCAAGGCTGAAGTTCCACAATGACTTCCACCTTTTTTGCCTTGCGAATAGCATGAATGCCGAACATGGACTGGATATCCAGAATCCCCACCCCACGAATTTCCATGTGATGGCGGATCAAGGGGTCGGGCCGGCCGATAATGACATTGCCCATATGGCACACGTGGACTACATCGTCTGCCACCATGCGGTGCCCGCTTTCCACCAAATCCAACACGCACTCGGACTTGCCCACATTGCTATCGCCCACGAAAAGCATGCCTATGCCGTAAACGTCAACAAGGCTTCCATGGATTATGGCATGGGGAGCAAAAAATTCTTCCAAGATGCGCTGAGCAATCTTGTTGAATTCATAAGTGTGGAGCGTGGTAGAGAAAAGCGGAATGTGGAGCTTGCTGCACATGGCCCTGAGTTCGGGATGCGGCAATTGAGCATGAGTCACCACCCACATGGGTGCATGAAACACGGAAAGGCTTTCAAAAACCTTGACGCGGCCTGCCGTTCCCAAGGATTCCAGGTAGTTCCACTCCGTGTGGCCCACCACCTGAATTTGCTCGGAACTGTACACCTTGGTATAACCCGCCATGGCGAGACCCGGCCGGTGGATTCCGCTTTCAGCAATGTCCGTATTCAAGTCCTCTTCTGGAGAATGGAGGGCAAGTTGCAGGTCATTGCCGTAACGGAAAAAAAAGTCTCGCACCGGAAGTTTTTTCCGGTGCAAAACTTTGATGTCTTTCAATCTGGATTCTGCCATTAGGACAAATCAGAAAGGGGCTGTGCGCGGTGATCGTTCTGCTTGTCGTTGGCCTTTTTCAGCTGCGTCTTGACCCTTTCCAGTGCTACATCCACAGCCTTGCCCATATTCTCTTCGTCGGCAGACGCCACCACCACAGAACCCGTGATGTTCACGGAAATTTCGCAATGGCGCTGGTGTTCTACTTCGTGATCCAAAATAACGGAGGCCCCGGTAATGTTGGGGTAGAACTTTGCCAACTTGTCCATTTCTTCTTGAATGCGGTCCTGAAGACCGGCAGATGCGTTAAAGTGGCGAGCAGAAAATTGAATATCCATATTATGACCTCCGTAAGTTGAGATGGAACATCTAGAGTATATACATCTTTTTTTTTGAAAAAAACAACCATTTATGATTTTTTTTGTGTATAAAACCGCCCAATTTGGAATAAAGACTGGCTTTAATCCGCATTTTTGTAAACTATTGTTTACAATCAAGGCTAGATCGGCCACTATATCGTTTTCCGGAGCCTTGCCGGAAGTATTTTTAGCTCCTCTTCCCGGTATTTTGCCACGGTCCGCCGGGCAACCTTTATGCCCTCCTTTTCCAAGGCATCGGCAATGGCTTGGTCCGAGAGCGGCTTTTTCTTGTTTTCTTCGTCCACCAGCTTTTTGATAGCAGAAAGGATTTGTGCGGAACCCACCACATCGGAATCCTCGGCCTCCCCCTGCTTCACCCCAGAAGTAAAAAACTGCTTCAACTCGTAGATGCCATAGGGCGTATCCACGTACTTCCCATTGGTAACGCGGCTGATGGTACTCAAGTCGCGCCCCACCTCGTCGGCAATGTCTTGCAGTGTCATGGGTTTCAAGAAAGCGGGGCCCTGACGGAAGAAGTTCTCCTGACGCTTGACGATGGCCATCATGACTTTTTCCATGGTGGAAAAACGGTTGTCCACCGCCTTGATAAATTCCTTGGCCTTGTTCAAGTTGTTCTGGATGTACTCGCGGTCGGACTTGCTCAAGCCACGCTCGTTCAAAAGCGATACGTAGGTGCTGTTCAGGTGGAGCCTTTTCTGCACGTTCTTCTTGTAGCATTCCACCTCGAAATGACCCCGTTTTTCCACCACCCGCATGTCGGCCACCTTGATTTGGCTGGGCGTTGCAGAAATCTGGAGTCCCGGGTGGGGCGCGAGCTTAGAGAAACCCGTTACCGCCAATTGCACCTGGTCGGTGGTAGTCCCCAAGTCCTTTGCAATCTTTGCGTAGCGCAGCGCCATCAGGTCTTCAAAACAATCCTCCAGGATCTTGATTCCCAATTCGGGGAATTCGGGAATGGCACGGGCCTGTATAAGGAAACTCTCTTGCATGTTCCGGGCGCCTATGCCGCGGGGCTTGAATCCCTGCAACACATGAAACGCTTCGGACACAGGGAGGCTCGCCTTTTCCAAAGGAATCTCGCCCCGTATCACCTTTTCAATTTCGACAATGAGGGGGTCATTGTCCGAAAGGACCTTTGCCATGGCCATCTCGTCGGCGCCCTGCAAAAAACCATTCTCGTCCAAAGAATCGATAAGGTATTCCACCAGTTCCCGAAAACGTTCTTCGGGGCAGTGAGCGTGCTTCAGCTGGGAAAGCAATTCATGAGTGCCGTTCCATTCCCGCAACTGCGAGAGCAGGCGATCCTGCAGGCTTGCGTCCCTGTCTTTTTGCGGGCGGTCCCAAGCATCGTCGGGGTCCTTCTGAGAAATTCCCGGTTCCCTATAAAGGGCATCCGTATGGTCCGTACCGTCTTCCAGATACTGGGCCCAATTCAGCTCCGAGGGGGTGGAACCATCTAAAAGCCCACGATCCACGTCGGCACTGTCTTCCAAAGTTCCCCGTTCAAAATCCAAAGTCCCTGCAGAAAAATCATTCTCGTCGCCAGCAGAATCTTGGGTATAATCGCTATCACCATTTTGTTCCGCTTCTGCAGGAGTATCCAAGGATTCGCCCAGAGGCTCCTCGTCCCATTCCAGCATGGGGTTGGCCTCCACCTCTTCCTTGATAGCCGTTTCCAGCTCCAGGGAATTTTTTTGCAAAATCCCAATGGACTGCAACATCTGGGGAGAAAGGTTCTGCTCCAGACGCTGACTCTGACCTAGGTGCATCCCGACTTCCATGAACGCTCCTAGTCCAGCCTAAAGCTGTCGCCGAGGTAGATTCGCCTTGCCTCGGGGTCGTTGGCCAAGTATTCCGCGGTTCCCTCGGTAAGGACCTGGCTCTTGTACATGATGTAGGCCCGGTCTGTAATGGAGAGGGTTTCGCGAACGTTGTGGTCGGTAATAAGGATGCCCATGCCCTTTTCCTTTAGGTCTGAAATAATGGACTGGATATCGGCCACGGCAATGGGGTCAATGCCCGCGAAGGGTTCGTCCAATAGCAAGAAGGAGGGGTCGCTGGCAAGGGCACGCGCAATTTCCAAACGCCTGCGTTCACCACCGGAGCAACTATAAGATTTTGTTTTGCGGATATGGGTAATCTTGAATTCTTCCAGAAGCTCTTCCAGACGCTTTTTGCGCTGGGCCCGCTTCATGTCCTGGGTCTCCAAGATGGCCATGATGTTGTCTTCTACGGAAAGCTTGCGGAAAATGGAGGCCTCTTGCGGAAGGTAACCCACGCCAAGGCGGGCCCGCTTGTACATAGGCTTGTCCGTCATCTCGATGTCATCTAGGTAGATGTGGCCAGAGTCGGGGCGGACCATGCCCACAATCATGTAGAAAGAGGTTGTTTTGCCGGCGCCGTTAGGACCTAAAAGCCCAACCACCTCGCCTTGGGAGACGCTGATGGAAACGTTGCTCACGACCTGGCGGCCGCCGTAAACCTTGCGCAACTTGTCTGTACGGATGGTGCTGACTAGACTTCTCATTTCGCATCCTCTTTTCTTGGCTGTTTTTCAGCTTTCTTGGATTCTATGGCTTGGCGGAAAAGCTTTCCCCTCTTGGAATCCTCGTTCATCAATTTTTCCTGGACAGATCCCTTGGAAACATCCTTAGCCGTATCGGCCTTTGCAGTATCGGATACTGTAGAATCAACCTTGTCCAACAGGGCTTTCTTGTTCCGCTGTTCCTTTTCCATGTCGATGTAGCGGCCACTGGCCATGGTTCCGCGTCCCAATAATTTCAAGGATTTGACGGCATTTTTCTGGGCATCAAACAGGATGTTGATGGTATCCCCCGCAGCCTCGTTTTTCCCTGCAACAGACCTGTCCTTCTTGACATAGAAATACGTGCTTTGCGCCTTTCCCGAAACAACGGCGCGGTCCATTTTTCCCTCATTAAAGTACATGTCCAGCCGGTTGCCGTCCATCAAGTTTCGGTAGTCGGGAAGGTCCGTCTCAAAAAAGAACCCGCGGGCATTCAAATTCACATAAAGCCGCTCAATCTTGTTGTCGTTAAAAGCCGCATAGAGGGTATCGCCAAACGCTTCCGTAACGCTTCCGGGAGCATTCCGCTTACCCTCTTCTTTTTGCACCCCATGGGCATTGCGGATAACCAGTGCAGACTTTAACGACTTCCCCGCCGAATCCAGCTCCAAAAAAATCGAATCCCCCGTCAAGTGATAATTCTTCATATCAAAGGTGGGGTTGCCCTTCATAGAAAGCCAGTTGTCTTTGCGATTGAAATATCCCGTATCGCACGTCACCACCATGTCGTCTTGAGTCACCTTCACATTTTGGAAGGCTTCGGCATAGGAGTCGCCCTTGTTGTAAATAATCT
Source organism: Fibrobacter succinogenes (assembly GCA_902767785.1). Lineage (GTDB taxonomy): Bacteria > Fibrobacterota > Fibrobacteria > Fibrobacterales > Fibrobacteraceae > Fibrobacter > Fibrobacter succinogenes_D. Next base: position 52,479 of record CACXIR010000004.1, on the reverse strand, counting down.
TCTTGGCCTCAATGACAACCGTGTCTATCTTGCCGTCTTTTTTCTTTTCGAACTGATAAAGCCTGGGCTTGTCCGGCATGGTGAGGATTTCTTTTTCCCGGTCGTAAACCAGGTATTCCCCCGTAAACATGTAGGTTTTTTGCGAATCGGCTGCCGACACCTTACCTTTGGCGGTAGCAATACCCTGTTTCTTTTGGTAGACGCCACTCTGAGCGCGGATATAACCCGAAGGGTGTGCCGCCAAGAAACCGCCTTCACACTGCAGCACTTCGGCATCTTTGTTCCAGGTCGCCTTTTCCGTTTTGAAATCCAGGCTGTCGTGAACAAAATGGACCTTTCCCTGCAAAAGCAAATTACCGCGGACACGAGCCACCTCCAAATTGTCCGCATGCTTCATGATAAGCGGCGACGTCTGCGCAAAAACGCAGGCCAACGGTGCCAGCAGCAAGAGCAATGCTTTTATCAAGGAGGAACTCATTTTTTCTCCACGGAATCCCGTTTTTCGATTTCTTCGGCCTTAGCCTTGTCCTCTTCCTTGATCCGGTTAGCGGCATCCTGGAAAATGCCCGTGATATTGGAAAGGATTTTCCAATTATCCATTTTTGCATCGCTTTCAAAGCCCTTGCCCTGCAATACGTCGCCCTCTTCGGACACTACCCGCACATAGCTGTCGGTCTTGACCAGGTTGTCCCTCTTGTTCCACAAAAGGGAATCTGCACGAACGGACGCCCCCTTGGGAGTAAGAGCGTAAACATGCCCATAGGCATAAACATAGGTGAACTTCATGTCCAACCGGCCAGAATCCGCGCGCAAAAAGGCGGATCGTTCCCCCAGGGAATCGTAAATATCCACCAACACAGGGCGGACAAAAACCTCATCCTTGTCGGCCCAGCGTTCCAGATAAGCCGTCTTGAGTTTCCAACTCAGCACGCCCTTGTCGTAGCTATCCATGAGCGTGGTATCGGTAAAAAGCATTTGCGGGCGGTCTACATGAATCCAAGGTTTTTCCTCTTCGATTTCTGTGCAACCGCAAAGCAGAAAGAGAACGCACGACAGGCCCAGGAACGCCCCAAGGGGAGAAAGTCCATGTTTTAGCAAAAATCGTGCCATATGTACAAAGTACAAATATTTTGCGCCCATTATTTGAAATTAGGCCGTTTTTCGTACCAATTAAGCCCCTAAAATACCCCTGTTATCGGGAAACGGTTGCAGTTTAGCGGGAATCAGTCCAGCGGGCCGTGGAAGGGCTACGAATATATATATATTTGGAGAAATGGGGATTTACTAGGAAGCTGGATGACAAAATTCTTGTACGTACTTGTCAGCGAAGAAAAGGACATTTATTACGAGCAAACCCTAGCCTCGGTCCTTTCCCTCCGCCATTACAACCCAGACGCATTTATATCGCTTTTGGTTGACGACAAGACCGACAGGAACCTGGTAGGCTTCAGGGGCGAAATCAAGAAACAGGTAGACGAGTATAAAGCTATTCCCTACGACGAAAATCTATCCAATCAAGTACGCTCAAGATACCTGAAAACGAATATGCGCAATTTGGTTGACGGGGATTTCCTTTTCATTGATGGAGATACCGCTGTTGTAGATAAGCTAGAACCGAATTTCTCGAATGGCAATGAAAGCATTTATGCCGTAACCGACTTGCACTCCGTTGAAAACGACAAATACCACTTGAAACATAAAAAAATGAGAGCCAACAAGGAAAAAATGAATTTTTCCCTTTCTTTTGGCGACAAGTATTTCAACAGCGGCGTTATTTTTGCACGTGACAACGATGCAGCACGAAATTTCTTTTCAAAGTGGCATAGCCTTTACAAGCAATGTGCCGAAAAAGGGATTTTCACTGACCAGCTATCTTTCAACGAAGTAAACAAGCTTCTGAACCAACCCATCAAAGAATTGCCCGGCCAGTGGAATTGCCAAATTCGGGAAGCTTACAACCACCTATACCGCGTAAAGACCATCTATCCAATACTTTGCCATTCTAAAATCATTCACTTTTTCAGCACAGGGATAGACGGGCGTAAAGAACCGCATCCGCTAATGAAAAAGGATTTTTTCCTCAAGATTAAAGAACAGCAAAACATAGACGATTCTTCTTTAGAAGTGATTCAATCCGCCAAAAGCTTCTTTTGGGGGGCTCCCAAAACATTGGATGAGAAAAAGTCTTTCCCCCTCTTTTTCCTGTACCGACAATTTCCAAATCTTTGCCGACTTATGAATCGGCTGGGCATAATATGAGCGACACCTCTATACAGGAAGACAAAAAATTTCTGATGAAGGGAACGTTGTACTCCGTTCTGGGGACGATATTGAAGATTCTTGCCCCGGTCTTTACGGTGGTCATCGCGCGTGTGTTCGGCAAGGAACTATTCGGCATATATGTCTCTACGCAGTTGCTTATCCTTACTCTGTGCCGCGTTTCGGTGTTTGGCCTGGATTACGGCCTGCATCGCTACCTGCCACAAAACAAAGTCTGTGGACGCCCTACTCACGAGGGAATCATTGAATCGCTGCATGTCGCCCTATTTGTCGGCCTGCTCATATCCGTGGCCATATGGCTCGGCTCCTATTTTGACTTGCAGCGATTCTTCACGGGACTATCGATGCTTTCATCGATAGAAATTTCGCTTTACGCTCTTTCCATTGCACCGTATACCATGCAATTGCTTTTCGGCGGAGCTTCCGAAGGGAACCGCCATCCGCAATATAAGATTTTCATCAACGATTTTGCCATTTCCAGCTTGGCCCCGATGATAGCATTGGTCCTGCACTTTGCCAAAGTGAACGACAATATCGCCTTGCCGCTTGGCCTCTTCATCGCCAATATGCTGGGTGCGGTTGTTTACGTGTTCCTGATAAGGTTCCAGTTCCCCGACATCAAGTGGTTTATCAGGAAGAAGATTCCAGAAGAACTTTTAAAGTTCTCTCTGCCTATCGGCTTTTCCGAGGTCGTGGGAGCCTTCCTACTCCGTGTGGACTTGTGGATGGTCCTTGCGATGATTGGCCCCGAGGCGGCCGGCATTTACGCGGTCATGGTGACCATTTCCAACGGGCTGAAGGTAATTCGCCGTAGCTACCAGCCAATCTTGACACCCGTAGTTGCGGGGATGAGCCGCGACCGCCTGGAAACGGATTTGAAGCCCGTCTTTTCATATTGCGTGTCGATGGTGACCTTGATCCAGCTGGGAATCGGTTTCTTCATCGTCTTGTTCCCCGAGCAGACCATGATGATTGCTGGCAAGTCCTTTATCTCAAAGGAAAACCCAGCAATGGTGCTTGGCATCTTGATGATCGGGAACCTCATCAACGGCCTGTTCGGATTGTCGGGGTCCGTTATCAATGGGCTCGGAAAGAGCAGCTTCCTATTTGTGATGAACGTTGTATCGCTGTTTGTTGCCGTCGCGCTGAACTGGCTCCTGATTCCTTTGTTTGGAATAGCCGGTGCTGCCTTGTCTTCGATGCTTTACCAGATTATGCAATGTATCTGGATGAACATCTACCTGAAAAAAATGGGATACTGGCCCTATAAAAAATACCTGTGGGTTCAGGGGCTTTGGATTTTCAGCTTGATGATTCTTTATGCCGCCATCAATACGGTCTGGAATATCGGATTGGTGGAAAAGGGCGTCATATACGTTGTCGTGTTGCTGTTGATTTTGTTTACGTTCTGGAAGCAAGGCTTTAGCAAGCAGAATTATTCACGTAAAAAGAAATAAAAGTTTTTATGGCAAAGGTTTGTTTTTTTCCGAGATTGCTGAACAGCTCGAATCTTTTTCTGCAAAACCTGGCGAGCCTGCTTAAGGAAGGTGGCGAATTCGAGTGCGTTGGCTTTTATGACGAACTAAAACGGAAAGCCAGCGTGTTTGATTCGGATGTGTTTCATTTCAACTGGTTTGATCAGTGCGAAAATTTTTCTTCGTTTATTTACCGGTTCTTTGTTTTGCTTCGGGTCATCTTGTCCAAAAAAAGAATCGTGTGGACCATCCACAATATCGAGGGCCATGACCACGCCGCGGCATACAACAAAATATTGCGCTATTTCTTGCTCCGTTTTTCAAGCGTCATCCACGTAATGAGCAAGAAAAGCCTGGAAGTTCCCTTTTTGCAAAAATACCTGCATAAGGTGGTGCTGATTCCGCATGGGGATTATCTGGGATGCTATCCTGAATCGAGTTTGGATGTCCGTGAAAAAATGGAGTTGCCAATCGATGCCCCGATTGTGCTTTTTTTGGGTGCCGTTCGCCCATACAAGAATGTTGAGCTACTGGTAAAAACCTTTTGCGACGTCAAGAACTCTGCTTGCCCCGAGGCTATCTTGCTTGTTTGCGGGTCCGTGAAACCTGCGGAGTATTTGGACAAGTTGCAGAAGGAGCTGGAAGGGCATAAGGGCGTTGTTTTTTATCCGAAATTCGTGCCGGACGAAGAAGTGTCCGCTTTCTTGAAATGTGCCGCATTCCTGGTCGCTCCATATTCCTACAAGTCGGCGTTGAATTCGGGGACAGTAATTATGGCGGGGTCGTATTCCAAGACGGTCGTGTGTCCTGACATTGCAAATGTCCAGGATGTTCAAGATGAATCCGGTGGGCTTTATGTCTACCATTATGAAAATGATTGCGAACACGAGAAGAATTTGGGAGACATGTTGAAACATGCATTGGCGGATTACAAATCAGGGAACATTGCGGAGAAGGAACGGAGATTGTTTGATTACGTAATGAAAAACTCCTGGAAAAACAACCGCTCCAAGTGGATTTCGTTATATTTGAAATAGCTATAGTCGGGTATCGATATGACCAAGTACCTTTTTGTTCTGACCAGCTCTCCGAAGGATTTTTTCTGCGAACAAACGCTAGTGGCGATTGCCTCGCTGCGCGTGCACAACCCAGGTGCATTCGTCACGCTTTTGACCGACGACAAGACGGCAGAAACCCTTACTGGTCCCCGGGCGGTCCTCAAGGACGCCGTCGATGAACTTAAGGTGTTGACCCTAGACGAAAAGTTCACGCCCATGTTGCGTTCCCGCTACCTCAAGACGGTGATGCGCAATGTCATCGACGGCGACTTTCTCTATATGGATTCCGACATCGCCATCGTGGGCGACCTCTCCATTCCCGAAGAATGGAAGGGGGGCATTTACGCGGTGCTGGACTTCCACACCAATCTTTCTAAAGCTATCAACCGCAAGAAGGTTTTGAACAATGCGAAGATGATGGGCTTTTCGCCGATTCTGAACGACGAAATCTTTAACGGGGGCGTGATGTTTGCGGCAGACACTCCCGAAGCCCACAAGTTTTTTGAAACTTGGCACGAACTTTGGCTCTATTGCGTGTCCAAGAACTTCCCCTACGACATGGCAAGTCTTGCCGAGACCAACTTCAAGTTCGGCTACATCACCAAGAAAATGCCCGGCGGTTGGAACTGCCAGCTGGCTTATGGCAACCGTTTCTTGCCTTCGGCCAAGGTATTGCACTTTTTCGGCTCCCGCATCATCGATACCCGCGGCCATAAAGTGCCTGCAAGCACGGACCTGTTCTTGCCGAAGATTTTGCGCAAGGATTTCTACACCAACCTGAAGAATATCCCGGTGAAGGTCAATGCAGACAAGAGCATTTCCATCAACGAATACTACGACGACGTGATTGCCAACGCCAAAGAAGAATTTGAATTCCAGACCCGCAAGGTGGGGGCTGGCGGCGCTTATATTATCCGCAGTTACGCCTTTGCCAAGTCCCTTTCCTGGATTTACAAACATTTGCCAATTCTCGTACTTCCCCTGAAAATTTTGGGAACGCTTTTGGGGGGAGACTATCGCGGAGGCCGCAAGTGAACCTGCTTTTCAACCTGACCGCAGTACAACCCATCCATAGTGCCAAATTCCACGGGGGCGGTTCCTATGGCGAGGTGATTTTCTGGGAACTGGTAAAGCGAGGTGCAAAGTTCTCTTGTGCCTACGATAGCCACAAATATTTAGATCCGGCGATTCGTGAAGCCTGCAAGCAGAAAGATATCCCGCTATTCGATATCAGCGTACAGACCCCGCAGAAAATCATTGACGCGAACCAAATTGACACATTCTACACGCCGCTCTATTCCCTTGAAAAAAAGTGGGCTATTGATGTAAAGGATTTCATATTCACCTGGCACGGCGTACGTGCCCTTGAAATGCAGTACAGTTGGGCAGGCGTGGGTTTTGCGAAAAAGCTCGGGCAAAAGTTCGAAGCACTGGTACGTTACCGCGAAAGCTGGAAAAAGCACTTCTACAAGCCCAAGTACCAGGAATTGGCAACTCGCATGGCGGCATCAGCAAAGGAAGGCTGCGGAAAAAGGGTCCGTGCCATTACCGTGAGCGAACACAGTCGTGCCTCCATCAAGTCGTTTTTCCCGGAACTGATGGACTTGGAAATTCCCGTATTCTACAGTCCCATGACCGAATACGAACCCGAGGGATTTTTGCCGCCGGGGACAACCGCAAAGAAATACTTCTTGCTCACAAGTGGTGCCCGCTGGGAAAAGAACAACCTGCGTGCGGCCAAGGCTTTCGATGAACTGGTGGGCATGTATCAGTCGCAGGGCAAATCGTTTGATTACAAGATGGTGATAACGGGGGCGACAAACACGCGTGCCTACCTGCGTCACCTGAAGCACAAGGATCGTTTTATATTGCTGGGCTATGTAGAGAACAAGGAACTGGAATTCTTGCACAAGAATGCATACGCGTTTGTGTTCCCGAGCCTGAACGAGGGATTCGGCTACCCACCATTGCAATCCATGCGTTACGGCGTCCCCGTGGCGGCAAGCGGAACCACATCCATTCCCGAAATTTGCGGAGATGCGGCGCTCTATTTCGATCCCTATTCCGTAAGCGAAATCAAAAACCGCCTGGTGCAACTGCTCGATGCCCGCATCTATGCAGATTTTGCAGAACGAGCCCCGAAACGCTACGCGCAGGTTCACGCCCGCCAGGCCGAGGATTTGGAAAAGGCTGTAGATTTTATATTGAACCCGGACGGTAAAGCGTCGCCCCTTTAATTGTCATCCCCGTTCCGGAACGGGTCCGGGATAAACTGGCGGGGATCTCCATTGCATATTTGAAAAATGAGTCTGCTTAATAAACTGAAAAAACTTTTCTCGAATCCCTACCTCACAATGGCACTTATTGCCCTTGTGGTGCAGAGCGTCTTGCTGGTATTTTTCTACAGCTTGCCTGATCCCTTGGGACTTTCGATGTCCGAGATGTTCGAAGGCAAGACCCTCTGGCAGATTTTCATGGCCTTCGGTGCCATCCTTGTAATGGCCGCCCTTTTCGGCTTTGCACGGGCTCCCCGCGGGCTTGCCGTCTTTTACGCACTCTACTTCTTTATTGCCATCGCTGACTACGATGTTTTCCGTTTTTCCCACCAGCGGCTTTCTTATTCGTTTTTGCGCACGTATTTTCACCTTTCAAACATCACCGATGCCACGACAGTTTCCACATTAGGCGGTGATTTGCTCGGGACGGTACTTTGGGTAACAATGGCAGTCCTTTGCTTTGCTGGCGCCATCGCTTATGTAATCGCATACTCGCTTAGGCTCCGTAAACAGTGCCGTTCGCTCGTGCTTAGCAATCAGGGCGGTGCCTGGAAACCCGCTTCCCAAAAAACGCCTGTCGCGATGTTCGCCATCGGCATGGCTCTATCGCTTGTGCCGCTCGTGTTGTTCCTTACGGGCACTCGCGGCTGGATCGAAATCCCGGTGACGCACACGAGAGTAGACATGCGCTTTACACTGGGCAAGCATACGCTTACGGCGCCCATCCTGCACATTGCCGCTGTCGAAACTTTTGAGTTTATTCACGACAACACGAAGATTACCGAGGAACTTGTCGGCGATTTGGACGCTTTCTTGCCAAAAGATTTTGCGACAGGTCGCAGCGATGCTCTGGAACTTCCGATGTACCGCAATGCCCCCGCCCACGAATACAAGGCGAAAAAGCCCTACAACATCGTGTTCATTATGGGCGAATCCTTCAAGGGCCGCATCTTCAACAAGATGCTCATGGGCGATACCGCGGTAGCCCCAAATATCTGGAAACTGGCAAATGGCGGCTACTTCGCCAAAGATTCCGCCGGCAATGCACTTGGTGGCGGAATCTGGTTCAAGAACGCCTTTAGTGGCGGCTACCCCACCGTACGCGGCACCATGGCCACCTACATGGGGTTCCCCTCACACCCGAACCGCGACGTACCCAGTTTCTATGCGGCGAACAAGTTCAAGGGCTGGCCTGAATTTTTAACAAATTATCACCGAACCTATGCGACCGTTTCTAACCCGATTTTTGACCATACCCTCCCCTTCATTGAAAAATTTTTCGGCAAGGATTGGCACCTGATTGGCGAAGAAAAAATCGAAGGTATTGCCGACAGCCTTGGTGCTGACCTTGCCATAGAGCTTCTCCAAAAAATGCCGACAGATAAGCCCTGGCAAATGTCCTTCAATACCATAGCTTCTCACATTCCTTTCCGCAACTACCCGGAAAGCTTTGCCACAAAACCCGAAGACGCCATGGTGCGCTACCGGAACGCCATCCGGTATACCGATCAGCAACTAGGTCGTTTTTTTGAGAAACTTTCTGCCCGTATCGATTTTGAAAAAACTGTAATTATTATTTTAGGCGACCACGACACTCCCGTAGATTCCGTAGATTATCTGGTCCCGCAACCGCTCGGGCTTTCCGCATCGCAAATCTTTATCGGGATTTTCTCGGCTGACACGGCTCTCTTTAACAGACTTACCATTCGCGAAGATGTGGCCTCGCAACTGGATTTGGGCCCTACGATTTTTGACTTGGCACAGGTGCGTGAACCGAACCATTTCTGGGGTTATGACTTGCTTGCCCAAGAACGTCCTGCAGAACAGCCGTCGGTTTTCTTCTCGCAGAATGCCTACTACCTCGGGTTCCGCGACCACGTGCTTGCGGGCGGCCTCGAGAACGAGGATGTGTACCGTGCCGCCGCGGGTGGCGAATCCCCGTACGCGCTCACGACGGATGCAAGCGACCTTGCCTGGAAAAAGAAGGCTGTTGGTGCTGCCAGAGCGTTACGCTCCGTGCTCCGCAACGACATCATGATGCCATAGGGCTAATCCCTCTATCAGCCGTAATTGACCGAATATCAACAACTTGGGTCGCATATCGTGCCGTCTGCGACCCTTTTTATTATATTGCTCCCTATGGCTAACAAAAAAACACTTCCCGAAAGATTTTCTAATTGGTACATTCCCCTCATTTGCAAGCACCAGTACAAGGCTCTTGCCTTTTACCTGATTTTGGCACTACTTTTTGCGATTCCCATTTTATTCAAGCCGGGACTCAAGCTAGATGCCGACCTTTCTCACTTGCTGCCCGAAGGAACTCCCAGCGTGAAGGCCCTCGAGGAATCTTACCAGCGTTTCGGCTCGACCGACAAGTTCATGATCGCAATCCAGAGCGAAGACGTGAACCTGGTGGTGGCCCTGCAGGATTCCATCGCCGATTACATCCACAAGAATTGGGAAGGCGATTTCGTTTCCACCCAGGTGGATAACGACAACCAGTTCTTCAAGGATAATGCACTTCTCTATTTGCCCATCAAGCACCTGGAACACATCCGTGACAACCTGGAAGAGTTGCAGCTTGAAATTGGCCGCAAGAACGGTCCGCTGGTAGTTGACCTGTTGGACGACCCTTCGACAAGCTCAAGGACCGACAGTGCGACAACAGCCGAACCCAAAAAAGAACGGGTCTGGATTGACGAGAACTTACCGCAGGAACTGGGTCTCCCCGACGAAGCGGTTAGTGCCTTTGCCGCATTCTTCAAGAAAGACAAGGCCGACTCCGTCGATATCGCCAATGCCGCAAACAATAAAGAAGAATGGAATCCCAAATCTACCATTCCAACAGAGCTTAAAAACCGCCTAATCGGGTCCCCGCGCCCGGATAGCACCGGAAAAATCCTATATAACGGCGTGGTGAACGCCAAGCTTATCAAGCCCTCTACCGATTATGAATTCGTAACCCATATTTTAGCCCGCACAGACTCCCTGTTAGCTTACTTTAGCGGCAAGACCTACCCTGTGCCTACCCGCTTTACAGTGGAAGGTACCTACGAAGGCCTTAAGGAAGTAGACGAAGTGGCCAACGATTCCGTTTTCTCCTTCGCCATCAGCCTGGTGCTTATCATCTTCCTCACCATATTCTTCTTCAGAAGCGTAAAGGGCCCGATTCTGGTGGTTTCTTCCGTGCTTTACGCCTGCCTCCCGACGCTTGCGTTCACGGCTCTGTTCTACGGCAAGCTGAATCCCTTTACGGTGTTTGTGGCCTCCATTATTCTGGGTATCGGTATCGACTATTCCATCCACATTTTGGGTACCTCCCAAAAATTGATGCACAAGCATGCGACTCTTGAAGAAGTCCTGGAAGCGGCCCAGAGGAAGATGCTCAAGCCCTTCATTCTCGCAAGTTTCACGACAATTGCCGCCTTCCTTACCTTGCTTGCGGCGCACTTCCGCGGTTTCTACGAGTTCGGCGTGGTGGCATCCATGGGCGTGCTGTTCAGTATGCTTACCTCGGTGCTGTTCCTGCCGGTGCTTGTGAAATGCATGGGCGGTATCCCGAAAGCTCCGGACAATTCCCTGTTGCCCAAATCCTGGGACGAGGCGAAGATTTTGCGCTTTTTCAAGTACGTGGCTTTTGCAGGCTTTGCCCTAGGTGCCGTTTCCCTCTGGTTTGCACAAGATGTGGACTTCGAACACAACCTGCGTAATCTGCGCCGCGTATCCACCAACGTGACCACCTCCAAGAACAAGATTTCCACCAAGGTCACCCGTGCCACCGGCAAGGCAGTAACATCTACGCCGGCCGCCGTAATGGGTTCCAAACCCGAGCAGATGGACAAGCTCTACGACACCTTGATGGTGCGCTTGCATGTGGAGCACGATTCGACACTGGGCAGCTTCCTCACCCTCAAGAGCTTTGTGCCGCCCATGGATTCCCAGAAGGCTCGCCTTGAAATCATCGAGGAAATCCGCGACTTGGCAGAGGCCCGCGTGTTTGACCGTGCCGAGGGCGACGACTCCGTAAATGTAAGCAACCTCCGCAAGCTCTCTGCTGTAGAAAAGCCCTTCACCGCCGAAGATGTTCCCAGCTGGACGCTGGACCTGCTTCGCGAAAAAGACGGCAGCTATGGCAAAATCGGTTTTATCTACGGAGACTTCCCCAGCTGGGACGCAAAGGCTCTACACCGTTTCCAGGAACGCTACGGCCACTGGAATTTCGACGGCGAAGAGCTGCGAACCTTCTCCTCGCAGTTTATCCTCTCCGACGTTATTGACTCTGTTAAAAAGGACAGCTTTAGGCTCGCCCTCGTGATTATCCTTGTAATATTTGGCACTTTGGTAATTTCCTTCCGCAAGCCAAAGCTCTTCCTTGCAGGCTGCATTTCCTTTGGCATGGGAACGCTGCTTACCCTTGGGCTATTGGGATTCCTGACAGACATGTTTGAATTCGGAAAAATCAGCATCTATAACGTGATTGTGATTCCCATGGCCCTGGGTATCGGCATTGACGCCACCATCCACATGATTACTTCTTGGATGAGCGACAAAAACCTGACGCTACGCCAGCTGATGGACACCACCGGCCGCAACGTGATGGCCAGCTCCACTACCACCATCGCGGGCTTTGTCGGATTCTTGTTCACCACCCACCGTGGACTCAAGGGCATTGGCGACCTTGCTTGCCTAAGCATCGCCATGTTCCTGGTCACCAGCGTCATCTTCACCATGTACCTGTGCGGTTCCTGGCTCAAGAAAAAGTAGCCCATACATGAAACAAGGTGTTGCATATACAACAAATTTTTATAAAACTTTGTAAAATCTTGTAAATTTTGTTGATTTTAGGCACTTTTGTTGCATAAAACTATTGACTTTTAGAAAAAAGGGTTTTATATTTACAGGTATGAAACCCATTATCGAATACTCCGATTTCCGCCAGTACATGCTGGACTACTACGAGGAGCGCAAGCGCCGTTCCGTTTTTTCGTGGCGCGAGTTCTCCAAGATAGCGGGGTTCACCTCGTCTTCTTATATGAAGGTAGTCTGCGACGGCAGGAGCAAGCTCTCCCGTATCGGCGTGGAACGCACAGGGGCCGCCATGGGCCTCGTGGGTTTCGAGATGGAGTATTTCCGCGCCATGGTGGAATTCGGTCAGGCCTCTACCGAAGAAAAGAAAAAGGCCGCCTACCAAAACATGCTCGCCATCGCCAAGGTCCACAAGGTTCGCGTGCTAGAAGGCGACCTGTTCGAGTTTTACGATTCCTGGCAGAACCCCGTTGTACGTGAACTCGCCCCGCTAATGCCGGGCGCCACTCCGGGCGAAATCGCCAAGAAATGCTACCCCGAAATTTCGGCGGCAGAAGTCCAGCAAAGCCTGAACTTCCTCACGAAGGCGGGTCTCCTGAAGAAGGCGGGGGACAGTGCTTTCGTGCAGGCAGAAACATCCATCACAGGCACACCGGACGCCACGCGGCTTGCACTCAGGGGAATGCACCGCCAAATGTCCAAGCTTGCCACCCCTGCGTTGGATCTGCCTGTTGAACAGCGCAACTTCAGCGGAGTGACCATGGGAGTGTCCCGCGAAAGTTACGAACGCATCGTGAAGGTGCTGGACGAATGCCGCCGCCAAATTATCGCCATCGCCGCAGACGACAAGGACATCGACCAGGTCTATCGTCTGAACCTCCAGCTCTTCCCCTTAACCAAAAACGTGAAGGAGGGCGAAAATGAAAATGCATAATTTATCCATAATCTTTAGCTTCGCGTTCACGCTTGTAGCCTTCTTGAGTACCGGCTGTTCCGACTCCACAAGCAAAATTGCGGGCACCGCCGAAGAGCAGAACGAACTCGCTGAAGTAGAATCCTCCAGTTCTACAGACGAAAATCGTTACATCTCAAGTTCGTCCAACAACAACGGCCAAACCGTTCCAGTCAGCGAACTCGATTCCAATTCCCTCAGTTATTACTTGCTCCAGTACGGCATTACCAATGCCGCCTTCGACAGCAATGTATTTGCAAGCACCATTACCTACATAGAGAACTCTTCGGCTCCTCCGCAGAGCAGCACCAACCCAGAACATGACGGAGACACTAAACCCGGAACTGCCGCCGCCACGGAATTTGACGGACAGGGATTCCGCCCCTTCGTGAAGCAGAACATCGCCGCCCTGGAATACTACTTCCCCGAGGCCTACGAGAAATTTCCAAACCTGATTGACAATATCAAGAACGACAATGTACAGGAAGGCTGCGGGCTCTACATGCTGAACATCTACGCCGACAGCCGATATGCCGGATATATCCTGGCAGAAATCAAGAGCGGCTCCGTCACGGTGCTTGACATTAAGGCAGACGCCTGCCTGACAGGGGCAAGGGCCGAATACGCCCGGTTCCTGGTCAGCTACTGCGGAGACCTTGACAGGAATCCAGAAGTTGTGCACAAGGTTGTAGAAGCAGACATACCTAAGGACAAGTGCCCTCAGGTAGACCAAGAGTGGGTTAAGTAAACGCTGAAATTTGGGTTGGGTAAAAAAGGAGAATCTTTATGAAATACGGATTTAACAGAATGGCTTGCGGATTTGTCGCAGCAGCAATCGCCATCTCGCTCACCGCTTGCGACGACAGCAGTAGCAGGCCCTCGAGCGATGACCTGGATGGGCTTTCTAGCGAAACCGTCACCAGCTCTGAGACAACCGGAGACTCCGCCGACAGCAACGAAAAATCTGCCTCAAGCCAAAACGGCAATTCTTTAACAGGTCAAGAGGTCAGCTCCTCGGCAGGAACAGGCACAAGTTCTTCCTCCGCGGAACTTAGCTCTAACTCCGTAGAAACTTGCTCCCACATTACGGACAACGAATGCCGCATATCGCAAGGCTGCGTCATGACCCCCTGCATGGACGGCACCAAGGCCCATGACTGCGCGACAAACAGCGACTATGTCTGTAAAGGCGGTACTTGGCAGGTTGCCGAAAGCTGTGCCAGCATTTCCGGCGTTACAGGGAACGAGAAGTGGAATTGCAACGAAGAGGATTTCACCCTTACAACGGACTGCACCGACAACACCACCACCTATGTGTGCATCAGCAAAAGATGGTTCAAAACAAACGACTGCGACCCCACCAAGCCCAACTGCGGATACGATGACTACACTCTATGTCTAAAAACCAAACTCAAGAAATACTGCCTCAAAACCGATTGGCTGAACGAATCCTGCAGTTATGGCAATGACCCTATGAGATGGCTCTATACCTACAACGATCCAGAAGATGATTACCCAAGCAATCAAATACGCTATTCCTGCAACCAAAGTGGCAAATGGGAAGAATTTGTCCAACAATGCGACCCCATGATGGATTGCGGCAACGGCAACAACAAGAGCGACGACCATGGAATATTGCCCGATGGGGCTCCCTGCACAAACGAGGGTGAACAGATGACCGTCGAAGGTTACAATTACCAGTGCATCAAAAACGTTTGGACCAGGCTTTAAAAAAGGAGACTCGCCATGAAACAACGTCTTTTAAAAATCGCTTGCGGGTTTGCCGCAGTAGCGCTCGCCTTTACGTTAGTGGCCTGCGATGACAGCAACAGTGCCAATAACGTCAGCGGACCAAACATCGAAGAAAACTCTTCTGAAAGCAACGGCACAGCAAGTTCTGACACCGTCGAAAGTTCGGCAGAATCCCTTGAAGACAACTCCAGTTCTTCTGTGGCGGTAACATGCCAGGCCCTCACCCTGGAATGCTACTCCGCAACACAACTCTGCAACAAGGGATTGACGGAGTATTGCGTCAATAGCAGCTCCAGCTCAGAAGAAAAATGCAAGAACGTATCCAATATAGACGGGGGCACCTGCCAGGACTATGACACGGTCAAGGACTGCGAAACAAACGCCTACGCCGTATGCCTCAATAACACGTGGAACCTAGCCATCATTGGAGACAACTGCCCGACAAAGGGCAAGGAAATGACCGTCAATGAAATAAACCTTATCTGTGACGATGGCTATTGGAAATATAAAAGCACCATTGACAACTGCCCTCCCGGGAGCAGCTGCCAGCGGCCCAACTATAGCTGCACAACACACCCCATCAACGGGTTTAGCTGCAATAAAGATAAAGGAAAGGTCGCACAGCTCACTATAAGCATTTGGAGTAGTGCAGCCGATTGCATGTATCAATGCTCCGGCGGATCTTATCACGTTGTCATGCCTCCTGCACCAACAGGAAACTAAACCTCGAAAAGTCGGCCCTTTACAGCCCCTTTTCCAGGCTGTAGTCCGAAATCTTGATCAGGGTATCGAGGGTTGCCTTCAAGTAGGTGCCCTCTTTTTGCATGCTGTCCGAAGGATCTGAACCGCCTGCAAGAAGCTCGTGTTCCTGGCGGGTGTCGCCATCGGCGAAGAGGTAGGTTTCGTCCATAGACGGATACTTCGCCACAAAGCGGTAGCCATCCATACCGATAGCCGCATAACCGGAGTAGGCACCTAAGGAAAGGCCGGCAACCTGCTCGTTCACCCCTTCTGCAATTTCTGAACTATCTTGTATAGCAACCATGCTGTCCTGTACTGCAGCTGCGCTGTCCTGACGAACCACGACCTTACGCAACAAGTTATGTCCCATAAATATGTTGGGCACCGCAAGACCCGCCAATTCCAAAACCGTGGGGGCAATGTCGATTTGCGCCGTAGTGGCAGTATCGCGGACAGGTTCCAAGCCTTCGCCGTGAATCATGAAGGGAATCCAACTCACGTTGGAAAATCCGCCGCCATTCATGGTAGAGACACCGTTTTCCCCCAGGGGGAATCCATGGTCCGCCATCACGATTACGTAGGTATTCTTATACCACTCCTCGTTTTCCACAGCCCGAATAAACCGCGCCAACTGCCGGTCAGCATAGTTCATGGTGACGTTAATACGTTCCTGCAAAGGCCTGTTCTTTTGCTCGTCAGTCATGCCCGCCGCAAAATTGAAGGGGTAATGGTTGGAGCGGGTCATGAGGGTAGCAAGGAAGGGTTTGCCTGACTTGGCCAACGTGTCACGCACATATTCAATGGCGTTGTCCATAAAGGTAGAATCGTCTTCCCGCTCGCGGTTGTAATGCTGTTCCGTGTACCATTTGGACATCCAAACGCCCAGATTGTCCCAGGCAGGGTCCGCTGCCGACATATAGTGGGTACTGTAGCCGTTTTCCGTGAGCACAGAGACAAAGCTGGGCAGCGTCACGTGAGCAAGGTCCGTGGCTTCAGCCAAGCGGGAGTGGTGCGGGATGCCGATATGGGTAGAAAGCACGCCGCCCGTAGTGGGCACGCCGCTAGTATGCATACGCATCCACACATGGGAATGTGCCGCCAGGGAATCCATAAAGGGCGTAGGCGAAGGCTGTATCTGCGGGTTCATATAGCCCGTGTTGTAGCCCCGCTGGGATTCCATCAGCACCAGAATAAAGTTGGGTTTCTTTTCCCGCTGGGCCGCAAGTCTTTCGCTTTGCAACAAGGCCTGCGTGGGCACGCGGTAAAGGGGCAGGCCGTTGCCTTCCTTGGCATCCGAAAATTCCCACAAAGAATCGCCTTCCACCTTTTGCCACAGATTCTGGTAAGATGTGCGGTAATTTGCCAAGTCCGCTTCAGAAAGCCCACCCGCCTTTTTCGCCACAAACAAGTCGCTGTAAATCAGCGACACCACGGGACGGAGTTTTGTCATGCGGGCATTCCCCGTCCAGATGAAATAGACAAAGGCGTAAGAGGCAATGTAAAAAGCCACCATGGCGATGACGGATTTCTTTACGTAGAAGCCGTCACCGGGTTTGTACCACTTGCGGAGCAGCCTGTAGCAACCATAAGTCGCAGGCAACATCAACAAGAGCACAACAAACTGCAAATAGGGCACGGACAAGTCGTTGGCCACATAATCGTAGAACACGATTATGGAAGAAGTGTCCTTGTAGGTATCCACCAGCCCGAAGGTCAAATGACCGCCCAAGAATCTTTGGGTCTCGTTGTCCAACAAAGTAAGGAGCAGAATCGCGCTATGGAACACCGCATAGAGTATTGCGGTAACCTTCGCAACTATCGCGACCTTTGGGCAACTTCCAGAATCGGGACATTTCGCAATCTTAGAAACAAGGAGCGCCGCCAACACACCCAAAACCAGGAACACCACCAGGGCATTCACAATCCACATGAAGTCTATGCAGACCGCATAACAAAGGGGAATCCGTAGGGGTTGCTACGGAACAGCAACAACACCCGCAAAACGATATGGGTTACCCATACCGCAAGGGATATCAGGACAAGATTCTGGAAATGGGCGAAAAGTTTCATTTGCCCTTCACAGTTTTAGGTTAACCTTCGCGACCCAGCATGAACGCCTTCTTGTTCCCCTCGTGGAACTTTTCGGCGAAGAGCTTGTTCAGGGCAACTTCCCACTGTTCGACGGTAAAGTCAAAGTGCTTGGAAAGCTTGCCCAACATGGCAACGTTCAGAGCCTTCACGTTTTCCAGTTTGGAGACATCGATGTCTGCCGGGGTCAGCAGCACGCCGCCCTGCTTGAGGAAGGCCTCGTTCACCACCACCTGGGTCTCGTCGAATACCACCAGGTAATCGGCCTCGCCCGTGGGGATCATGGGGGACTGCACTTCTTCGCCCTTCGCAAAGCGAACATCACTAGCGATAGAACCGCCGCGCTGGCTCATGCCGTGCACTTCGGCCTTCTTCACGTCGTAACCCTGTTCGAACACCAGTTCCGCCATCACGTCGCTGGCCTTGATAACGCCTGTACCGCCCAGGCCGGCAAATTTCACGTTAACTACGCTCATAAAAACTTCTCCTAAAAATTGCCGTTTTTCTTAGCGGCGGCTTCGGACTCAGCGAGAGCCTTTTCCGCCTTTTCCTTGTTGGCCTTGTCCCAGGCGAGAATACTCTTGAGAGCGAGGATGCAGGGGCTCTTTGCCACGATGAGCGTGAGCTCGTCCTTCTCCAAGGCTTCCTTCACGAGTTCCTTGAACTTCTCGGGTTCCTTGACCTGGTTCACTTCGTACACGTTGTCGAAGCCGGCAGTCTTCGCGATGGCACCGTAGTCCAACTTGTAGGCCGGGCTGTGGTCCAGATGGCGACCCGTACCCGGGTGTTCCTGCTGGCCAGTCATGGCGGTGATGCTGTTGTCGAGGATGACAACCACATGGCCGGTGTCGGGGCGGTTGTAGCCCGCTTCCACAAGGCCAGTGATACCGCTGTGAACAAAGGTGGAGTCGCCAATCACGGAGACCACCTTCTTGGCCTGTTCCCGCGGAAGCACGTTGCGGAGCCCAATGCCCATACCGATAGCGGCACCCATGTCAATCATGTAGTCCATCGCGCTGATGGGCGGGAGAGCGGCGAGCGTGTAGCAGCCGATGTCGCCAGAGACGATGCAGTCGAGTTCCTTGAGAACCGCGAAAGAGCTGCGGTGCGGGCAGCCCGGGCAGAGCATAGGCGGCTTGCCCTTGACCGGAACCGGGTCCGGATTCCTGTCGCCAGCGATAATGCGGCGCACGCGGTTCACGTCCAGTTCGCCAAAGCGGAAAATCGGGTCGAACTTGCTTTCGCACTGAATGCCTGCAGCCTTGATGTTCTCGGCGAGCCACGGGTCGTTCTCTTCGATGACCATGAGGCGCTTGCCTTCGAACTTCTTGGCGAAATCCTTGATGAGTTGCATCGGCAGCGGGTAGGTCATGCCGAGCTTGAGAATGCTTGCTTCCGGAGCGGCTTCACGCACATGGTGATAGCTGATGCCGCTCACGATAATGCCCATGTCGGCGCTGCGCATTTCCACCTTGTTGGGGCCTTCGGCCACGTTCCAGGCTTCCATCTCGTCCATCTTGGCGCGGAGCTTACGGCCAGCCGGCTTGGAGAAACCGGGCACCATCACGTGCTGGGCGATATTGCGTTCGAAGTTCGGCACCATGGCCGGGAGTTCTTCCTTCGGAACAACGATGGACTTGGAGTGGTCCACGCGGGTCGTCATGCGGAGGATTACAGGAATCTTGAACTTTTCGCTGGTCTGCACCGCAATGCGGAAGAAGTCGTAGGCTTCCTGGGAGTTGCTGGGCTCGAACATCGGGCAAACGGATGCCTTCGCATGGTTGCGGGTATCCTGTTCGTTCTGGGAGCTGCCCTGACCCGGGTCGTCGGCAACAATCCACACCATGGCACCGTCCACGCCCGTGTAGGTCGCGGTGTAGAGCACGTCGCTAGCCACGTTGAGGCCCACCATCTTCATGGTAACCACGCTGCGAGCATGGCCAAAGGCTGCACCCAGGGCCACTTCGGCGGCGACCTTCTCGTTGGGGGCCCACTGGGCATACCCGCCGAGTTCAGAATAGTCCTCGAGGATTTCGGTGGAGGGGGTACCCGGATAACCCGCGGCAAACTGCACGTTGCAGTGGCGCATGGAAAGCGAGATGGCCTCGTTTCCCGAAATCAGCATCTTTTTCGCATTCGGATCAAAAGCTGGCATAGCGTTCCTTTTCTTGTATCAAACGGTTTTTAAGGCATAGCCCTAAACGGGCGGAAATATAGAAAAAAGGTATATGTGAGCTTACACCTGCATGTTTTCTAGTTTTGATTTACGGCGCTGCCAGTCGGGCATACGGGTTTCTAGCAGCCGGTAAAAGGCGTTATCGTGATTTACATGCTTCAAATGGCACAGCTCGTGCACCACGACATACTCAATACATTCTTTCGGTGCAGCAATCAGCTTGATGTTCAAGGTCAATATGCCGCCTTTCGATAGCGAACCCCAGCGCGTTTTCATGCCGCGGATTTGCAAGCGAAGCATAGATGACGACAAAGAAAACCTGGCGGCACACGCATCGAAAATTTTCTCAAACTGCATCTTGGCACGTTCACGCAACCATTCATCAAGGATTTTCTTCACAGTAGCAGGGCGAACATCCGCAGATACAACCCTAATGAACCCGCCATCAATTTTTACCGAGCGTTCTTTACCTTTTTCGATTTTCAATCGGTAATGTCGCCCCAGATACAAGTGCGTCTCGCCACCAAGATATTGCCTTGGAGGTGGTGCCTTGGGAAATTTCGCAAACCAATCCTGTTTTTCGACAATCCACGATGCCTTCTTCTCCACCTTCTGCGCAATTGCGTCGAGTGAAGCACCCTGCGGAGCCCGTATCTGCACAGCACTATCCGGCATTACGGAGATTTCCAGAGTCTTGCGGCGGCAGAATTCAACCGCGTACGCAATCTCTTGGTCTCCATATTTAACAACGCCCAACTCATTCATGCGAACGCCGCCTTGCCACATTCATAATTTTTTCTTCTAGAGAATCAATATCTGTATTTGACCAGCCAAAACGCTCCCGGACTCGGATTATATCGAACAAAAAGTCGTCCAAATCGTTTCGCACATTGTTCTGTGCATCAGAATCATTCCAAAACTGAATCTTGTTGTGCTTTTCAAAAGATTCAATCGCAAACAAAGCCATTTTTACGGCAATTCGTTTAGCTTCAGTCACATCACATTCGCCATCACGCATAAATGCCGACAAAGCGACACCGTAGTATGCGGCAGCGTCTTCGTTTTCACTGATTTCTGCCGGAACGTCGTCGCGTTTCTTGCTTTTGAATTTTTCCTCCAATCCTTTCACCTTGGAAAGATACTCATCTTCCGAAATCTTTCCTGCACGAAAACTATCTATGACGTCTTGAATCATCTTTGAGAATTTTTCGTAGAATGCCGGATCCTCTTCCATCTTTTCCGTCACGGTTTTCTTGAGTGCATGCGCTATTGTGTCGGCACTAGCCGCCTTGCCACGAGCATCGTAACCGTGTTTATCACCGTTCAAATTCTTCGTAAACTTCGGATCCAAAATATTCACAGGTGCCACAGTTTGCACCACATTATCCGACTGGATGTGCGTATCAAGCAATTTCTTGATTTTCGGCTCATACTCGCTGTAGTCCACATCATCTGCATAGCGGTGCTTCACAGACACGCGCATATCCGAGAACATCTTGAATTCCCTGCGGAGTCGCGTCATATCTTCGGCAGGGGTCTTTTCCAGGAACTTCTGTGACGACATAGCGATACTCAGGCATTTTCCGAAATCCCGCAGAGCCTTGTAAAAATCGTTACGGCGTTTTTCATCGGCCAGGTGGCGCTCCATCTGTTCGGGGTCGGCCTTGTTCTTGACTCCCTTGAAAACATCCCACAGGTTAGAACGCAACTGCGGCAACTTGTCCACTTGTTCCGAAACATCGGTCAGCAGACCTTCTAAATCTTCGGGGTCAAAGCCTTCCAGCGCGTTGTACATAGCCAGAGCCGTATCTAGGTTTTCTTGCACGTTGGCGTAATCTACGATATAGCCGAAATCCTTCTTCTTGTCGTCTTCTTCAAATAGGCGGTTCACGCGGGCAATCGCCTGCAACAGCGTATGTTCCTTGAGCGTGCGGCAAAGGTACAGAACGGTGTTGCGTTCGGCATCAAAACCCGTCAGCAACTTGTCACAAACAATCAGGATTTCCGGCTTACCCGAGCCCTTGAAACTATCAATAATCGACCTATTGTATTCTTCTTCATCGCCGTAGCGTTCCATCATCTTTTTCCAGAATTTTGTCACGCGGTCGCTCGGTTCTTCACCTACTTCCGAATAGCCTTCGCGCTCATCTGGGCCCGAAATGATGACTTCGGAACTCACATGGCCAATATCTTCTAAAAATTCATGGTACAAAAGAGCGGTTTCCTTGCTCGGTGCCACGAGTTGAGCCTTGAACGGAGTCCCTTTCCAGTTTGCACGGAAATGCTCGCTGATATCAAACGCACGCATATAAACCACGCGTTCAGCCTTGTTCAGCATTTCGGCACGGGCATATTTCTTTTTAAGGTCGGCCTTTTGCTTTTCATTCAGCCCCGCCGTAAAACGGTCGAACCAAAGGTCTATTGCCGCCTTGTCTTGCTTGAGTTCCGCACGGCGGCCCTCGTAAAGCAACGGAACGACAGCACCATCCTCATTTGCCTGCTGAATTGTGTAACTCGGCTTGAGCATCCCGCCGAACTTGCCAAAACTGTTCTTTTCCTTTTTCATCAGCGGCGTGCCAGTAAAGCCGATATAGCAGGCGTTCGGGAGCATCTGCTTCATGCGTGCATGCAAGTTCTTGTATTGTGTGCGGTGTGCTTCATCGACAAGCAAAAAGATGTTGTTTGACTTTTCAACGTACTGGCGTTTGTTCAGTGCCTTGTCGAACTTGTTGATAACGGTCGTTATCACGGCAGAATTGTCAGACTCCATAAGGTTGAGCAAATTTTCACCCGAGGTCGCCTTGATGACCTCCACCCCACAATTTTTGAAGGTACCGTATATTTGCTTATCCAAATCCTTGCGGTCGGTAACCAACACAACTCGTGCATTCTTGATGTTGCAGTCAGGATCATACTTCGAATCCAGCACGATTCCGTGAGCAAGCATCACCATCGAAAGCGACTTGCCCGACCCTTGTGTGTGCCACACCAAGCCGCCCTTGCGCTTACCTTCGTTATCAATGTTACGAACGCGCTTTAACGCCGAATGGACAACAAAGAATTGCTGGTAGCGAGCAATTTTCTTTATGCCCTCATCGAAGAGGGTAAAACGATAGGCGATTTCGAGTAGGCGTTCCGGCTTACACAAACAGTAAATCAACCTGTCCTGTTCCGTCACAGCACGCTTTGTCTGCGGATTATCTTTGCGAAACGGCTGGAATTTCGGCACCGAGAATATTCTGTCCTCATTTTCGGCAGAGACCTTCTTGTTTACAGTCGCCTCGATTTCCTTGTCCTTGATTTCCAGTTCATGCCAAAGGCTCCAAAACTTTTCGGGAGTCCCAACGGTGGCATAAGTCGCCGCATTCATGCTTACCGCAAGCACGCTCTGGCAAAAAACGAACAACTCCGGAATGTATTCGTCATTCTGGTTACGAATCATCTGAGAAATGCCCTGTTTTACACCTTCTTCGGGAGACTTGTTCTCGATGACCGCAAACGGAATTCCGTTCACGAACAATACAATATCGGGAATGCAGGTTTTTATCGACTTGGAGCGCTCCACCTCAAATTCGGCAACCGCATGGAAAACATTGTTCGCCGGTTCCTGCCAGTCGATATAGCGGATGTCGTAACTGCGCTTGTCGCCCTCAACAGATTCTTCTTCGGATTGCGGGAGCGTGAGCAGGTCGTATATCTTCGCATTCGTTCGCACCAAGCCATCGTACTGCATGTTCTTGAGCTTCAGGATGGCGTTACGCAAATTCTCTTCGCTAAAGTCACGACGGACACCCTTGTGCGTAAACGAATTTAACTTACGCAACTGCGAAAGCAGAATATCTTCGAGCAACACGTTCGCAAGTTTTCCCTTGCGTTCCAGCATCACCTCTTCGGGCATAAGCGGCTTAAAACCGAGATTCGCCAGCAAACGCATCGCCGGAATCTGCGATGTCGGAATCTCTCTGTAATCAGGCTGTTGTTGCATAAACGACTTCCTTTCGTTTTATTCTACAGATTCTGCGGAACATCTGCAAAATACTTATTCCTAAGGGTATTTAAAACATCAGCATTAGTATCCAACAACTTGAATATGCGCTTAGAGTATTCTTTTTCAATAAACAAGGAAACAATAGATATAATCTTCTTATTGTTATATCGTCTAACACCTTCTTCATAGTCCTTTTCATCAAGAATATTTTGCAAACGTTTTTGTTGTTCAGCAACAAGGATATCGATTTCTTTATCTAATTGCTCACTTAGATTCTTTAAAGAGAACTTTAATTCGTCTATACATTTGTTCCTTTTCAACATGTTTTCTTTAAACTGATTATTTATTGATTGCTCAGCAAATTCAACACATTGATCATCTATTTCCTGTTCCAGATTTATAAAGAACTGTTCTTTTATTTTAGCTACAGCATCATCATCTGCATGGAAAAATTCCACAGCAGCGGTCAGCAAATCTTCATCGCATAAGATATTTTCGACCTCCTGTACGTCTAAACAATATATATTATCTTTTTTCCAAGTTTCTTTTTGTTCATCTTTATGGAAATCACCATCAATAATGCCAATAGCTTTATTATGATGAATACTACAAGAATTATTAAAAGCCTTTGTATAACTTATCACTTGAAGATGTCCATCAACAGGAATGACCATATAATTCGGGAAAAGCCTTGTATATAGTTTGTAGTCTAAACTTGCTTTCGTTCCTTCACAGAACAAAATAGGCTTACGGCTGCCCAAAAGTTCCATATATAATATTTCTGGCAAATCATCATCTGTAGGAAGTTTTTCCATTTCCCATTTGTCGGGAGCGATAAAGCGCTTCATCCATATTTTTTCAGCATTATTGCGTGATGCAGCAAATTCAAGATTGTGCGTTAGATATATAAACTGACAATCCTGTCTAGCCAATTCCAAAGCATCCCACAATTTCATAATCAAGGCGAGATGCAAGTGATTTTCCGGTTCATCGATAATGATGTAGCTGTTTTCTTTAGCCAATAAAATATGTGCTATATAATAAAAAACTGCTTTTTCTCCATCGCTCATAAAGTCGAACGCGTATAAAGTGCCACCATTTTCCTGAACTTGAATATCCCCATTTTTGGCTACCAAAAAACGATGCGGCAACAACTCATTCCATAAACATATTACTTTTTCAAGTGTTGATTTTACCCGTTCCGTTATCTCGCCATCATACAATTTATTTGCGAGTTCATTTTTTTCTTCAAAAAGAGCTTCTAGAACCCGTTGTAAGTCTTCCATGTAGCCATTAAAATCTTCATCCTTGTACAATTTATCTTGTGATTGATAATTATGAAGGTTTTGACGGCATCGATTACCCAATGAAAAATTTTTTACACTTCTATATGAAAAAACTTTTTGTGAGGCAATGATTACGACATTATTAAGAATTTGTCTTGTGTTTCGTGAAAACGAACTTTTTCCTGACCCATTGGCCCCAATAATAACAAAGTTGCTCTCTAAACATTTAAATAGAGAAAACTTTTCTAGATGACTAAAAATACTTTCTAATTGTTCATTATCAATCTGTCTACATTCGTCTCGCAAGTGAAGCGTTTTTTGGACAAATTGTGGACGGAAATTTTCGTTTTCTAACGCATTATGAAAGAAATTAACATCATAAAACAAATGGATCAGGAACGAAAAAGAATATGGTTTTATCGTATGATACAATAAATTTAAATAATTTTTTGACCAGTCGCAATGTTCATCTATTTGAGCTTCTATTGCCTCTAATTTTTTGAAATAGTCGTTTGTTCCTTTCAGACGACGGACAAGAAGTTCCATTTCTTTTTCACAGTTTTCAAAATCCGGCCTATAAGTTTCTATCCATCCAATAATGGTCTTGAAATTCGGCAAAAAAACAGTATTAAGCCAAGTATTGATAATTCCGTTATCTTCGCGCTGTTTTTTTATATAATCTCTAATCTTAGTGATTATTTCATCATTTTCCATACATTCCTCCCTTATTTCACTCGCCATTGCCCGGTGAGGAGTTTTTGCATCAAGCCTTGTTTCTGCTTTTTGTAGTTTTCAAGTTGCTGCTTGAGAAGAGACAGCTCGCACGAATGGTTTTGCAAAATACAGACTATGTTTTGTTGTTCTTTTTCACTTGGCAACTGAACTTTCATATTAAAGAAGTCTTCTTTTGACACATTCAATAAACCATGGTTTCGAGCACCTTCCCTACAAATCAAAGCCAACTGATTGTTTAAATAGCCCGATTCAAAAAGAAATACAAAATAATCTGAAAAAGATTTATATTCATCTTTCAATGTCATACATAAATATAGTGTTGAAAGAACTCCCGACTCATATTTTTCTAAACGCTTGATTACTCCATACGGATATCCAGCAGAAGAACTTCTATTGTAAGCAAAATCGCCTTTTTCTAACAAGTAGTACCCCGAAATATCTGATGAAGCAATATTCTTTTTATAATATTCCTGCTGATTCACCAATCCATATTGTGCTGAAGATGTCAAAACATTTGTATTCCCTGTTTTGTTTTTCCTATTTACAACATCAAACAACTCTTTTATAGAATAGGTTTTCACTTTATTTTTGATGGACTGTTTGACAATAAGTTTTTCCATCAACAGATTAAAATCGTGCAATTTTACTTCGATGAGTTTTTCCATTTTTTCAATGGCGGAGTCCCAGACCGAAAGCGTCGCCGCAATCTTCTTCTGCTCTTCTAGCGGGGGCAAATCTAATGGAATCTTTTTTATAATTTCCGCACTTAAATTCTTTTGTCCGCCATCATTGCTCAAATTTCGAATGTTATCATAATTGAATAAAAAATATTGAAACAAGTATTGTGTTGACACTTCATTTTCTTTCAAATTAAATGCAGCACAAGCCTGATTGATAGTCGCATCTATATCAAGAATAGCGACTTGCCCTCTCGTTTTTCCTTGCCCATACATAGCCATCAACAACGTTCCCTTCGGAACAATCTTTGCAGAAGACTCCTTTACACCTAATTCTGTGATGTATTCGTCCACCTGGTCTTTTGATATATGTCTGTTTTGGATCTGGGCGGTTTTGACCCAAGGAATATCGCCATTCCAATATTCAGTTTGCGTTCTCAAAGGTGTTCCGCCAGATGTCACCTTGGCAACATCCCCCAACTTCACTTTTTTCCATCCATTAGGCAAACTCATTTGAACATTTTCCTTACATTCTTTTGAAACTCTTTGATTTTATCGCCCATAATTTCTTTCGCAATTTTCTCGCCTTCTTTACGAGCTAAAGACCGTAAAGAAGTATAATCGTTGCTTTGACCGCAATTCGCACATTTGATTTGCTCGCCTGGTTTCGGTTCATATCCTTCATAGGGCACATCGAAGCTAGTCGATTTGCAAAAAATACACCTTAATGGAATGGTTCTTTTCTCTTCCATACCACCTCACAGCAGACTAGTTAAAGCTTCACCTGCAGTCCCTAAAATAGTATTGACAAGAGGATGCTCAATAAATTTTTTCATAAGACTTTTGGCATCGCTCTTTTCTTGTGCGGTTGCACTTGACTTATCTATCTGTTCAAGCAAGTAGTTGAATGCATTGGAAACGTTTTGAACATTATTATTTCCAACTTGAACATTCGCATTATTTCCGTTGATGACTATGGAGTGTCCCGGTTCGCCATCTTTTTTTCGAAGCATGCAAGACCTAGCACGAGCACGACCTTCTTCGGTTAATTTACATTTTTCTTCCTTTCCCCAGGTAAACTTCTTTATTAGGCCAAGCGACGTTGCTTTACGTATTGCACTATTAAGCTGATCTAATGATAAACCTAATTTTTTGCAATCAAGTTCATCAAAATGAAACGCGGCATTCGTTAAAGATATCCCTTCATTCTCAATGGTTTCTTCCATATCAACAACAAGTTTATCGACCCATTCTTCAGATTCGTTAATCATTCCATTATTCTCCTTATATCTTAATTTTCCAAAATCTTTTTTATTTGATTGCCTAAGTAATACAGCCCAAATTGGCTTGTTGTTATTGCATATTTTCCTGCTTTGGGTTTTTCCTTAAATTTATGTTCTACGACGGTTCGCATTTTCTCTAAAAACTTCTTTTCTTCGTCATCCATTTTTATGTGGTTATATCTTCCTTCAAACGCATTACGAATTCGGTTTTGTGTCTCTGGATTATGGGAAACAAATATTTTAAGAAACCGATCAACATCTATTTTTTGAAAAGAGAAAAATTCGTTTTTCCCATATTGTTCCGACATCATAGCACACGCACTCAAAAGTGTTTCAACATTTTTGCTCGCTAGATTTTTATAGAACAAGTCTAAAGTATCATGATTCTTTTTCTGCTTTACCGTTGCAAGTTCATTTTCCATAAGATGACGAAATTCTTCGTTTTTATTTTCATACTCTCTATATAATGAATGATATTGTAAAATCTCTGACGACTCATCGAGTTTTTCGTATACAAGAGAGTTTTTTACCGATTTTACGTATTTAGACATTCTTTCATACAATTCATCAGCCGTTTCGCACAAAGCGCCTTTCTGTGCGTACCAATACAAATGGTAAAAAAGAGAGAAAATTTCATTTGAGTTTAAAAGTGTTTTCTGTTTCAAGGCCTTATAAAAAGCACTTATCGCAGAATCGCCCTCTTTTGCAGATAGAAAAGGCCATCTATATATATTCTGTAAATCAGGATTCTTACTTTTATCAAACCATTCTGATTCACTTATGAGCTTTTTTACATATTCAATATCATACTGGCTTTTAGTTAGCCAATCTTTCCATACATTGAACCATTTTTTTCCATAAGAACCTGTATTTACAGATAGTCTTGGTATTATCGAATACTGTTCCGAATGTTTTTCCCAAACAGTTGCAGGAACATCAATATTAGACTCCTTGTTCATATACGCCGCAACGCGAATATCAGTAGGCGTTTCTTGCCCAATATCAGCGTTCGTCAGGTTACCTAAATAAAATGAATAATGGATACAAAAGAAATCGGCTATCAACAATTCGTTAAATTCTGATTTGCGCAGCAAACTATCGGGGATATTAAACTTATTTCCTCTACCGCCGATAAATAAATCAAAGTCTAAAAGAGAGTATCGTATAGCCCTATAGTTTGACACGCCTGAAAAGGAAATGATACGAGATAAGAGAGTCTTATTTTTTCGCAAAATCTTCTTCGTTCTCTCGTTTATTTGATCAATTCCGTTGGATGCATCTAGCCATTGATCTAAAACATCTTCTACATCCGTTCTGATTGTAAATTCTTTACCAATAACTTTTTCTTTGATAAGTTTTAGGCTTCTAACCTTTTCTCGCTCATTAACCTCTTCAATTTGAAACTTAAGACTACGAATCTTATTGGATTTCTTTTCAGATGGCTTAATCTCGTACACATTCTTTTGCACAACACTTTGCTGCTTAAACTGATCAATCCATGCCACTTCATCGGCAACCAAAACACAGTGCAAGCCATCATCCTCAACAAATGGATTGATAAATCCAAATAGTTCCACTAAATCAACAGAGGCTCGTTCACAATCATCAAAAAAGAGGACATAATTGTCTTTGCATTTTTTTAGAAAATCGCCGATTTTTTTTGATCCACTAATAATTCCACTAACAGCATCTTGAGCAGCCGCTCCACCTAACAAGTTACTACCGATTAAAGCTGCTGTTTTAGCTACTCCAAAAGTCATTTTAGAAACAGGCTTGTTTATAAGATTATGCACCGCTTCATAAATTCTACTATCAATTTCTTCTTTTGAAGAAACCCCAAATAGACTGATATAAATCGGTTTCAGCTCTTTGTTATTAGGCTTTAATTGGTGCTCAATATAGTTCTTAACAAAATATGTTTTTCCCGAGCCCCACGCTCCTTTAATAAGCACGGCGAAACCGGGCTTTTCAATTCGAAGATACTCGTTCAAATAATCTTCAATGTGCTTGTTGCTATTTGACATATTTCATCCTTGTTCAGTTCAATATTATCTCTGATTCTTCTTTCTAAACGTACCGAATTCGTTACGTTTAAATCGTACAAAAGCCTCTTTTTCTAACCGTGTGCAAATACATACCGTTAAAACAATTGCAACCATTTTCGTGACCTCACGAAAAAGGTCTATTTCCCAATCCTCTTCGTTTTTCTTTTGATCTTCTTAACCGATGTTTTGTTGGCGTCAACAAAACGTTTTTGTTCACGAACCCAATGTCCATTTTTCGATGCGCCTTCCCAAGCAAAGCCTGATTTTTTTAGATCTCGTTTGATTGTATCGCGACTGACATTTAGTTTTTGTGCTATTTCGGCAATTGTAATCGACCTATTTTTAGCAATCATTTCACCAATCAAATCTGTTCTTTTTTGAGGTGCGTTTTGAGGTGCATTTTGAGGTGCATTTTGAGGTGCATTTTGGGTAACAATTTTGCCATTTAACTTGTTCAGCGGGAAGGTCACGACCGTATACCCCGTCTGCTCGCTCCAGAAGGGTTGAGGCGAATTTTCCGCCTTGCAAGCATCCATTATGCGCTTGATTCCCGAGCCCCATTTTTCCAAGTATGTAGTTTGGTATAAGACGTTCGCAAGAACTTCGTTTCGTGGGAACGACTGGTGCGACCGTTTGATCGTTTTCGGAGTCAGTTCATGTGGCAATAAACCGGGGCTTTCAATTTCTATACGGTCATCGTAAATGGCGATGCCGATAGAGCACTGGTGAATGTCGTAATCCCTATGGCAAAGGGCATTTATTAGAGCCTCGCGCAAGGCAGCCACTGGAACATCGAGGTGTTCTTCCCTCTTGAGCCCCTTGATTTCACCGCTTAGGGACAGGTGCTTAAAGAAGAAACCCATGCCCGCATCCAACAAATCAAAAAAGTTGCCGTGGGCCTGTTGATTATCAATAAAGTAGTTCTTGTCGGTCCCCCGGAAGCGGGCCATCCGAAGTAAATATTCAAACGAGAACCTTTTTGAAAAAAGAAACACCGCAGCGTTCCTCACATTGTCGCCATCCAACAGGTTCCATTTTTTCAGTATTACTTTAATCGGCTCGTTGAGCGACCCCACGGGAATTCGTTTTTCTTCGACACCGAGGCGCACAACCCCGCGAATCGTGCCAGCGTTAAGATCCTTTATGCTATATCCTTCGGCAGTCCTCATTTCCCACGAATACTGGTGGGGCATGTTAATGCGAATCCGTTCATCAAACATGTCCCTGGGCATAGCCTTGGTGACGCTTTCTAACCTATAATACGGCTTCCCGTGGAATGTGTATGGCTTTTGCCCATAGACCCACGGATTGAACCTCAGCACGATTACCTGGAGGTTCGGCTTGCCGGGAATATCTACATATTCAATGACGGGCGTAACTGCGGGTTCGATCCCCGCCAAAGCCTGCGCGATATCGCGGCGAGTAGATTCTGAAACAATTTGCCCGACAATATTCAAGGAGGGTGTGACACCGAAAACGAGAACTCCGCCATCGGAATTCAAGAAGGCACATGCCGTATGCATGCCTTCACGAAGTTCTCCGGTAGATTTCTTCAACTCGACATTCTTCGTCTCATCTTTAGAAATCAATTTTTTGAGTTCTTCCAGTGTCATCGAATAGCCTTACCCCCGCTTAATCTCCTTCAGTTTTTGTGCCATCTGCTTACGGACTTCGGCGAGTTCCTTTTCAAGGCGGTCGATATCCTTCTGCACCGCGTCCACATCAATGGGAGCCTCCTCTTCGAAGGTATCTACGTAGCGCGGGATGTTCAGGTTGAATTCATTGCCTGCAATTTCGTCGAAAGAGGCGACATGGGCGTACTTGTCCACATTCTTGCGCTTCTTGTAAGTATTCACGATCTTCGAGATATTCTCTTCAGAGAGTGAATTCTGTTTTTTGCCCTGCACAAATTCACGACTTGCGTCAATGAACAGCACATCCTTACGCTTTGCGTTCTTGCCGCCGATTTCACGGCTGCGGTCGAATACCAGAATCGCCACGGGAATGCTTGTGGTCGGGAACAAATTTTCGGGGAGGCCGATTACCGCATCCAGCAGGTTTTCGCGAATCATCGCCTCACGGATTTTGCCTTCGGAAGAACCACGGAACAACACACCGTGCGGCACTACGACAACGACGCGTCCTTCGCCCGCGAGGCATGTTTCAACCATGTGCGTAATGAAGGCCCAGTCGCCCTTGCTCTTGGGCGGAACTCCACGGAAAAAACGCTTGTAGGGGTCACTTTCGGCGTTTTCTGCGCCCCATTTATCAAGGCTGAAAGGCGGATTAGCCACCACAACATTGAATTTCATCAACTTGTCCTTTTCGACAAGCATCGGACTGTTGAGCGTGTCGCCCCATTCAATGCGGGCGCTATCGGTGCTATGCAGGAACATGTTCATACGGCAAAGAGCCCACGTACTGCCGTTGGATTCCTGGCCAAACAGAGCATAGTTGCCGCTCGGCACCTGCTTTGCGCCTTGCAAAAGCAAACCGCCCGCGCCGCACGTCGGGTCGCAAATCTTGTCGCCATCCTTCGGAGCGGCGAGCTTCGCCACAAGTTCCGTCACATCGAATGGTGTAAAAAATTCGCCGGCCTTCTTTCCAGCCTCGGCACCGAAACGCTCCAACAGATACATATAGGTGTTGCCAATGATGTCTTCGGAAACACGGCTCGGCGACATGTCCAGCTCATCTTTGGCGAAATCCTCGAGTAACGTGCGCAGGCGACGATTGCGGTCCTTCGTCTTGCCGAGATTCGGTTCAGAGTTAAAGTCGATGTTGCGGAAAACGCCTTCGAGCTTGAGCCTGTTCTGCGTTTCAATCTTGTCGAGAACGATGTTGATTAAATCGCCGATGTTATCTGCAGTGCGGCGTTCGTAAAGGCTGTAATAGTCCGCGATAAAAGAGTCAATGACCTTGCCCTTGTCGTTCTTGATTTCTACCATCGGAAGCACAAAACGTTCGCGTTCCAATTTGCGGAGGATTCTCGCCTCGTCACCACCATACTGCTTGCCGTAAGCATCGTAATGGTCGCGCCATACATCCGACATATACTTCAGGAACAACATCACCAGAATGTAGTCCTTGTACTGCGCCGGATCAACCGCCCCACGGAAGGTATCGCACGCAGCCCAGGCAGCTGCATTGATGGCATCTTGCTTGATTTTTTCGCTTTTCACTTCACTCATAGCGACTCCAGGTATTTTGAAATTTCCGTTTCTAAAATTAAGTTCTTTTGCTTGACAATTTCTGCCAAAATCTCATGTTCTTTTCGGCTGAGTTTTACAAGGTCGGCAATAGTCTGCTGAACCCTTAAATTGGGCAATTTGACCGGCATCTGCTCCAAAACAGTCTTGCTGATGAGCGGCATGGCAGAACCCTTGGCGAATTCCTTGAAAAAGGCGGCCCCGTTGGCGCCGTTCATATACCAAACCAGATATTCGGACAAAACCCTTTCGCGATTTACGCGGATACGGATCATTGGGGCAACCACAAGCAAATCTTCGTCCAAGACAGGTACAAGTGCAGAAACAAACGAGCCGCCCCTCGACCTAAACACGATATCGCCCGCCACCGCAATGTGCGTGCCATTGGGCTTGACGTCTTCTACACGCCGCAGCGCGCCCACATTCAACGAGCCATCCGAATCCACATCACGCAAAAAACACGCCAACGTGCCGGATTCTCCCGGAACACAGGTGTTGCGGAACGGATACCCCACCGAAAGCGAGGCTATATCGCCCAAATTGACCATTTTCGATTCGGCAACATTCATAATGCAAATATATACAAATCCATTGCCGAAGTCAAGAAATATTGTAGTAATTTACATACTAAACAAAAAAAAGGCTAAAAATGCCGAATTTTGCTAAAATTTGAACGTTTTCCTAATAAAAAAGCGCCAGATTGCTCCGACGCTTGCTTTTAATAGATCCCCACCTTGGTGGCCATGCGCACTAAACAACAAGTTGTTAAGTGCTGTCCGCCCGCCTTCTCCCCAAAGAGGATAACTCTACTATGGCAACGAATTGCATCGCAATTCTAGTTGCCAAGTATCGTATAGCGGGGATGACAAATGGGAGGCGGGGATGACATGTGGCAGGAGCGAGGGGAGGGCCCTCCCCCTACACCCTTCGTTTTACCCTAGTTGCCCGGGCAACACGAGCTTTTTCTTCGGCGGGAATTCCGCGTCGTACTTCTCGAACGCCTCGGGGTTGCGCATGGCGACAAAGTACGGTTCAGGGTCGCGGTAACTGCCGGTGATTCCGTCGAGGAACCCTTCTTGCAGTTCCTTGCAGAGGAAGTAAGGCGCGTCGCTTTCGGGGTCGTCAGCGTAGCGGATTCCCCTGGTACTCGCGACTACAAAGCCGCTCTTGCCGTAGAACGCGATGTTCCCGCAAATCAACAGGCAGCCCGCGCCCATCTCGGCGGCAATTCGCATGGAATGGTCGAGCAATGTTTTCCCGTATCCCTTGCGCTTATAGTCGGGGCGGATGCTGATGGGCCCGAAGGGGTCATCATGCGGATTTTGCGTCCGTCGTCGGCGTCGATGTGCGACCACGCGTACATCACGTGCCCGATGATTTCGCCGTCCACTTCCAGCACGAGCGAGAGTTCCGGCACAAAGTCGGGCTCGCTCCTGTAGCAGTGCAGCACGTAATGCTCGGTGCATCCGGGACGGTAAACGTTCCAGAAGGCTTCGCGGGTAAGGTTTTCGACGGTCTTAAAGTCGCGCGGTTGTTCCGTGCGGATGGTGTAACGCATCCAGTCTCCGTAAGTTGGTAATAAGGAAAATAGCCCATTTTGAAGAGAAAATGCATGTAAACATAATTTTTCGGCATATTTTGGGGCATAACACGATTCGAGGGGTCAATGTCATGCTCGATGCCGATTTGGCGGAGATTTACGGGTATAGTACCGGTGCTTTTAACCAACAGGTCAAGAACAATATTGAGAAATTCGATGAGGATTTTCGGTTTCAACTGACCAAAGAGGAACTTTCAAGATGCAAAAATTGCATCTTGAAGACGGATTCTGATGAGAAAACCTCTTCAAAATCAAAAATTTTTATCTTGAACAATGGAGGTCGTGGCTCGAATGTAAAATTCATGCCCTACGCCTTCACGGAGCAGGGCATCTACATGCTCATGACGGTGCTCAAGGGTGAACAGGCGACTGTGCAAAGTACGCCGTGTATCGCCCACTGTTCGAGAAGTTATTGCAAGATGAGAAATGAAAAAACGCCAGGAGAACTTCTCCTGACGCCATTCACTTTAAAAAATCCCCGCCTTCGCGGGGATGACATGCGCGTTTTACCCTAACTGCCCGGGCGACGCTCAAAAACAGTTACTTGCCGGCCTTGGCCTGGGCCAGTTCTTCTTCCAGTTTTTTGTTCTGGCCGTCCTGCTTTTCGCAGATGTTCTTCAGGTTCTCGATTTCCACACCCTGCTTGGCCACCTGGTCCTTGAGTTCTTCGCACTTGGCAGCATAGGTCTGTTCCGATTCAATGCGGTTGTTCAGTTCCTTGCGCAGGCAGTCTACGGATCCACGCAGGGTATCCACAGCCTCTTCGGCGTCCTTCAGGGCGGTATTTTCAGTCGTGTTGTCGGCACCTTCTTCGCAGCAAAGGCACTTGCCCATAAACTTCTTGGAAAGGGCCACTGCGGCGGCGGCACCCACCAACATTCCAGCAATAAACGTTTCAGTCTTCATATTGGACTCCTTTTGTTCTGTCACCAAGATATTAAATCCATCCATTATGGTCAATGAGTTAGCCAGCGACACTACGCCTTAGGCTTGGACTTCGTGGATTTTGCCCTCGGGAACAGTTCCTTGATAATCTCGTCAATATGTTTTTTCGTGTGAATCTTCAAGCCCTTCTTTGCAGGGGCCGGGAGTTCAGCCACATCCTTCTTGTTGCCCTCGGGCAAATAGAGCGTCTTGACGCCCGCCTCCTGGGCAGCAAGGGCCTTTTCGTTAAGGCCACCGATGGGGAGCAGGTCGCCCTTAAGGCTCACCTCCCCCGTAAAGGCGATATTAGGCGCCACAGGAGTGCGTGTAAATGCAGAAAGCAATGCCAGCGTCAGGGCGATACCTGCCGAGGGGCCGTCCTTAGGCACCGCACCCTCGGGTACGTGAATGTGTATGTCCGTCTTTTTCACAATGGCAGGGTCAATGCCAAACCGATGCAACCGCTCCCGCACCAGGCTAAGCGCAATCTGGGCCGATTCCTTCATCACGTCGCCCAGTTTACCCGTAAGCATCAGGTGGCCCTTGCCCGAAAGCAGCATGCATTCCAGCGTCAGGATTTCGCCGCCCACGCTTGTCCAGGCAAGCCCCGTAATCACGCCGGCATGCCCAGGGGCGGGCAGGCGGTTTTCGGTAAAGCGGGGAACCCCCAGGTATTCCTGGAGTTGCTTTTCTGTCATGGCGGGCTTGACCTTTTTGCCCATCACAATCTCTTTGGCACGATGCCGCACCACGCTTTCCAGGGAGCGTTCCAGTTCGCGGACTCCCGCTTCCCGGGTCCATTCCTTAATGACCTTTTCGATGATGGTGTCGGGAATGGAAATGTCCTTGCCCAAGGCCACACCGCAGCGTTCGCAAATTTTGGGAATCAAGAACTTCGATGCAATCTGCTTCTTTTCGTGGGCGTAATAGCCGGGGAGCCGCACCACCTCTAGGCGGTCCCGCAGGGCATCGGGAATTTCGGCCTCGGAGTTGGCAGTGGCAATAAACAGCACGCGGCTAAGGTCTAGCCCCACTTCCATAAAGTGGTCCGTAAAGTCGTGGTTCTGTTCCGGGTCCAGAACTTCCAGCAGGGCGCTGGCCGGGTCACCACGGAAGTCGGCTGCCATCTTGTCGATTTCGTCCAGCAACAATACCGGATTCATGCACTTGGCCCGTCGCAAGGCCTGGATAAAGCGGCCAGGCATGGCCCCAATGTAGGTGCGGCGGTGACCGCGGATTTCCGCCTCGTCGCGGACGCCACCCAAGGTAATGCGTACAAAGTTCCGCTGCATGGCGGCAGCGATGGATTCCACCAAGGTGGTCTTGCCCACGCCGGGAGGGCCCACCAGGCAAAGGATGGGGGCACGGCGTTCCGTACCCGTCAACTTCAGCACCGCCACATATTCCAGAATGCGGTCCTTCACCTTATCCAATCCAAAATGCTTGGCGTCCAGTTCCGCCTTCACCTTTTTCAGGTTCAGCACCGTCTCGCCGTAAACCCCGTAGGGCATGGATAAGAACCAGTCAATATAGTTCCGCACCACCGCATATTCGGGAGTGGTGGGGTGCATCAGGCGCATGCGGGCGATTTCCTCTTCCATCTTTTCCATGATGGCCGGGGAGAAATTTTTCGCCTTCAATTTCTTTAACAACTGGTCCGGTTCCGAAGAAGAATTTTCACCATCGTTCAGCTCGTCCTGCAGCTGGCGAATCTGTTCGCTAATGAACCATTCTTTCTGCTGCTGGGCCATCTTCTGGCGCACGTTCTGCTGCACCTTGACCAGCACGTTCTCGTTATCGTCGGTAATGGACATGAGGGCCAAAAGTTTTGCGCCCATGTCGTCCAGGGATTCCGCCTCCAAAAAGTTCTGCTTTTCTGCCAGGGAAATCTGCAAGAAGGGGATAATCCCGTAAAAGGCATTCAACTGGCTGTCCATGCCAAAGAAGGCATCCACCATGCCCTCGGCAATGTTACGCTTGGCGGCATATTCCCTAAAGTTGGTAAGCACTTCGGCAAAGCAGTCTGTTTTGTCCTTGGAACCCGCCGCCACTTTGCGAGGCGAAACGGTCACCTGCAAAAAGCCATCCTTCATGACCACGGAACGCAGGTCCACCACCTCTTCGCCTTCCAAGACCACCTTTACGCAGCCGTTGGGGAAGGGTGTCACGTTGCTCACGTGGGCGGCAACGCCTACCGTATACAAATCCAGAAGCGGGTTAACAATGTCTTCCTGTTCCACATCCTTCTGGGTCACCAGGATTATTTCGCCGTTATGGGCCTCCGCATATTCCAGCGCCTTCAGGGAAATGTCCCTGCCCACCAAGATACGGCGGGTGGTAAACGGGAATATGACCGCATCCCTCAAAGGGAGCAG
The DNA here is from genome assembly GCA_902767785.1 of Fibrobacter succinogenes. Lineage (GTDB taxonomy): Bacteria > Fibrobacterota > Fibrobacteria > Fibrobacterales > Fibrobacteraceae > Fibrobacter > Fibrobacter succinogenes_D. Next base: position 14,753 of record CACXIR010000004.1, on the reverse strand, counting down.
GGGGAATGTCTTTGAATAATTAAAAGCCATGTGTCAATAATAGTAAAGACGGCAAAAATCGCAATTAAGCGACGTTCTTGCCGGTTTTCTTCTGGGACTTCTTGCCGGTAATGGCCAAGGGATTTAAGCCCTTGCGGATAATCTCTGCGGTAAGCACCAGTTTCTTGGAGCCGGAACCCGGCATCTCGAACATGGCCTGCTGCAGGGACTTTTCCATTACGGAACGAAGCCCGCGAGCACCAGTCTTTCTGCTCATGGTCTCGCGGACAATCTCTGTCAGGGCATCGTCGGTAAAATCCAACTCGATTCCATCCATGGCGAACAGGCTCTTGAACTGCTTGACCAGGGCGTTCTTGGGCTGGGTCAAGATGTTCAACAAGGCCTTTTCGTCCAATTCTTCCAGGGCCACCGCAATGGGCAAGCGGCCTACGATTTCGGGAATCAGGCCAAACTTGATCAGGTCATCGGGTTCCAGTTGCTTAAAGAGTTCGCTCAAGGTGTTGTCGGACTCGCTGCGGATATCGGCACCGAATCCCATGCCGCCCTTGTTCACCCGCTGGGCAATAATCTTGTCCAGGGTCTCGAAGGCGCCACCGCAAATGAACAAGATGTTCCTGGTGTTCACCTGCACCAAAGGCTGCTCCGGATGCTTGCGTCCACCCTTCGGCGGCACTGCCGCCACGGTACCTTCCAAAAGTTTAAGGAGGCCCTGCTGCACGCCTTCGCCGCTTACGTCGCGGGTGATGGAAGGGTTCGCCGTCTTGCGGGCAATCTTGTCGATTTCGTCAATAAAGATGATGCCCCGTTCCGCCTTGGAAACATCGTAGTCGGCAGCCTGTAACAGGCGCACAATAATGCTGTCCACGTCTTCGCCCACATAGCCCGCCTCGGTAAGCACCGTGGCGTCGGCGATGGTAAAGGGAACATCCAAGAAGCGGGCCATGGTCTGGGCCAAAAGAGTCTTTCCCGAACCGGTGGGGCCCACCAGGAGCAGGTTGGACTTTTCCACTTCCACCTGGTCCTTGCCGGGGTGGGCCTGCTTGTAGCGCAGGCGCTTGTAGTGGTTGTAAACCGCCACAGAGAGGGCAATCTTAGCCTGTTCCTGACCAATCACAAAGTCGTCCAGGTGGGCCTTGATTTCAGAGGGCAGGGGAAGCGGCTTTTGCGAAGCCAATTCCGCAGCCTGCTTTTCTTGCAAGGAACGGGACTTGTCCTCTTCGATAATGCGGTAGCACATGGACACGCAATCGCTGCATATATGGACTCCGGCGCCGGCAATCATCTTTTCGACTTGCTCGGCGGGCTTTCCGCAAAAACTGCAGGTTACCGCAGGGTGGTTCTTCCCGTTCCTGTACATGAATTCTAGACTCCCTCTTTCCTAGGAACAAAGACGTCGTCGATGACGCCGAAAAGCTTTGCTTCCTCTGGACCCATGTAAAAATCTCGATCCGTCTTTTCGCGAACTTCGTCAATGGACTTGCCCGTATGCTTCGCCACGATTTCAGCCAAGGTATCCTTGGTACGGATAATTTCCTTAGCAGTAATCTGGATGTCGGTAGACTGGCCCGTGGCAGCACCGGAGGGCTGGTGCAGCATAATGCGGGAATGGGGCAGGGCGTAACGCTTGCCCTTGGTCCCTGCAGCCAAAAGCACGGCAGCCATGGAGGCGCAGTTGCCTATGCAAATGGTAGCAATATTGGGGCGCACATGCTGCATGGTATCGTAAATGGCAAGCCCTGCCGAAACGTAGCCGCCGGGGCTGTTGATGTAGAGCGTAATGTCCTTTTCAGGATTCTCGTATTCCAGGAAAATCAACTGGGCCATGACGTTGTTCGCCACCTCGTCGTTGATGGGCGTTCCCAAGAAAATAATGCGCTCCTTGAGAAGCCTGGAATAGATGTCATAGGCTCGCTCACCGCGGCCGGTGGTCTCGATGACGGTAGGGATAATCATTCCATTTACCTCTTACTTGGCTTCTTCCTTAGCTTCGGGGCGGATACCTACGATAAAGTCGGCAGCCATCTGGAAGCGGAGTTCCTCGCGAAGCTGGTTGATACGGCCAGACTGGCGGAAATGGGACTTCAAGTCCTCAAATTCAATATGATAGGACTTGGCCATCTCTTGCAGGCGGGCATCCACCTGAGCCTGTGCGGGGCGAATCTTTTCCTTAGTGGCCACGAATTCCAAAATGCGATGCTTCTTGATTTCGCGAATGGCTTCGGGGGCCAGGGTCTTCATCTGTTCTTCCGTGGGTTCCACGGCGTCCTTGGGGTCCTGCACGTTGCGGTTGATAGACCACTTGATCAGGTCCACCACACGGGCGTTAGGCACTTCAAAGGGGTTTTGTTCTATCAGCTTGTCAATAGCCTCGTTGATAGCCTTGGTCTTGGCAGCGTCTTGCTTCTGGTTGGCCAGGCTTTCGGCAATGTTGCTCTTCAGTTCGGCTTCGTCCTTGACGCCCACCTTTTTGCAGAATTCCTCATCCAGGGTAGGCGGAACAATCTTGCGGACATCCGTCACTTCAACCTTGAACTGGGCCGTCTTGCCGCGGTAGCGTTCATCCTTGTGGTCGTCAGGGTACTTGAAGTTGATTTCCTTGGTTTCGCCCGCATTGGCACCGGTCAGTCCTTCGTCAAAACCGGGGCTGGCGGATTCGCCCAGCAGGCTGCGGAATTCACGGTTTTCAGGCAGCTCCTGCTTTTCGCCGTCAATCACCACTTCCAGGTAGTTGCCTACCACCACGTCACCCTTCTGGGCAGCGCGGTCCACATGCTCGTCCTTGCTCCACATCTTCATCAAGTGGTCGAATTCAGCCTGGACTTCTTCTTCGTGAACAGCAGTCTGAGGAACGGCAATGCCCGTGTCGGCATAACCCTTGATGTCGATTTCAGGGTCCATTTCCACTTCCACGGTCAAGGTAACGGCGGTTTCCTTGTCGTCGTTGAACTTGGTCACTTTCAACTGGCCCACGGGGATGATGTTTGCCTTTTTCAATTCTTCGTTCAGAACCTTGTCCACCATCTCGTTCACCACTTCATGGTGGATGGAATCGCCAAATTGCTTCAAAATCATGGCCTTGGGAACCTGACCCTGACGGAATCCCTTCATGGAAACCTGCTTCTTGTACTGGGAGAGCTTCTTTTCGAAAGGAGCCTTCAGGTCTTCCTGGGGAATGGTCACTTCAAGGGTGCGCAGGGTAGCGCTAGTTTCTTTGATTTCAACGGACATATAGTCTCCGGTATGCGTTAATATGAAAACTCTGCGAGGGGTGGGAGTCGAACCCACACACCGAAGTACCAGATCCTAAGTCTGGCGCGTCTGCCAATTCCGCCACTCTCGCGTTTTGAGGACAAAGATACAAAATTCCCAAAGACAATTTGTGCCAAAACATCTATTTTATGCCTCGTTGCAGGTATTCAAGAACATCAAGATTGGCGTTTTCATTTCCTTGGTAAACATACTCATCCAGGGAGTCAATATCCTTGTCCAGAATATTATCGCTAATAATCTGGGAATTGTAAACTACGGCTATTTTGGGATACTGCAAAGCGACTACTCCATATTTTGCGCCATTGCCGATTTCGGCATGATGACCCTTATTCTAGCCTATTTTGGCAAGCGGGCCACCGAAGGGCGACTCTTTACCCATGTACTCCAGCTTCGACTGTTCATGACGGCCATTACAGCGATTCTGATGGCAGCATTCGCCCTGACCGTGCGGCGGAACCACCCCGCCTTCCAGGGCGAACTAATCCTCATCGCCGGCCTGTTCTTTCAGCATGCGTTTTTCGACTGGTACTTTATCTGCGGAAAATTCTGGAAAAAGATGCTCTTTTCCAAGATCCTCCACACCGTCTCCTTCGCTTCGATCATGGGAGTTTGCCTCTACGGGCTGCATTTCGATTCCATAGGACTTATCGCGCTCGCCATGGTACTCTCCGCAGTCCCCGCCTTCGGTTTTGGCGTAAGCCAGGCATTCTCCCTCAAGATCCTGAAAATCGGCAGCCATGCAAAGAAATTCTTCTTGCTGATGTTCAGGTCGGCAGCACCCTACGCCCTTACCAGCCTTGCAAGCCTCGCCTACCTTCCCGTAGGGCTCTATACCGTTTCCCACTTTGCCCCGGCAGAATTCTTGGGAGCGTACAACTTCTCCCATAAGCTGCTGTTGCTAGCTTCTAGCCTCATGGTCTTTTTCATCTACTCCAGCGTACTGACCCTGCACCAGAGCGACAGCCGCAAATTGAGCCTGCGGGACCAGGCCCTGTTCACGGGATTCATTGTCGCCGTCATGACTCCGCTCTGGCTGTTCCCCGAATGGACCCTGCGCATTATCTTCTTTGCATCGCCATGGACACCGGAAACCCTGCAGATCAGCAGCTATTGTCTAAGGGTGCTTTCCATTTCATTGTTGCTACAGGCCACCCGCCTCGGGATGATCTCTACATTGCTCAAAGAAAAAAAGACAGGCCTCTATGGCACCATGATTAGCGCAGGCGGTCTTTTAAACATCGGCATTTGTGCCTTCGGGGCCAGGCTTAGCGAGCCCAGCAGCATCCCCTTCCTCACCTTGAGCGGAGACTTGTTCCTCACCCTCTTCCTCGCTACTTACTTTGTCAAGAACCGGCGCATTGGCTGGTAAAGGCAAGCACTTCATACATACGGTTGTAACAAAGTAGAGCAAAAACATCCAGAACCAATAAAGCCCCTGCTTGTAGCTCGGCGAAAAGAACCACCAGCCCACAAAATAAATAAAGTAGGTGTAAAACGCTATATCTCTTGGCGTATAGGGTTTACTTAGGCGCAAATAAAACACTGACAACGCCATTCCACAAATCAGGGGTACTAGTAACACTCCGAAAAATCCCCAATCCTTATAAACTTCCCATAGGTAGCTTACCGTATTAAATCCATCCCTTTTCTGGACGCTCTCTTGGAAAGGCGAATCCCAACGATTGCTTTTCTTTATCTTTGTTGTCATTCCTGTGTATTCAAGCATCCCACTAAAAAAGTCTATACCGTATGTGGGCGGGTGCCGTTCCATATCGCTAGTCGGATTAATGGCATAATCAAGATTCCAGTAATTATTGGCTACATACCTGTATGGTAATAGCGCTACCATATTTACGGCATTTTTTTTCAGGGAACCCATGTACTGCTGAGACCTCAAAGCGCTTATTCCCATAAACGCTCCAATAGCAAAAACCAAGGAAAACAACATCCAAAAAGCAGATACCCTTTTGTGCAAGTAGTTGTACAGGATTATTATAAAACCAATGCTAAAAAACAGGGAGGTTCGGTTGGGGTATGCCAAAAAAGCAAAAATAATGGTAAACACCACCATAAAGCGGGAAACCATCCGTAGCGACTTTACCGGATTAAACCTTGAGAAAGAAGAAAGGGCAAACAAAAGGACCGTCAGTGGCCCCCCGCTAAAAAAAATGCCAAAGTAGCCAAACCGGGGTTCCTGAGTCATCCATTCAGCAGGATCATCTACAAAAACAAGCAGCTGGCCCGCCGTATGGACAATTCCAGCAACTCCAACCAAGAACATCAAGAACGTCCCAAAGGCCAACAGCACGTGCAATTTCCAATTGTAGCCATATTGCCTAACACAGGGATTGCAATTAACAGGACAGCTTTTTATCCTAGCCACCAGATTTACCAAAAAACCGCCAGCGCAAAAACACACCAACGCGCCAATCCAAAAAATCCAAGTCTTAAGTTTAAAATCAGTCATGGCGTGGTCCAGTTTTAAATAGGCCACGGCCAGCGTTATACACTGTGAAAAACAATAAATGTTAACGGGAGAAAAAAAATCTTTCTTGAGAAGCCACGCCTGGACCAAACAAACAAAAGACACAAAAAAGAGAACGGAACTTACCGGATTATCTACAATCCAGGAAAACATTAGCGTCCCTTGTTTCTTTTAAATACGCCCTTCAACGCAATCCATTGCTTAGCCAAGCTGGTGCCCTTTTCTTCTTCGGATTCAAAGAACGCCATCAGATTGCACACCACTGTTGCCAAAATAAAGGCAAGGGTGAACACGAAGATCATCATGATAGCCCTTAAGGGGTACACCTTCTTGTTGTTTTCCCAAGGCGGTTCCAGCACGTGAAGGTTCGTCAACTTTTTCGATTCTTCCAACCGCATTTCTTCGCTCTGCACCCACAACATCTGGTACAAGGCACTCTGGATTTTTATTTCCGATTCGTATTGCAGATACTCCGAACTCAGCTTCGGCGAATTTTTCAAAGCCACCAGGCCAAGATCCTTATCCTTTCCATCCAAAGCTTCCTGCAGGGCAGAATTGACGGTGTTGTAGCGCTTGTGGAGCTGGTCGTAGCGCTTGCTGTTCTCACCCCGGTCGTCCTTTTCGTAGGCCATTTCCATCGACAAGGTTTCACGACGCTCCTGAAGACCGCCCAGGTACCTGATGGTAGACTCCATCTGAACCCTGGGATCATAGAAATTGTTATCCACCTGGAACTTTGAGAACTTCTTCATCAGGCTCTTCAAGTTCTTTTCGCAAGAATCAAGCCTGCTCTGCAGGTAAAGTCTGGATTGCCTTGCTTGCGTGGTCTTATACTCGTTAAAAGCCGAATCCGCCTTTTCCAGCATAAATTCCACAATCTGCGCAGCAAGCTTGTAATCCGTATCTTCCACCGTTATTTGAAGCATGTCCTCTTTGTTGGTCTCGATATCAAAATTCTTCCTGAATTTTTTCAGCAAGTCTGCAGCATACTTGCCCTTGAACTTATAATGTTTCGCTAGGTTAAATTCCTGAATAACCTGGTAATGCAATTCCCAGGAATTGAATATGGTCCACACCACGTCTACGTCATCGGCAGAAGGCGACATTTTTAGCATGGCACTCAACCCGCCCATGCCGCTCTTGCCAGAAGATCCTCCACCACTCAAAAGGCTACCAAGCCCGCTAGAGAGGGGGCTTTGGGAACTAGCCGGCGGTGTAACTATGGCAAGAGCCCTGTAAACAGGGTCTATCACCCACATCACCAAAACAAACGTGACAAGGGTGGGAATAAGCACAATAGCAGAAAAAAGCTTGAAACGCCTCAGGTTGTTGTTCATCAACCGAAGGCATACTTCTATAAAGCTTAGTGATTCCTGCTGTCTCATAAAATCACCTGGTGGTAGTATAAATAATGAGTGCAGAAGAAATCACGGTTAGCAAGGATGCAAGGAACAAGGTAAAATCCTTGAACGTTTCATAGCGGCTCCTGGGAATCTCAATCAAGTCACCAGGCAAAATTTCGTCCTCGGCCACCTTTACCGAAATGGCATCGGGATTGCTACCACGCCAAACCTTCACCTGTCCCCAGCTACCGGTCATAATGTTTATTCCGGCTGCAGCGATATAGTCTATGGCATGCCAAGACGGGTTGTAGGGATACTTGCCTATAAAATTCACGGCTCCACCTACGTAGACGAGCAGCTCCTGGATGGTGAATTCCACTTCGGTATTGGGAGCAACCTTGATCTGTTTCATTTCAGACGGATTAATCCAACGGATAGGCTTTCCGGGTTCCCGCACGCACACCGACTTGTAACCGCGGTTGTTCATGCGGCCCCCATCTGCAAAATCGTAGTAATCCTGCAGGGTGCGGTCTAAACGGTATGCAATGCTTGCCCTGGAGTCCGGGAAAATCAGCACCACGTTGTCTTCCACCGGCAAGAAAGGGACGTATATCTTGTCGCCCTGCTGCAGTATTACGTCAGAGGAGAACTCTCCTTTGGCGGCCATGGCATTGTAGTCTATATGCAAAGTGTCGACACCGCGAATCACCTGGACGTCTTCGCTATTGGAATTCAAAAGAAGGCCGCCAATCTGCCTTATAAAAAAGCTTAAACGGGTCTGGGGTTCTACTAAATGCTGGCCAACCAACGTGACTGCGCCCATGGCGCTTACCCTAAATTTTTTCAGGGCGGCCAACTGAACGAAACAATATTCCCTCTTATAACGCACCGAAACCAGGTCCAAAATAAGGCGCTTGGCCTCGGCAAAAGTCTTGCCGCCCACATTCACGGCACCACATTCTTCTACAGCTATTGAACCATCCGGATAAACCTGGACCGTCACATAGTTATTCTCCAGCACCAGGTCCAAGAAATCGCCGGGACCCAACACATAATTGGAATCCACCTGTTGGTCTGCATAAGCCGGATTCAAGGAAATGTTGCTACGATTGGAAACCGGCGGAGAAAAACCCATTCCAACGTCTGCAGCAAACAATTGCAGAACCGACAAGAGCAAAATACATATAACTACATGAGGCATAATCCGTTACCAATAGCCAATGTCCTAAAAAGATACAAAAAACACCCCGCCTAGAAAAGCGGGGCGTCTATAATTTTTCAGGAATTATTCGGCGGACTTGCCTTCGCCTTCCACCATGCTCACGGCATCGGCCTTGGCAGGTTCAGCAGCAGCCTTCTTTTCCTTGGCGACGATTTCGTCTTCCACCAGGCCAACCAGGGCCATTTCGGAAGCGTCACCGGCGCGGTTGGGGCCAAGCTTCAGCACGCGGGTATAGCCACCGTTGCGGTTTGCATAGCGGGGGCCAATGGTGGCGAACAGGTCCTGGAGCACCTTGGGGTCCATAATGAAGCGGGCAGCTTCACGACGGGCAGAAAGGTCGCCCTTCTTGGCATAGGTAACCATGCGGTCAACGTAGCCACGGACAAGCTTAGCCTTGTGGAGGGTAGTACGCACATAGCGCTTGCCCTGTTCGGTTTCCATGCCCTTTCCGATAATGGAAGTGGCAAGGGCGCGGAGGATGGCACGCTTGTGCTGGGCGTTAACGCCGAGTTTCTTGTTTTTTACACCGTGTCTCATTTTTAATCCTTCAAGTAGTCATCGACGTCCATGCCAAAGGAAAGGCCCATGGAGGTCAACACCTCGTTAAGTTCCACCAAGGACTTCCGACCGAAGTTCTTGTATTTGAGCATATCGTTTTCCTTGTTGCGTACCAGGTCGCCAACGGTATGGATGTTGGCCATACGCAGGCAGTTGCTGGAGCGAACGGAAAGTTCCAGTTCGTCCACGCGGGTACGGAGGAGTTCTGCAATACGCTGACGTTCTTCGTCCATTTCCACTTCTTCGGGAGACTGAAGGTCGCCTTCGAAGTTGATGAAGATTTCCAAGTGATCCACCAGGAGCTTGGCAGCGTAGGCCAAAGCGTCTTCGGGGTCAATGGAGCCGTCAGTGTCGGTACGCTGTCCAACGCGGGTATCGCTGATGTGCATTGCAACCTTCTGAACGGGGTTGAAATTCGCATCGGTAGCAATCACGCCAATAGGAGCATTCGCATCCTTCAATTCGTCGGCACGGACAAAGCCGCGGCCGCTGGAGATCTTCACGTCCATGGACAGGGAAGCATTGCCGTTCAAGGTAGCGATATGGACATCGGGAGTCAAAATGACAACGCCCGGATTTTCCATAAAGGACTTGGCGGTGACTTCGCCATCACCGGAAACATCCAGGTGAAGGGTTTCGTCATGGTCGGAAAGGAGCTTCACGCGGATGCTCTTGAGATTCAGGATAATGTCGGTGACATCTTCCTTGACACCGGGAATGGTTGAAAATTCCTTTTCAACGCCTTCGATTTTCACGGAGACAATAGCCGCACCCTGCAGGGAAGAAAGGAGCGTACGGCGCAGAGCGTTACCGAGGGTGATACCCCAGCCACGTTCCAAGGCCTCTACCACGAACTTGGCGTAGCGGCCGTTTTCGCCGGTTTCCACTTTCTGGAAGCTGCGCGGCATTTGAAGTGATTTCCACATCATAGGCGATACCTCTTTGGATTAGACTCTTCTCTTCTTTTTAGGACGGCAACCGTTGTGAGGAATGCCCGTCACGTCCCGAATAGAGAGGACTTCGAGGCCCGCATTCTTGATAGCGCGGACGGCGGACTCACGACCACCACCGGCACCCTTGACGCGGACATCCACCTTGCGCATGCCGAGGTCGAATGCCTTGTGGGCAGCGGCTTCGGCAGCCAGCTGAGCAGCAAACGGAGTGCTCTTGCGGGAACCCTTGAAACCGGCATTACCGGGGGAACCCCATGCAACCACGTTACCGCGAGCATCGGTGATAGAAACGATTGTGTTGTTGAAGGTGGCGTTAACGCAGGCAATACCCTGGACGTCGATACGCTTCTTGCCCTTCTTGACCTTGACTTCTTCAGTAGCAGCTGCGGCGGTCGCTTCGGGAGCGGCGGCGGCAGTTTCCTTGATTTCTTCTTCAGCCACGAGGAATCTCCTTACTTCTTCTTGTTAGCCACAGTTTTCTTGGGGCCCTTACGAGTGCGGGCATTGGTGCGGGAACGCTGACCGCGGACCGGGAGGCCCTTGCGGTGGCGGATGCCGCGATAGCAGCCAATATCCTGCAAACGCTTAATGTTCAAGGTGATTTCTGCGCGGAGCTGACCTTCCACGGAGTATTCGTCTTCCAGAAGATGACGAATCTTACCTTGTTCTTCTTCGGTCAGGTCATCGCACTTCTTGTTCTTGTCGATACCCAGCTGGGCACAGACCTTGTTAGCGGTGAACAGAAACGGTCTTGTTTTTCGGTAAATCGACACCAGCGATACGTGCCATACGATCTCCTTATCCCTGCTTCTGCTTGTGACGGGGGTTCTTCGAACAGATGATACGCAATACACCCTTGCGACGGATGATCTTGCAGTTTTCACATCTGGGTTTGATGGAGGCTTTGATTTTCATAGGTTTGACCTTCTTTTGAATACCTATTACTTGTAACGGTAAGTTATCCGCCCACGATTGAGGTCGTAGGGGGAGATTTCTACCAACACTTTGTCGTCCGGCAAAATTCGGATGAAATGCCGACGCATTTTTCCTGAAACGTGGGCTAGAATCTCGTGGCCATTTCCGAGCTGGACACGGAAGAATGCGTTGGGGAGAGCTTCCAACACAACGCCTTCTACTTGTATGCCTTCTTCTTTAGCCACTAAGATGCCATCCTGCCGCGGATGCGGCCGTGCTTCAGGAAACCTTCATAATTCTTGGTATGCAACTGGGCTTCGAGCTGACGAAGCGTATCCAGCGCCACACCGACCACGATAAGTACCGAAGTGCCCCCAATATAGAAACTCATATTGAGTGCGTCTTTCAGGTGAAGCGGTCCCACGCTGATTAAGGCGAGGAACAGGGACCCCGGAAGAGAGATTCGGGTCAAAATGTGGTCAATATACTCTGCCGTTTTCTTGCCAGGACGGATTCCCGGAATAAATCCTCCAGACCTCTTCAGGTTTTCGGCAATGTCGTTCGGGTTGTACTGAATTGCCGTGTAGAAGAAGGTGAAGAAAATAATCAGGAGACCGTAGAACACACTATAGGTAATGTGCCCCGGAATAAAGGCAGTAGCGAAAGCCTGCATCGCAGACATATTGGGGAACCAAGAAGCGATCATGGCCGGAATGAACATGATGCAGCTTGCGAAAATCACGGGAATCACGCCAGCGGTATTCACCTTGAAGGGCAAATAGCTGGACTGACCGCCCATAACCTTGGAACCCACCGTCCTGCGAGGACTTTGGAGTGGAATGCGACGGTTCGCCTGCTCCACGAAAACGATGAAGCCGATAATCACCACCACAATGGCCAAGATAAAGATCTCGATGGCCAGGGGCTGGATACCTTCCTTCAGCATTTCCAGTTCGGCAAGAACGGCTCGCGGGAAGCCGCCGACGATACCGGCGAAGATAATAAGAGAAATACCGTTACCCACACCATGCGAAGTAATCTGTTCGCCCAGGTACATCACGAAGACGGTACCTGCAGTGAAGGTCAGGGTAGCAAGCAAACGGAAACCGATGTTCCCGACACCAGAGGCAAAATCGTCAGCCAAGACGGAAACGCCCGTGCCGGTCGCAGTCGTCACCTTCAGTGAGGAAAGCCATACGGAAATACCCCATCCCTGCAGGGCGGCAAGAGCCACCGTGAAGTAACGAGTATATTGGTTCAGCCTGGCACGGCCCTCTTGGCCCTCCTTCTGCAGCATCTGGATAGCGGGAATCACCGAACCCATGAGCTGGATGATAATGGAGGCGCTGATGTAGGGCATGATACCAAGGGCAAACACCGTCGCTTTAGCGAAGGCACCGCCGGTAAAGGAGTCATACAGGCCAAACAAATTATTCGAATTGCGGAAGAACTCCGCCAGCACGGCAGAATTCACTCCGGGGATGGTGATGTGAGCGCCAACGCGGTAGACAATCAAGATACCCAGCGTAAAAAGGAGCTTCTTACGCAGGTCCTCGATCTTGAACGCATTGACGAACGCATCAATAGCTTTCTTGAGAGCTTCCATTAGACGATCTCGACTTTTCCGCCAGCAGCTTCAATGGCAGCCTTGGCCTTTTCGCTGATAGCGTTAACCTTAACGTTGATAGCCTTGTCGATTGCACCGAAGGCAAGGATCTTGACAGGAAGATCGATGTTCTTGATGAATCCCTGGTCAAAGAGAGCCTGGGCATCGAACTCGGTCACGCTGCAAGAAGCGAGCTTCTTCAGGTTCACAATCTGCGTGTCCTTGGCAAAACGGGTCTTGAAACCGCGCTTGGGAACACGACGGTGGATCGGCATCTGGCCGCCTTCAAAGGCGACACGGCCGGCCTTAGCGCTCTTACGGGCGCCAGCACCCTTCTGGCCACGGCCAGCGGTGGTGCCAAAACCGGAACCAGGACCGCGGCCAATACGGCGGCGGCTCTTGCCCTTGGCAGCCTTGCCAGGATTGAGAGTATTGAGTTCCATCTTAGATCTCCTCGACCTTGACCATGTCAGCCACGGCATTGATCATGCCCTGGATGTTGGGGGTCAAAACGTGTTCAACAGACTGTCCAATCTTACGCAGACCGAGAGCAGCCACGTTAGCGCGGTGCACCGGAAGGCGGCGGACAGTACCCTTAATCAAAGTAATACGAACTTTCTTCATTGTATTACCCCTTAGACATTAGCACCGCGGAGAGCAGCGCAGTCCTGTTTGTTCTTCTGGGCCAGCAGACCTTCGAGGCAAGCGCGCACGACGGTGCTGGGGTTGGAAGAACCGTGAATCTTGGTGAGGATGTTGTGCACACCGGCCAGTTCAAGAACGGCACGGGCAGCAGCACCGGCGATAACGCCAGTACCCGGAGCAGCCGGCATCAAAAGGATGCGGGTAGCACCGCTCTTGACTTCGATGTCGTGAGGGATGGTGCCGTCCAGGAGCTGCACTTCAACAATATTGCGCTGAGCGGCTTCGGTACCCTTGCGGATAGCTTCGGAAACTTCCTTAGCCTTGCCGAGACCCACACCAATCTTGCCGTTCTTGTTGCCAACGACAACCAGAGCGGAGAAGGACATGCGGCGACCGCCCTTGACGGTCTTTGCGCAACGGTTGATGTGTACAACCTTGTCTTCAAATTCAGAAACTTGAGAGTCCGCCTTCACGAGCTCCCTCAGCGAGAGCCTGAACGCGACCGTGATAGATGTAACCGCCGCGGTCAAAGACCACGGATTCAATGCCCTTGGACTTCGCGACTTCAGCAACCTGGAGACCCAGCTGCTTAGCCTGCTCGGACTTAGTCATGCCACCGAACTTGCCCTGGAATTCCTTGGCAGTGGTAGAAACCTGAACGAGAGACTTGTTGCTTGCGTCATCGATAATCTGGGCGACCATGTGAGACAAGGAACGGCGAACAGCCAAACGAGGGCATTCTGCAGTTCCGACAACAGACTTGCGCACACGAGCATGGCGTGCGATTCTGGACTGGATTCTTTTCTTAGCAATTGCAGTCATAGTTTACCCTTATTTACCTGTCTTCTTACCTTGCTTGCGACGCACGATTTCGCCTTCGTACTTGATGCCCTTGCCCTTATACGGTTCAGGACGACGGTACTTGCGGATTTCGGCGGCAGCCTGGCCAACTTTCTGTTTGTCGATGCCGGAGATGGTGATCTTCAGGGGATCGACAGCCTTGAGTTCCACGCCTTCCGGAGCCTTGAAGATCACCGGATGAGAGAAACCGAGAACGAGGTTCAAGTCCTTGCCCTTCTGTTCCACGCGGTAGCCCACACCGACGATTTCCAGAGTCTTCTGGAAACCCTTGGTAACGCCTTCCACCATGTTGTTGACGAGGGCGCGGGTAGTGCCGTGGATAGCACGGGTGAACTTCTGGTCGTCAGGACGGGCGAAGGAAAGCTGGTTGCCTTCGAGCTTGATGGAAATCAGTTCGTGGACGTTGGTCTCGAGCTTGCCCTTGGGGCCTTCCACCTTGATGTTCTGACCATTGACGGCGACTTTAACGCCAGCCGGGATATTGATAATAGCTTTTCCGATACGGGACATTGTTACCTCACCATACCTTTGCGATGACTTCGCCACCCACGTTTTCCTTGCGGGCTTCGTGGTCGGTCATCACGCCTTTAGATGTGGAGATGATAGCATAGCCAAGGCCGTTACGGACGCGAGGAAGCTTGGCAGCGTCCACGTAGTGACGCAGACCAGGCGAAGAAACGCGCTGGATGCCCTGGATAGCGGATTCGCCCTTCGTGTAGCGGAGCAGAACCTTGAGCATGCCCTGCTTGCCGTCTTCCACGACGACGAACTTTTTAATGAAACCTTTTTCCTGCAGCACGCGAGCGATTTCACGCTTCAAGTTGCTGGCAGGAATGTCCACCACGGGGAGCTTTGCCGAAGCGGCATTGCGGATACGGGTGAGCATATCGGCGAT
>CACXIR010000003.1 GCA_902767785.1 Fibrobacter succinogenes | reverse complement strand
ATCGCCGATTTCGTCGGCGACTTCGTCATATGTCGTGGTGACCAGCGAACCGGGCGCCACATCGGGCGGCAGGACCTCGCCGTCGCCCACGACCTTCTGCATGATGCCCTGGTCGATGGGACCGGGGGCTTTGCCGTAATAGCCGCACAGGTACACCAGGTTCAAAATGTCCTTCTTAAAGCAGCTTCCACCAAAGCCGATAGAGGCCTTGAGGAACTTCGGGCCAATGCGGGTGTCCTTGCCCATCACGTAGGCCACCTCGTCCACGTCGGCACCCGTCTTTTCGCAAAGGGCGCTGATAGAGTTGATGGAGCTGATACGCTGTGCCAGGAAGGCGTTGGCGGTAAGCTTGGTCAGTTCGGAACTCCAGAGGTTCGTGGTAAGGATGCGGTCACGAGGAACCCAGTGGGCATACACATCCACCAGCTTCTGGCAAGCGGCCAAACCCGATTCCGTCTGGTGGGACCCGATAAGCACGCGGTCCGGTTCAAACAGGTCCTTGATGGCAGTACCTTCGGCAAGGAACTCGGGGTTAGAGAGCACTTCGAAATGCAGGCCCTTGTCATTGCTATTCAAGATACGTTCCATGGCAGCAGCCGTACGAACAGGCAGCGTAGACTTTTCAACAATAATCTTGCCTTCGTCGGCAATTTCCAGAATGTTTCGAGCCGTCTTTTCCCAATACTGCAAATCGGAAGCCTTGCCGGCACCATGACCGAATGTCTTGGTCGGGGTGTTCACGGAGACGAAAATAATATCCGCTTCCTTAATAGCTGCGGGGATATCCGTACTGAAGAAAAGGTTCCTGCCGCGAGCACGTTTTACCACGTCGTCTAGGCCGGGTTCAAAAATCGGAAGGCTGTCGCTATTCCAGGCATCGATGCGAGCCTGGTTGATGTCGACCACGGTTACCTTCACATCGGGACATTTGTCAGCAATGACGGTCATGGTGGGGCCACCGACATAGCCCGCACCAATACAAAGAATCTTGGTGTTGAAGCTCATAATAGAAGAATTTAGCAAATATGCGGACCGGCCGCCCATATTCACTTGAAAATCGCCGTCAATGAGCTGACTTCTTCCGGCTTTATAGTCCTGGTTTTATCCGTGACTTTATCGCTCCATCCCGTAAAGGTCCCGCCATTCTCCTGAACCGTCAAGGTAACAGGGGTTCCCTCAAAGAAGGGGATGGTCAAGGACGAGCGATCCAACGGCAATCCATGCACCAAAATCTTCCCGGAACCCTGCACAGAAAGGGTTACATGCACCGTATCGCCCAAGCCAAAATATTCCGTGATTTCAGACAAAATAACACCTTGCCGCGTACTGGCGAAAGTTTTCATTTTATCAAGCTGGCTGCTCATGTACGAAGCATTATGGCCCCAACGTTTTTGGTCTCTAGAAATTTCCGACTCTATTTCGGACATCATGGCATTGATGCGGGACAAAAGTCTGGATTTTTCAAAGTTCATGGCAAGCAGTGCCGGGAAACGGTTGATGAATGCCGCCTTGAAATCTGCATTTTCCAAAAGGCGCCGCAGCAACAATGTAGAGGCAGGTCCATTGGGCCAATCATCGCCATCTTCCGCAGTGGCGAATTCAAAGATGTTGTTCTTAAATTCGCTATACTCGTTTCCAAAACCGAAATCCATGTCGTATATGAACCATTTCCACTTTGTTTTGGGATTGTTTCCTCGCCATTTTTTCAGATTGTTGGCAGGCCAGTCCCTGTTATTCATGAATAGTTCCGAATGAACGTAGTTGATAAAGTTGTCTACATCTATTTGTTCGGCCACCTTGTTGTAATTCTGTTTTGAATCCAGGTGTTGGGTCTCAAGGGAATTCATCATGGCTACATAATCCGTAGAGGACCCGGCTGTTGCCGAATTGTCCGCCTTTAGCAAATCCACCTCGTCTGGATCCAAACCATAATGAGTTTCAAAATAATATTCCGTGGATCGTTCGCGAATGCTGTATATTCCGTAATAATCGCCATTGTAATAGACCACTACACCGCGACCCCGCTGGTAATCCACGCCAAGTCCTTCGGTTACGGAGCTGCACAACCGGTCTCGAATGTAGTCGGCGCCAAAGTTGCCGCCATTGTTCCTAAGGAGGAACACCTTGAACTTTTTCAAGTTCGGGAAATCCGGGAACAAGGGGTATTCCAAACGTTTGTCCCCGTATTTTTCACGGAACACGATAGCCACCGATTTCTTGGTGTTAGCGCGACTGTAGTTTCCAAAAATCTGATAACCGGCATCCTTGGCAAATGCCGGAGTACTCGCTCCCTTTTCAAGCAGTTCCACAAACACGGGTATTTCCCGATCTTCCCAGTAGTTGGCTCCATAATGGGGTTCTTTTTTCTGTATTCTTGGTCCGTCCATATATATGCCGGTATCGGGATCAAACAAAGATTTGGGGTCTGCCGAAAGGAAAACCACAGGTGTAGCTGGGCGGGATTCGAACACATAGGTTCGCGTCTCCACATTGCTAGGCAAGGCTCCGGATTCAAAAGACGCACAACGAAGCGTCGTTGTTTTGCTAATAGTCACATCCGTCGTCAAGTTTGAGGCTGCTGTAGGGGCATAACCTCCCTGCGCACAACGGACTTTCTGTTTTTCGTCAAAGTGTACCGTAAAGGACTTGGAATAAAAACCGGAAGCTGGCAAATTCTGGGAGGGAGCGGCTGCCTGACGCGGAACAACAGATGCAGGCGTATATTCCAACGGGCTAGCGTCGGCAAAGCCCCACACTCCGTCATATTTTCCTGATTCCATATTCCTTGACCAAGACTTTCCCGCAGGCGATTCAGGATAAGTCACCGAATCCAATATGGCCTCGCCATTGTCCGCCAAAAACAGGGTTCCACCCTTCTTTGACATTTTGAAATTGGCATGGGGTTCATGCCCCCGATTCCGTGCTATGTACGAATCGATTTTGAAGGATACGGGCTTGAACTCGTTATCTTCTGGGGAAAAACGGGTCCCATAAATGTTTTTAAGATCTGGAAAATTCGTTCCCGTAGGGAGGATTATATGATAAGTAGTAGAAGAATCTCCTGTTCCCCTTATCTTTTTCGACCAACCTTTCCAATCGTCTACATCCGGCTGAGCCAAACGCAAAAGGAACAGGCAATTCTTGGCAATGTAACCGGTAAGCAGTAACTCGTTGGCCTTGCTAATATCCGTTACATCGCTTTTGTTGGAACTCTTGGTCCCAACAAAGAAAGAGATGGAATGCCACCCCAATGCAGCATTCTCTCCATACTGCATGACTCCACCGAACTTTTGGTTTCCATTTTCCTTAAAGCAAATGTTCGACTTGCCCGGCAACTTTTCAACGGTGCTGTTTCCTGCTACAGGGGTATTCTGGGCATCGGTCCATGTCCAGCACCCGCTGCCCGCGATGCTAACAGAATCCGATGGGGGAACCAGGTCCTTGTAGTCTTTGCCCGAAAGGAATACCAGCAAATGCGACTTGGGCTTTACTATTGCATTGCCAAAAACCCATTTTCTAAGGTTTGACCTGGAATCAGAAAGAGAATACCCTTTCAAGTTTACTTGCGAATCCAGCGGGTTGTATATTTCCACCCAGCCAGCATCGCCGCCCTCATGGTCTTCGTAAGAAATATTTACCGGATCTACTTCCGAAAAAATCAATTTGGACAACAGTGTTTTTGAAGAGTC
Organism: Fibrobacter succinogenes; assembly: GCA_902767785.1. Lineage (GTDB taxonomy): Bacteria > Fibrobacterota > Fibrobacteria > Fibrobacterales > Fibrobacteraceae > Fibrobacter > Fibrobacter succinogenes_D. The sequence goes on along the minus strand of CACXIR010000003.1, from coordinate 29,852 downwards.
CTGCGCCGACGAGGCATCTTCTTCAGGGCAATCAAGGCATTTTGCCTCCACCTTGGTGGAATTATCCGAGGAGCATGCCCACAGACCAAAAGCCAGCGGCAAGCATAAGGCAAAAAAAGTCCTATTCTTTCTTTTACAAACAGCCATGATTAGCCCCCTAGTCTTTCAAATATATATCCGAAGTGGCCGAAAAGTCATTCGGTTGTCGGTAATTTGCAACTTTTTACAAAGATTTAGCCTTTTCGGCCATTTCGCCTAGGCCTGCGGACCACAAACAATGCTGCACCCACCAAAACCAGGGTCACAGAAATGATTTTCCCTACTGGGAAGGCTTCCGAAAATACCAAGGCCCCAGCAAGCGTAGGAACAGCAGCACCCACCGCTGCGCTGAAGGGAATAATGAACAGGGCACGGCCTCGGGAGAAAGAAACCTGGGAATAGAGGAACGCTATGCCATAAGTGGCAATGTAGCCCAGGGTCCTGAAATCCAATAGCAAGCTGGCCACCGACGATACTTCGATATGGTCCAGGTCAAAATCCATGGCCAGGCTCTTGTAAAATGCTGCCGAAAGCCCAAAGCCTACGCCCATAATCAGGGAATCCACCATTTCCCGGTCTTTTACAAACAAGTGTGCAAACAACGTAACCGCACAAAGCCCGCCGGCATAAGCCCAAAGCATTCCGACATCCTGCACCGCCGTAGATTCCCCCAGGTTCTCCACGGAATAAAGAAGCCCTGCCACCACAAAACAGATAGCCACCACAATGCGCTTGGTGAGAGCTTCTTTTAGGATACAGAATCCCATCAAGGCCGTAAGCACCGGGTTCAAGACCATCATGGGCTGCACCTGGGAAAGGTCATAGCGTGCCATGGCAATGTAGTAGCCCAACGTAGCAAGACCAGAGCAGCTGATTCCCAGCCACCAGAACTTGTTGGTTATCACGCCCTTGAAAAACTCCCAAGGGTGGGACGTTCCGCCGGTACGCTTGCCAACGGTAGAAACCCCGGATTTTTCCAGGATGTTTCCGCAAGCAAAAAGGAACGCGGGACCTATGGTGAGGAGTAGGAACAGCATGGATTAAATCCCGTCGTAAATTTCTTGATAAATCCAGTAATTGCCCATGACCCGCTTTACGTAGTCGCGAGTTTCCCAATAACTGATTTCTTCGGCACGAATATCCCAGTGCTTGCCCTCGCCCTCTTTTTGCCAGCGCCTAGTGGGCTTGGGGCCTGCATTGTAGTTGCCCAACACGTACATGTAGTCATCGTTATATTCCGCCTTCAAATCCACCAGGTAGCGGATTCCCAGACGGATGTTCATGTAGGGGTTATACAGCAAATCGGGATCAAAGTCGGGAATGCCCTCCTTGGCAGCCACCATCTTGCCGGTAGCAGGCATAATCTGCAGCAGCCCGCGGGCGCCTACAGGCGAGGCAATCTCGAAGTTGAATATGGATTCCTGCCGCATGACGCTATACACGAAGAAGGGGTCTATGCGGAATCCAGAATGGAACTTCACCTGGTCCTTGAAAGGGATGGGATAAAGGTAATGAAGCACGTCTATAGGGGGGGCCATAAAGCGGCGGCGGTCCATGTTGTTCTGGAACTGCCTTGCCAGGCGGTAGCCCGAGGCCACCTCCCCCACATCGTAAAACAGCTTTCCGTATTCGTAGAGGAAATCCAGGCGCTTGTAGTTCTTGCGGCGCACTTCGTCGTACAAGGCAAAGGCCTGGTCGCTAAAGCCGTACAAGAACAGGTCCTTTATCCGCTGGTACCTGGCCGGATTGTAAGTGGTGTCTGGCTTGCCCAACTTCTGGGAAGCGCGGATCCACGCCAAAGTCTCTTCAGGAGACATGGCTACCCCATGGGCATAGGGAATGTCCTTCTCGTCCATCAGCTTGTATTCCGCAAGCTTTAGACGGCTGCGGTGAGCATAATAGGCCAGCGGGAAATCCCTAATGCAGTCCAGATAAGCCTCGCGGGCCAAGGAATCCTTGCCCAGTTTCATGTAGGCATCGCCCAAGAACATGCGAGCGCCGCTGCCACTCCAGAGGAAGGGTTCCTTGGCGGCGTCTATAAAGGCGGCCACCGCCTCTTCCCACTTCTCTTGTTTAAAGTACACAAAGCCTATGCGGAACTTGGCCCACTGGCGTTTAACATTGTTCTTGAACCTGCGGTGGGAAAGTTTCTTGAAACAGACGATGGCACTGTCGTACTTTTGGTTTTGCTCGTATTCAAAACCCTTAATCCACAGGTTGTTGGCGTTTTCCTTGCTGAACTGGCTCACGTCCTGGAGCAGGGAATCGGTAGTCTTTATTTCCCGTGCATATTTTTTTGCATTGTTGCGGTACAGCTTCAAAATGGACTGCATCCACAAGGGCTTTGCCTCCACGGAATCCAGCAAAAAGCGGAACTGGGCAATGGATTCGTCATCGCGCTTCAGGTTCCTTAGGGTCACCGCACGCTTTTCCCACAAAGCAATGCGGGTATCCATATCCAGAGTGCTGGGGCGTAGCAGTTTTTGCAAGGAATCTTCTGAAGCAGGCACTGCAGCAGAAGGATTTTTAGCCAAAGCTACAGAATCCAAAATGGCAATAGAATCTAGTAGCACCAAGCAGGTGGAAGCCTCGTCCTTGGCACAGGCCATCCGGGCATAGGCAATCTTTTCGGGCAAGCTCTCTGGGGTGCCCTGGACCTTGCGCAAGCGGCGTATGGCAGCAAAAGCAGAGTCCTTGTAAACTGTAGAGCTTGCTAGCAGCTGCATATAAAGTTTCTTTGCCTGCACAAGCTGCTTAAACTGCTCTTGATACTGGGCGTAGCGATACTTTAGAACGGCGGCATCTTCCCCCTTGGGGTACTTGTCCAAGAAAACCTTCAATGAATCGGAATGGGCCACATCGCTCAAGGAAGAGTCCGCCATAGCGGCCTCAATGCACATACGAGAGGCGGACTTGTCAAAGTCGGCGTCTTTGGAAAACTTTTTGCCAAGGGCCAGAACTTCCCGCATTTTAGCGTAGTCTTTTTGTATAAAGCGGGTATGCGCCATACGCAAAATGACGCTCTTCTCCAAAACAGAATCCCTAGAACGCAGGGAATCATAAGCCAAATAAGCGCTGTCCCAAGATTCCCTGTAAAAGTAGTTGGCCGCACGAGCAAAATCCCGAACATTCTTAGGGAGGGAAGTGTCCAGACTCGCCAAGCGGGAACGTTCCGCACGGATGACCAGGTTCTGGAATTCCTTGGAAGGAATCTTTTCCAGTTCCACATAGGGGTCATCCAAAGGAACCGTAGCAATAAGGTTGTCGCTGGCGGTAACGGAGGCGGGCTTGGCAGAATCCGCCGCAGGGGCTGCCACGCTGGAAGAAGTAGCAGCACTAGGCACAGCCGCAGTTGCAGCACTAGAAGATACAGTTACAGAATCCGCGAAGGAAAAAACACTGCAGGCAAGGACGAAGGAAAAAAACTTATTTCCCATCTACCTGCCCCACAAAGCTGGAAATGCCCAAGTCCGTAATGGTCTGCGCGTATTTCTTGTGCAAGAACGCGTTAACGCTATCCGCATCGTCCATCTGCAACACGGTCAACACCGTCTCACGGACATCTTCGAAGTTGATGGAACGGATAATCTTCTTGGTGGCCATAACGCTCCAAGGCGTCATGGAAAGTTCGTCTACCCCGAGGCCTACCAGCAAAAGGATGCTCATGGGGTCCGCACTCATTTCACCGCAAACTGCCACAGGGATTCCTTCCCTATGGGCTGCCATAACCACCTGGCTTATCATGTTCAGTACAGCAGGGTGATGGGGCTGGAACATGTCCGTAATCAATTCGTTGGTGCGGTCCACCGCCAAGGTAAACTGTATCAGGTCGTTGGTACCGATGCTAAAGAAGTCCACTTCCTTTGCAATCAAATCCACAAGCATTACCGCTGCGGGTACCTCTATCATGGCGCCAATCTTCACCTCGCCACAATCAAAACCTTGGGCTTTCAATTCATCGGCACAACGCTTAATGCACTCCTTGGCGCGGCGCAGTTCCCCAAGGCCCGAAATCATGGGCAACAATATCCGCAAGTTGCCTTGGGTATTGGCCAGCAAAAGGGCCTTCAGCTGATCGCAGAAAATGTCTTGCCTATCCAGGCAAACACGAATACTGCGCCAACCCATAAAGGGGTTGGATTCGTTTACTGCAGAAACTCCAGGCACCAATTTGTCGCCACCCGCATCCAAAGTACGGATCGTTACCGGACAGGGAGCCATGGTAGAAAGGATCTGCCCATAGGCTTCCTTCTGCTCTTCCATGGTGGGCAAATCTTTTCTAAAGAACAAGAACTCTGAACGGTAAAGGCCTATGCCCGTGGCGCCGTAGTCCATCACCTTTTCTGCCTCGGAAGGCAGTTCGATGTTGGCGTGGAGCGTAATGTACTTGCCATCGCGGGTCATGGGTTCCAGACGGCGCATGGTAAACAGTTCCCGGCGCTGCCTTTCAAATACCTCTTGCCTTTCCCGGAACTTGCGGATGTCCTCTTCGTCGGGATTGACGATGACCATGCCGCCCGCACCATCCACGATGATGGTGTCGCCCGCCTTTGCCTGGGCAGCAACATTCCTAAGGCCAGACACTGCCGGAATCTGAAGCGAACGGGCCAAGATGGCCACGTGGCTGGTGCGGCCGCCCGTATCCATCACCAGGGCGCCTACCTGGCCTGGCTTCAGGGAAATCAGCATGCTGGGCATTACCTCGTGGGCCGTAAGCACCACGCCGTCCTGCAAGACTTCGTCCTCCAGAACGGGTCCGGAATCTTCCATGGCGGCCATCAAGCGGTTATACAAGTCCCGCAGGTCCGCCGCCTTATCCCGCATGGCGGGGGAATTGATTTTCTCGAATTTCTCGATGTAGTTGCCCAGCACCACGTGAACCGCCCAGCGGGCGTTCTTGCGTTTTTTCTGGATCCTCTCCAGGACTCCATTCACCAGTCCCGGATCCTGCAAAATCATCAGGTGGGTTGCAAAAATCAAGCTGTCCTGCACCCCGGTACGGGCTTCGGAAATTTCCCGAATCTGGTTGATTTCTTTGGCGGTCTTGCTCACCGCCTTCAAAAAGAGCTGCTCTTCTACCGTCACCCGACTTTCGGGGATGGTCTCTTCTACAACAGAAATTTCGCGGTTAGTTACGGGGAAAACCTTCCCCATGGCAAAGCCCGGCGATGCAGGCACACCTACCAGTACAATGCGTAATGGTTTTTTGGAGTTCTTGGAACTTGACGAACCCTTAGCCTGCTTCTTCGTTGAAGTTGTCATGGAACAACTGCTCCAACTTTTGCACGACCAGTTCCTCGTCCTCCCCTTCCACTTCGAATTTCACTTCGGAACCAAAGGGGATTGCCAGCATCATCACATTGAGGATGCTCTTGGCATTTGCCTTCGAACCTTCGAAGACAATAGAAACGTCGCTCTTGGCTGGGCCCGTTATGTCCACAATCATTCCTGCGGGACGTGCATGGACGCCTAGCTTGTTGGTAACTTTAAGAGTCTTTACTACCATAAATCCTCAGAAAATATCCACATTGACATCGAGTCCATCGTGCAGGATTACACGGAACAGGCTGTCTGCCGAATGGACCGTTTTGACCAGGTCGTCATGCAATGTGCGGTCGGAAAGCAATGCGCCCACTGTATTTTCCTTGGACTGGACCTTGGCGATGAGTTCGTCCAAATGCTTGGTAACGCCCTCCAGCTCCGCAATCAGGTTGTTGGCATTTCCAATAACCACATCGGTGTTGGCAAACAGGTTGTCGATAGGCGGTTTGACGCCTTCCACCAGGTTGCCCACCTTGATTGTCACCTCATTCAGACCAGCCAGGCTCTTCTTAAGCTCGGGATCCGTAGAATTCACAAGTTCCATCAAGCGGTCTTCCAGTGTTTCCGCCTTCACAAGCAGAGTATTGAACCTATCCTGGAAATCCTCGCTGGCAATGGTACCCTTCAAGGCCCTCTTTACCGATTCCAGCAAAACCTTGGTGCTGTCGCAAACTTCACCCGCCAGACCGAGGGCCTCGGCGATACCCGCATCAAACTGGCCCGTAATGGTGTCCCCCGGAGCGAAATACTCCTCAGAATCACCAAGAATCATGCCTATCTGACGTTCGCCCATGATACCGATGTTCTGCACCCTGATCTCGGAATCCTTGGGGATTTTCACGTCGGTGCGAAGGCGGATGGTCACCACCACACGGTGCCCGGCAAGTTCAATGCTCTCCACCTTGCCCAGTTTGACGCCGTTGACCTTAACGGGGTCGTCCAGAACGAGGGTGCTGACCTGGGTAAAACGAAGGTGGAAGGTGTTAAAAGTTTCGCGAGGGTCCTTCTCGTTCAAGAAGAACATTCCAAACACAAGAATGACAATGGCCAGCAGGACAACCAGGCCAACAGAAAAATAAAGTGCAGAATTCTTCTTCATTTCAGCTGTAAAATAGCATATTATGGCAGGGACTTTAGGGAAATCAGCCCCAAAACGGGGCTTTTGGAGCCATTTTCCCCGATTTTACCCTTCCACCCGCACTATGGGGCTATTGTTTTCGATGCCGTTCACATGGCGATCCAGCCAGTCGTACAGCAGGGCATCCCGCTCGGCAGGGGGCAATTCGAACTTTTCCCGGCCCTCTTTTTGCATGAACACGTCCAGGTAGGTCATGAGCACGCCGCCTGCCACCGACACGTTCATAGACTCGGTAATGCCGTATTGGGGCAACTTGAACTCGTAATCGGCGTGGGCCAGGGTGTCAGGGTGGTTCCCGTGAAATTCGCTCCCTAGGTAAAAAGCGGTAGGCTGGCTTAAATCCAAGTCCAAAACGGAATTAGTGGTGTTGGTGCTGGCTACCGCAATCTTGTATCCCTTGGCACGGAGTTTTTCCATGCAGAGCATCCGCTTCTTGTACAGGTAAATGGACATCCACTTGTAGGAACCCTTCAAAATTGACTTGTTCACGCTGTAGGCGTTGTCCTCTTCTATCACGTGCACGTCCTGCAGGCCGAACACTTCAGCAGTGCGAATAACAGCAGAAATGTTATGAGGGTCGAACAGGTCTTCCAACACCATGCAAAAGTGACGGGTGCGGCGGTTCACCACCTGGGTCAAAAGCTCCCGACGGCGGTCCGTCACGCGAGACAGCAAACTTTCCAGACTTTCCTTTTCGCTCATTTTAATCTTCTCCTAAACTTCTCTCAGCCATTTCACATTCCACACTACACACTCCACATCTCTCACCGCTCTTTCACCTGCAGGGGAATAGGGACTTCCTTGGCCTGCTGACGTTGCTTTTGCAACTTCTCAAAATCACCCAGTTTCCAGGTCGCGCCATTCACCACATTCTCAAAGTCCAATATGTACTGGACATTTTCCATGGACTTGAGGGAAGCACTCTTGAGCATGGGCTCCTTGTTGCCCTTGACGTATTCCCCCGAAGACTTCTTGATGTCGCGGACAATGTGGTCGATCTTGTCGCCCACAACGCTCTTGAACACCCGCATCTGCATAATGGAATTCAAAACAGAATTCCCAGGGAAAACGATAGCCGTCAACTTGTACCTAATTTCCTTGTTTGAAACAGGATCCATATCCAGGTAAGCCACCGCCGTTCCATGCAAAGCCCACTTGAGGACGTGAGCATGCCCGTAACCAAAGAATACGTTCCTCATGCCCAGTTTCTGGCCGGCACTATCTTGCAAGGCCCAATAGAATTCCCCTGAAAGGCTGCGGCCATTGCTGCCCGAAAAGAACCGCCTGTCCTTGCTGGTGTACTCCAGCTTGTAGTTGGTTCCCAAGTAGGCGTTAATAAGTTCCGCCGTAAAGGGCATGTTGTCAAAAAGGTAGCTAATGACATCGGCACCAAGAGGGATAGTCCCCTTGTTCTCGTAAATGACACGATACTGCCGGCCCAGCCTGGAATAGATTTCAGTGGCACCCACGACATTCGGATCGGCAGGGAGGCCCCGCTTGGTAATCTCCTTGAAGGGGGCACAATACTCGTCGTTGTACTTCACCTTGGGCCAAGGCTTCTGATCCGCCTCGGTACAAAAACCATAGTCAATGCCCAGACACGCCTTGACTCCCGAACAAAGGGAACGGAAACCATCTTCGCCGCCCGCCTTGTCCACCATAATGGCCTTGCCGCGGGCACGCATCAGGGAATCCCGACGGGCATCCTGCGCAACAGCCCCCTCGCACAAGAGGGCTACAAGCATCAAGACAATGGCAAAACGACAACGCACGGCAACCTTCAGCAACTACCGGAATTCCAAACTATCCTGTGGAACAACCGTAAAGGGTTTCAGGGATTCAAACTTTGCTACGGGACCCACAATGGAAATGGTCATCTTGTCCCGGCTGAAATACTTTGCAATCATGGCCTTGACCTGCTCGACGGTCACAGCGTTTATCTCTTTCACGTAATCCAGGTAATGGTCCTGGGATTTGCCAAGCAGTTCATCTTTTGCAAAAATGGCGGCGGTGGCAGAAGGAGAATCGAACAGGCTGGGGAGGCTTTCCACCAGGGCTTTTTTCGCTTGCTCCAGTTCCTCTCCCGTGGGGCCTTCCTTCGCAAGTTTTTCCACTTCTTCAAACACAAGCTTCAAGGCGAAATCCACGGACTCCACCTTGGTCTGCAAGGCAATGGTGGTCATGGCGGTATCGCGGTAGTCGTTGCCCACCGTGCTATAGACGCTGTAGGCCAGGCCCTCGTCACTGCGAACGCGGTTCATGAGGCGGCTAGTAAAGCTCCCGCCCCCCAAAATAAAGCTGGCGACTGCCGTAGGGTAGTAATCTGCATGAGGGCGCTTGACAAAGGGCTGGTTGATAGAAATGTTCGCCTGGGAGATATCCTTGTCCACCACGTAGACCCCAGGTTTGCGAACGTAAGAAAGGGGGGCGGGAGCGGCGTATGAACCTGCGGATGCCTTGAGGGAAACGGAAGCCGTATCCTTCTTCCATTCCGCAAAAAATTCCTTGAGCATCTGCACCGAAGAATCCCTGTCCACATCGCCAGAGAGGGCGAATATAATCCGGCTGGAATTGTACGCCCCCTGCGCCAGGCGCTTTAAGTCCACATCGGAAACCTTCTTGTATTCCTCGCCTGTGGCATCCCAAATGCGGGGGTTGGGCGCGTAGTTCACCTTTGCTTTCAAAGCAGAAAGCACCTTGGCCGGAGTATCGTAGCGCTGCTCATAAGCGGTAGCGTAATTCGCCTTGACGATTTCCAACTGGTCTTTGTCAAAGGCGGGAGCCAAGAGTACCTTCCTTGCCAATTCCATCATAGGGATAAAATCTTTAGAAAGGCAGTCGATACCGAAGGAGGCCGTCCAAATTCCCGCAGAAGAACTAAACCCTGCGCTGATAAATTCCAAGGAATCATCCAATGCGGTAGGGGTCATGCCGCCACCGCCACCACGGCGGAACATGGACCCCAGCATTTCGAAGGCAGCCTCGTCCTTGAGGGCGGCGGGGACCCTGGGGTTCTCAAAATAGACAGAAAAATTCACCAAGGGCAGACTGCGGTCGCTAACGATGTAGCCCGTAATGCCATCTGCAATTTCTACGCGGTAATCCTTGGGGTATGGGGCCACATATTGGTATTCGGGAAACTGGATGTCCTTGTAACTGCTGGGAACGCTTGAGGCGGTGGCGGCAGAGTCACTTTCCGGGGCCGGCAAAGCAGCAACCGTGGAATCCTTGGGAGCGGCAGCGGACTTGTCCACCGCAGGCGCCGGCCCTTGAGAGCAGGCGGCAAAGGCGATTCCGCCCAACATGGCGGTCAATAACTTGGTATTCTTATGCATCAGGAACAATATAGTTTTTCCCATGTTCCAAGTTGGACTAGCATTTTTAAAAAATATTTGGTTTGTTCCCTTTTTTGATTGTATATTGTACACATAGCCTTTCCGGTGGATTCTATTTCGGCCTCCCATGGAGTGCCGCCCGTCTCCAAGAGAGACATACCCACCCGAAGGGCTTTTTTTGTACCTTGTTTTTGGGGCGAAACAATTAACTAAAGCGGCCGGCCTCGTGCTTGCGGTGGCGGCCTCGTTCGGACACCAACGCCTCTAGCAAGAACAAAAGTGCCGCAAGCCCCAGGAACACCTGGTAACGGTCCTGGTAGTTTTCAAAACGGTCGCTCTGCTGTTCCTTCTTTTCGAGGGTGGCAATTTCTGCCAGCACTTTTTGCAACTGGAACTCTCCGGGACTGGCGTAAAAATAAAGTCCACCCGTAACGCTTGCGATTTCTTGCAGGGTGCCGTCTTCCAGGCGGGTGGTCACGATGTTTCCCTGCATATCCTTTTTGTAGGCCACCTCCCCATTCTTGGTTTTTACGGGAATGGGGACGCCTTCACGGGAGCCAATGCCCACGGTGTAAATCTTGATTCCCATCTCGGCAGCTTCCTTGGCCGCATTGACGGCGGCATCTTCCAACTCCTCGCCGTCGCTCATCAAGACCATCACGGAATATTTTCCAGCACCGCCAGAATTTTTGAACAAACTCATTCCCTTGCGAATAGCCTGCTCCAAATTGGTACCCGGCATAAGCCAACCCGGCTCCAGTTCGCGGAGCATCATTTGCACCGTGCCGTAATCCAAAGTGAGCGGCACCATCACCTGTGCCTCGCCGCTAAACGCCACCAACCCTACACGGTCCCCCGTCAAGGATTCCAGGAAGGCGGAAATTTCATGACGGCTGCGGATAAGTCGATTGGGCTTGATGTCTTCGGCCAACATGGAAAGGGAAATGTCCTGCAAAAGCACTAGGTCCAAGCCACGGCGCTCCACATGTTCCAACTTGTGGCCCCACTGGGGCCTTGCCAAGGCCACAAACAAAAATGCGATGGCCAAGAGCAGCAACAGAACTTTTAGGAACCTTTTCCAGGGAGAAACGCTAGTGGCAAGCTTGGGCAACATGGAAAGGGAGACAAAGCGGCGGGACAACTTTTTACGACGGTAAAAAGCATAATAGAACAGCAGGGCGAACAGCGGCAGGGTGAAAAGTCCCCACAAAAAGTTCGGTTCCGCAAAACGCATGAACTCCTCCGGTAACGGGGGAACCGACCCCCGAAAGCAACATGAATATACAAAAATAGGGTATTTTCGCCCTACTTTTTTGCTCTTTTTCTTCAAAAATCCGCAAAAATGTAATTTTTACAAAAAACCGCAGGCTTTCTTAAAAAAAAAGTATATTTTTCTTGCAGTAAGGAAACAGAGGGTATGGGAACCGTCGCCTACATAGTCGAGATTGACATCATAAGCGTCCTCGTGCTGCTTATGGTGCACTACAATAATAGGCAAATGGCGCTTATGCACCGGTCATACCATTCGTTCCAACGGCTGGTGGAATTTTCCATACTGTTTTGTGTGCTGAACACAATCGGGCGACTAGTCCCCCCGGCGCACGTACCCGCCATCCGAATCATAAACTGCCTTAAAATTATTTCTTGCATATCCATGGGGTGCTCCTGGTTCCTAACCATGTTCCACGGCGTATCAGACAACAGTTCCAACCAAAAGAAATGGCTGGCCCTAATTATCGTCCCCAGCGTCTTGGTCAGCGTCTTTGCCATTGTCGAAACCCTTATCCACCTGTCCGACGGATCAAACGAAATCTACCCCCTAGTGTGGATACTCCTGAACATTCTCTCTATCCTGTACATCGCCGCGGCAGGCATACTGAGCACCACCCATGCACGCAAGACCAAAAACAAGATTCACCGGCGTTACCTCTATATTCTTTCCTTTGCCATGCTGCTTCCGCTATTCTCCCTTGCAGCCCAAGCAAAATACATGGAAATGCCCATTACCTCCCCCGCCTTTGTAATCATCATCCTATTCCTCCACTTCCAGGGAATGTCCCAACGTATTTCCGTGGATACCGTTACCGGGCTTAATAACACCAATAAACTTTCACACTACCTTGAAAGAATCACCCAAAGCCAGAACCCTGCCAAAAGGCTTTTCTTTATAGACATAGAGGTGGACCACTTCAAGATAATGGTGAAAAAGCTGGGCAAGGAATCTGGCCTTATCGCCCTGCGGAAAATGGCCATTTTTTTGCGTCAACAGTGCTCTACTAGAGGCATATTCCTAGCCCGTTATGGCAAGAATTCCTTTGCCGTGGTTTGCGAGTGCAACGACTACTCCGAAATAGAAGCGTTCACGAACAAGCTGACAAAAGAAAGCAAGGACAACAGCGAACTTGCACAGGGCCCCTGGCCCATTACCTTCAGCATCTACTGTGCCGAATTCGGCACCCCCGAAACCAAGACCATCGACGCCATGCTGGACTATTCCCGCGGCAACTGCATCAAGCCGCCTACCCCGCTAGCATAATAGCGGCTACGCTACGGAATCCGCACAAAGCGGGTATTGGCAAGAATCAATTCCAAAAGGATCAGGCAGGCCCCCAGCAACAGCCAGGGGTAGAACTTTTCGGCATAGCGTGCGTAAGCTACCGTCTCGATCTCGGTCTTTTCCAACTGATCGATTTCGGAATAAATCTCTTCAAGTTGTTCCTTGTTCTCAGCCCGGTAGAACTTGCCACCGGTCTTTTGGGCTACCGCCTTGAGGGTGTTCTCATCAATGCCCTCTTCAGGAGTGATATCCCGCTCGCCCCAAGAAATTTCGCCGGTCCAAGGATTCTGTTGGAAAGAAAGGATCTTGCCCTTGCGCTTGCCTACGCCCACCGTATAGACCTTCACGCCCAAGGACTGTGCCACTTCGGCGGCACGAACCGGCGAGATGACGCTGGCATTGTCCTTGCCGTCGGTCAGAAGCACCACCACACGAGACTTGGCCTTGGATTTTTGGAGGCGGGCCAAAGCGTTCATCAAGCCGTCACCAATGGCGGTGCGACTTCCCATAATAGAATCATGGGCCAAATCATCCGTAATAGCTAAAATTTCCAGCAGGGATCCATAATCCAGCGTAAGAGGACACTGGGTTACCGCACGGGCCCCAAAGGCAGAAAGGCCTATACGGTCACTATGCCTTTTCTGGATAAACTCCGCAATCACCTGCTGGGCGTAGCCCATACGGCTGTATTTCCAGTAATCGCCAGACTTGAGAATCCGTTCCGCATTCATCACCCCAAGCTTCACTTGTTCTGCACGAGTCAGCATATCAAGGGTCCCCATGGAACCCGAAACGTCCAGCACCAGCATAATGTCTACGCCATCGGTGTTGGTGTATTCCACCTCGGTAGCATTCTGGGGGCGTGCAAGGGCCACGATAAAGCAGCAGAGAGCGGCCAAACGCAAAGCCGGCACAATGTGGCGCATGCGAACCCGATGACTGGGGGATGCCTTTTTCGCAATGGCAAGGGCCGGGAACTTGATGGTACTCTTGCGTCGCTGCTGACGGTAAATGTACAGTCCAATCAATACTGGGACAAAAAGGAGCAGCCAGAAAAATTCAGGATTCTGAAAATGTAACGAACCGATATCCATTTCGCCGAATAATATACAATTTTAAAGGCAGGAAAACCAATGCACGGAATGACCAGGGGTCAAGAGACCGCAGCCATTTTCGCTTTCGCTCGCTTGCGGCGCCAGGTCTTGAATTCCATGTACAACGTGCTGATGGTATAGATAAAGACCATCAGAATCAGGGTATTCAAGGGCTTGTTCAGGTTACACAACCCCCAGGCAATAGTGATAATCGGCAGGTGAATCAGGTAGGGGTAAAAGCTTGCGCGGCCCACCTTGCGGACCAGCGGGATGCAGAAGAACCTGGCCGCAAAGCCCGTGCCGTTGAGCAGCGAAAGCAGGAACAGCCCGTAGAGCAGAATGGGCAAGCTGTGATGGAAGAAGTAGTTCACGCCGGGGTTCCATTCGGGCCGAAGCAAGAACAGGCTCCCGTATATGGCGGCAAGAGTCACCGCCTGGGCAATGCCGCTTGCAAACTTCTTCTTGAGGAAATTAAAGCCACCCTCGCTGTATAGCCGGAAAAGCACCATTCCGAACAGGTATTCGAAAATACGGACCGGGGCAAAAATGTGGAAGAATCGGTACTTGGCCTCGTAACCGCTGAACCACAGGTTGTCAGAAGCGCCAAAGAAAACCGCCCACAGGATTCCCGGAATGAACAGCGTGCCGAACAGCACCCATAGCGTACGGTACTGCTGGCGGAAAAGCCAGCGGCTGAACCAGGGCGTAATGGCATAGCACATGAAGAAACTGGTCAAGGACCAGGAAGGTTCATTCAGTTTCATTCCCAAGTCAGGCACAATGGACCAGGTGAGGGAAAGGTGCAAGAGCAGGCTCCGCCAAGGGTGCGTCATCTTGGCAAGGCCCGCTGAGGCGCAATCGCCTATTTCAGAGAGACCCGGCAAATGAGCGTAGCCACTGAACTTGAAGACTAGCACCACGAACATCAATATCGTCATGAAAAAATGCAGGCGATAGAGCTTCGCGATGCGGGCAAACATGAAGGGGATAACGGGAATACGGCGTTCCGGATCGCTAAACTTGCTTGCAAACAGGAACCCCGCAAACACGTAGAAGATGCCCGCCGCAAAAGCAGGGGCGCTGATGATGGGCATGAGCCATTTCCAGTCGTGCATGTAGTTCAATGCGCTGGAACTGCCCAGGTGGAGCATCACGATGTTCACGCTGGCCAAAAGCCTAAGCCCGTCAATAGCGGGAAAGTAGTTGGGCTTGGTCACGCTACTGCTGTTCCTTTTTGCGGCCGGCGGAACGCTTCAGCTGGTTCACCAGAAACTTGTAGAAGCCCTCGATGTGGGAATTGTCCTGCTTGCCACGGAGGAGCGTCACCACGATATCGCGCTTGAATTCGATATCGGTAATCTTCAAGAGCTTGATTCTGCGGTTGTCCACCTTGCCCCAAGAGAACTCGGGCCAGAATCCCACGCCCAGGCCGCCCGCGATGGCGTCTTTTACCATAAGGGCGTTGTCGCTTTCGAAAATCAGGTGGGCCTGGAAACCAATGCGGTTGCAGTAATCCTCGCAGATGGTGTGGAGCTGCTTGGAACCGTAAAGGCCGATAAAGTTGGTGTCGCCCAGTTCATGCAGCGAAATGCTGTCGCGCTTCTTGTATTCCGCCGTATTGGGTACAGCAAGGTAGATGTTCTCGGAACAGACAAAAACCTCTTCGTCGGGATTTTCCTGCGGGCGGTAGTTGGCGAAAGTCTGGATGGAAATGTCGTACAAAGACGATTCCTCTTTCTGCACTAGATAGAAACGAAGCGCCGGAGCGTCTTTCTTGTACTGGATAACCGCATTGGTCACAAAGGAAGAAGCCGCCAGGACCTTGAGGCTCACGGTAATGGCCTGCTTGTCGGACTTGGCACGGAGACGGGCGGGCAGGGCCTCGATGTCTTCGTAAAGGGGCTTCACCTTTTTGTAGAAGTAGTCTCCCGCTTCGGTAAGCTTGATGTTACGGCCGCTGGACTTGAAAAGCTTGACGCCCAGTTCGTCTTCTAGCTTATGGATGGCGTGAGTCAGCGCGGGCTGCACAATGCAAAGGTTCTTGGCGCTCTGGGTCACATGCTCGGTACGGGCCACTTCCAAAAAGTACTTGATATGGGTCAGCTCCATAACAAACTCCGATTCATCAAAAATTTTTATAACACAAATATAAACAATAAAATCAGGATACAGAAGGGTTAAACAAGGATTTTTAGAAAAATCATCAAAAAAAGTGATTAAAAATGAAAAAATTATTTATTAGTCAATATCAAAATCATGTTTTATCTTTGTCACCGAAAACAAAAAAGCCCCAAGGCACATTCAAAGGAGTTCTCATGAAATCGGTTCTTAAAACACTTGCCACCACAGCCCTCGTCGCATTCACCGCCGTTGTCTTTACCGCCTGCAACGACAACCGGAACTGCGCCTACAACGAGGCCGGCCACACCCTCGCCTGCCCCGAAAAGACCTACAAGACCGCAACTCTGGGCGGAAAGACCTGGATGGCCGAAAACCTGGACGTGTTTACTCCGGATTCAAGCGTGTGCTACGCCAACAACCACGACAACTGCAATACGGACGGACGCCTGTACACTTTCGCCTCCGCATCGGGTAACGTATGCCCCACAGGTTGGGCACTCCCCACCGTAGAAGATTTCAAGGTGGCCTTCGGCACAAGCGAACCCGCCGCACTCAAAAACGCCAACGGTTTTAACGCCCTCTTCGCCGGATTCAAGTACTACGACGGAAACTTCGCCGACAAGGGCGTAAGCGCCAGTTTCTGGACAAGCGACAGCTATGACGATTCCAGGGCTTACCTTGTCCGCATTACCGACTCCGGAATCGCCTACGAACACTTCAACAAGAACATTTTTGCCTCCGTCCGCTGCATCAAGAAATAACTACACCCCTCCGGTGGAGTTAGTTGTTATTTTTCAGGATGACACGTCTTGTGACTTACAACCTAACCACTAATCACTGACCACTTTTTCCTCAAGCAGATCCTCGCCTTCGCGAGGATGACATGCTCCAAAAAAAACAATGACCTGGCTTATCAATCTATTCACCCAGCCCTCGGTAGGGCAACAAGTTGTGGCGATTGCCCTCACGGCGGCAGTCGGCCTCATGGTCGGAAAAATCAAGGTCAAGGGCATTAGCCTTGGCGGTGCAGGAGCGCTCTTTGTGGGCATCTTGCTTGGGCACTTGGGGCTCCGCGTCGAAGGAAATGTACTCCATTTTATCCAGGAATTCGGCCTTATCCTGTTCGTCTATACCATCGGCATGCAGGTGGGCCCAGGCTTCATGGATTCTATCCGTAGGCACGGACTGGTGCTGAACATTCTTTCTGTGGGGATTGTGCTCCTGGGCGTTATCGTGACCCTCTGCCTTTACTTCTTTACCAGCATGCACGACAACGTGCCTGTGCTTATCGGCATGCTCTGCGGTGCTGTGACCAACACGCCCTCGTTGGGAGCCGCCAATTCCGCATTTGCCGCCGCCGGCGTAGATACATCCCTGACAGGAATCGGGTATGCGGTGGCCTACCCCTTCGGCGTCATCGGAATTATTCTCGTAATGCTGCTCGTGCGGCTCGTGTTCCGGCAGGACCCCGCCAAGGCGGCAACCGACTACGCCGACGAAATCGCCGCCACCAGCAAGGAAATCGAATCCTGCAGCCTTACGGTAGATAACCAGAACCTGTACGGAATCATGCTGAAAGAAATCCCCGACCTG
Source organism: Fibrobacter succinogenes (assembly GCA_902767785.1). Lineage (GTDB taxonomy): Bacteria > Fibrobacterota > Fibrobacteria > Fibrobacterales > Fibrobacteraceae > Fibrobacter > Fibrobacter succinogenes_D. The sequence goes on along the minus strand of CACXIR010000003.1, from coordinate 12,653 downwards.
ATTTCTAGCGGCGTGGTGGTGACCCGACTCCTGCGGGGCGAAAACATCTTTACCCCCAACGGAAAGACTGTCATCGAGAAAGGCGACAAGGTGCACATCGTAGGCATGCCCGAGGCCGTAGCCGCCATGGAAAAGATTATCGGCAAGCGCCTGGACACACCCATCACCGCCATTCCCGCCAAGAATACGGAACCCATCCAGGTGAGGACCGTGCTTGTGACCAACAAGAAAATACTGGGCCGTACCATCGGATCCTTGGCTCTAGCGGAACGCTTTGGCGTGACCGTAAGTCGCGTGACCCGGAGCGGGTTCAAGTTTACGGGCCGTCTGGATTTGCGCATCAAGTTTGCCGACAAGCTGAAAATCGTGGGCCCCGCCTCGGGCCTGGACATCGTCGCGAAAAAACTAGGCAACTCCCTCACCGCCCTGGACCACCCGGAAATATTGCCTGCGTTCCTGGGCATCTTCCTGGGAGTGATTGTCGGAAGCATTCCCATAGCCCTCCCAGGGATGCCCACCCCGCTAAAGCTGGGTCTCGCCGGCGGTCCGCTGATTGTGGCCATCTTGCTTAGCCGTAAGCGCAAAATTGGACCGCTGAACTTTTTCATGGCCAACAGTGCCAACCTGATGCTTAGAGAATTCGGGCTGACGCTCTTCCTCAGCTGCGTAGGCCTCAATGCAGGCATCAAGTTCTTCGACGTGCTGCTGCACGGAAGCGGACTTTACTACATGGGACTTGCCACACTCATCACCTTCTTGCCCATCGCCATCATGGCAGTTATCGGACACTTGGTTTTCAAGGTAAACTACCTTTCGCTCTGCGGCGTGCTTGCTGGTGCAACCACGGACCCGCCGGCCCTGGCCTTTGCTAACAGCCAGGCGGACAGCGAAGCGGTGAACATCGGGTACGCCTCCGTCTATCCGCTCACCATGCTGCTCCGTATTTTAAGCGGGCAAGTACTCGCCATATTGCTTTACACGGTATTGTAGTAAGCTACAGCCCCAATTCCAACAGATCCGCCTTTAGGGACTGGTCATTGGGGTAGTATTTTTGCGCCAACAACAAAAGACGCTGGGCCTCGGAATTGCGTTTTTGGGCCAGGGCGTCGTATGCCATATTCTTGAATCCATAAATGGCTTCGGGGTTCCCGCTCTTGGCGGCAAGTTCATAGGCGGACTCAGCACGGTCCAGGAACTTGGTGTCGTATGCCAGATTCCCGAGGAAAATGGCGGCATCGGAAAAACCAGGCTTTATCTGCAAAATGCTGTTCAAGACATCCATGGCGATAAAGGTCTTATTGTCTTCCACCAGAACATCCGCCAGCTTGTACATCACGTTCACATCGTCAGGCTTAATGCCCAAGGCTTCGCGGTAGCTGGCGGCGCTTTCCTCGTATTGCTTGTTCAAACGGAAAACATCACCCAGGTACACCAGAAAATCCACCTCTTCGGGGTGGGCGGCATAGCCTTCTCGCACTACGGCTTCTGCCCTATCAAAATCGCCCAAGGCGATGTTGGCCTCTGAAAGTTGATAGACGATGCTGATGTCAGCCTTGTCCAGCTCGTAGGCTTTTTCAATAGCCCGCAAAGCTCCCACCTTGTCGCCCACCTTGCTATAGGCTTCCCCAAGGTACAGCCAGCCCGAGACATTGGAGGGTTCTAATTTTAACGCCCTGTGGTAGGCGGCGATGCACTCCGGATATTGCTTTAAGCGGAAATACACGCTGGCCATGTTGAACACCGCAGGGGCGAAACTCCCGTTGGTATAATCCACCGCCTTGCGGTAGGCTGCAGCAGCCTCCGGGTATTTTTCCATCTGGTAGTAACTGTTGGCGATATTGAAACTGATGGCGCTAGGATCGGCACCGCGGTCTACCGCCTTTTGGTAAAGGATTATGGCCTGGCTGAATTTTCCCTTGCGGTAAAGGTCGTTAGCCCGCTCCATAATGTCGTAGTAGGACTGTACCGCAAAAGAGAATGTGGCAAAGCAAAGGACAGCAGGCAAGAAACAGTTGGCAAAACGCATGAGCTAGTCCTTGAACTTCACTTCAAAAGGTTGTTCCATTCCGCAGAACGCCACCGCCTTGCCGCCTTTTTCGGCAGGAGCGAAGGTCATACGGCCAAGCGCTTCGCGGCCGGCGGCAGCAAGGCCAGAACCCGCAGGGGATTCCTCCACCACACGGATGTCGTAGGCGCGGCCGCCCACATCTACGCAAAAGCTCAGACGCAAGGTGGCGTCTACTTCACGGTCCCTGATTTGGGTAGGCACCTGGAAATCCGGCATGGTCCTGCTTTCGGGCCTCTTGTCCACATCGCCTTTTTCGCTAGAAAGGGAACCTCCCCGAAAATCGGCCACCAGTTCCTCGTTGATGGCGGCTCCCGCCGTACCCGAGGCAACCCCCAAGTTCATGGCGAGCCGCGGCCCCGCCTTGGGCGTGCGGGATGTAGTCTTTTGGCGTTCCGGCTTGCGGGCGGGCTTTTTCTTTTCCACCTTCTTTTCCATTTCTTCCACTTTTTTTACCGCCACCTCGGTCTTGGTGTACTTTATTTCGTGGAAGATTTTACCGGTCAAGAACATGTTGGCAAGAGTCACGGAAAAAACAAGCAACAAACTAGACAGCACTGCAGCAAGCAGGACTGTGAAACGCTTGAAGGTTTTCTTTAGAATCTTACGCATATTTAAAAACTTCAGGCCTGGATCCTTCGGCTACGCCTCAGGATGACGTATTTACATTCATCACACACTACACATTACACACTTCACACTGACTTCACTCTGCCTGGGCGGCAATGGAAACCTTCTTGACGCCGGCCAAGTTGCACATGTCTATCACCTGCACCAGCACGCCCGTTTCTGCACCCTTGTCGGCGATTACGACAGCCTCACGGTCTGGAGCCTTTGCCAAAGACTGCTTTAAAATATCCTGAAGGCTTGCCAAATCCACCTGACGCTCGTTCATGTGGATGGTCCCCTCCCGGGTAATGGCAATGAGCAAGTTTTCTTTTTCCAACTGACTTGCCGTTTGAGCCTGAGGCTTGGTTACATCCACGCCAGTTTCGCGGGTAAAAGAAGACGTTACCACGAAAAAGATAAGCAGGATGAACACGATGTCCATCAAGGGGCCCATCTCGATGCCCATATCCTTCTGCTTTTTTCTTGGCAAGTTAAATTCCATAGTGATTCTCTATCACGGTGGCGCCCAGTTCCATATTCTGCCGCAAGGTGTCAATCCGCTCGTCCAATCGCTGTTTTAAAAGGGTCAAGGGAAAAGCCACCAAAAGCCCGCTCTGGGTAGAAATCAATGCTTCTGAAATGCCGTCTGCCATAAGCACCGGATTCTGGTTCCCGTACAGCGTAATCACGTTGAAGGTGGAAACCATGCCCGTAACCGTTCCCAACAAACCAAGCAGTGGGGCGGCAGCAGCCATCACCGAGACAATGTGGTTTCCCTGCTCCATGTAGCGGATGGTTTTCATGATCCGCACCTGCATGTAGTCGCGGAAAACTTCCGGAGTTTCCATTGCCACATCCAAGGCGTAGCGCAATTCCCTAGACAACAGGCCGCCACGCTTACGCAGGCGCTGTTCCGCCTTTTCCGCTCCGCTATTCAGGTCCTGACTCATGCGGTTGACCACCTTGTTGATGTCCCGGCGGAAAAAGTCGCTACCAATGCGCATCCAACCCGAATACAAAAAGTAAAAGCCCACAACTCCCGACAGCAATATGGGAAGCATCACCACGCCGCCAGCCTGGTAGGTGTTCCGCAAGGATTCTACGAATATGTAAAAGGAGTTGCTCATGCCGGCTAGGCGTCCTTCCCGAAAATACGATTCAAGAGCGCGGTGCTCTGGACATACATTTCGCTAGTAACCTTCTCGATTTTTTCACTCAGAAGGCCGTGAATAATCATAACCGGAATAGCAATGACAAGGCCCGTTTCCGTGGTCACCAGGGCTTCGGAAATACCGCCGGCAAGCACGCGAGCATCGTTGGTTCCCACCTCGGTAATGACGGTAAACAAAGTGATAATGCCTGTCACCGTTCCCAAAAGTCCAAGCAAGGGTGCGATAGTGCCCATGGCGGCCAAAAGCCCCATGCGGCGTTCCAATTTGGGCTGTTCGCGGAGCAACGCCTCTTGCAGGGAGCGTTCCGCAGCCTCGCGAGTTTCCCCCGCCTTATTCAGCACAGCAAAAAGCACCATGGCAAGGCTGGTATCGTAGCGGAGGCAAAGGTTTGCTGCCTCCTCGAAACGGGAACCCTGAAGCAGTTGCTCCAAGCGTTTTGCAAAACGCCTGCCCAAATGCCCACGACGGCTAAGAACAATGAACCTTTCCAACGCAAGGAGTAGGGCAAAAAGGGCTACTAGTGAAAGGGGATACATCACAATGCCACCCTTCTTGAACCAGTCCATGAAGCGCTTGCCCAAAGAACCCTGCTCTTTTCCGGTAATGGCATTGCGGATAGCCTTGTTCTGGAGAACGTCCATGGGAATGTCCACCGTCACCGTACTGGACTTTGAAAGTCCCGAATAGGCACTATTAATTGCCGTGCGGATAACGTCATTCATGTCCTTGGGGAGGGTAGAATTCCATTCGTAGCGTTTGCCCTGCAGGGCACCGGTACGGAGCAGGGCCTGAATTTCGCCATTGTCGGTAGCAGCTTCGCCCAGGAACACTGTTCCCAGACGCAGGCGGTAGACGTTCACGTCGGGGCGGTTTCCCACTTGAGTTTTTACGGTGCCAAAGGACTGGGTATAGGTCAATTCGTGACGATTCAACAGGTCTAGTGCATAACCGCGTACGGCGCCCATGGTGTTGGGATTTTTCTTGCCGGCATCTTTTTGCGACTTCTTCAAAGAAATCAAACGCTGGTCCATGCCCACGGGATAATCCCCCGTCACCTCTTCCAAGGACTTGTCTATGGAAAGCCTGACCTGGGTGTTGAAAGACTCAAAGGAATCCTCTTCGGCTTTAGCATTTTCTTCTGCCTCAGCGGTCACGGACTTGCTGGACTGCACCTCTTCGCTTACGCGCCCCAAGTCCGTAGAAAGCTTGGAATACCGGCCATCCAGTTCACGGGTCGCCACCTGGTGTTCTTCCGTCATCTTGGATTCGGCGTAACGCTTGCTCCAGTGGGCAGCCTCCAACTTCTCGAGGGAATCCGCCTTTTGCAGGCGTATGCGGGTCAAGGATTCCACCTCACGCTGTAAATTCTGCAGTTCCACCTGCTTTAGGGAATCCCGAACGCGGGCCTGTTCTTCTGCATCGCTGGACCTGGAAGCAAAAGCAGCACTGGCTGCGAACAGTAACGTTACCAAGAGTATTTTTTTCATTTCACGCCTCCTACCACAGAAAGGGTTACAGGCATGGCAATGATCTGCGGGGGCTTCTTGGCAAGCTTCACGTCAATGGCGTAACGGATAACCTCACGTTCCCACAATTCCAAGTTCTCATTCCACTCGTAGGTAATCTTGCCCCTCTGTTCTTTACGGACCAGATTCCCGTAAACGGTGCCGTTTTCGTCGCTGTAGACCATCCACTGGTTCCCAACGCGAAGTACTTGGGCGTTAATCAATTCGCCGTTCTTGCGGGTAAGGGGCGTATTCATGATGGCGACCTCGTCACCGAACTTGATTTCTTGCTGGACAATGGCCTTAAAGCGAGAGAAGCCCTCCTCTTCAGAAGCGTTTCCGCTTTCAATATCACGGGTCAGGGATCGCACGCGATCTAGCCTGCCTTCCAGCTCCCAAGGCACCGTCAAAGCCACCTGACGTTCCAACTGCTTGCAAAGGGAAACTAGCGTGGAACGCAGGGCCTTGCGTTTAGCGGCAACGTTGTCGCTCCTATTCTTGGCATGAGCCTGCTTGTTCCGCTCCTCTTGCAGCTGAGCAGCCACCGCATGAATCTTAGCGTTCAAGCTGTCGATTTCTGCACGGCGGCGTTCCGTATCCGCCTTGTAGCGGTTCTGCAATGTCTTGTAGCGAGTATCGTCGGCACGGAGCATTGAATCCGTAGAGGCGATTTGCCTGTTCAATTTCTTGATTTCGGAATTCAGTTTTTCCTTTTCCAACTTCAGGTCGCGAATTTCGGAGTCGTAGTCAGCAAAAGCCAACCCCGAAAGCAGCATTACCAGAAGCGCCAAGGGCAAAAATCTCAGTCTTTTCATAACATTACGCAATAAGTGGCTCACCAAAATTACATATTTGAAACACCCGACCCCGTAAAAAATGTCACCGCTGCACAGGAAATATTCAATTTTTGCCCATTTTCTATATTTACCCTTGAGGTGTAAAGATGTCCAGAACCATTTCCTTTCGTAATGCAAGCCGTGCCGCTTTAATAGCCGCCCTTTCCGGGTTCCTGTTTACTGCATGCTCCGACGACAGTTCCAGCAGCAATGACATCGACGGCATTGAAATACTAAAGTCCATAGAGGAAGCCGGCGAATGCACCGCTGAAAAAGAGGGCCAGTTGTACAAGGTGCCTCGGGACACCATCTTTGATACTTACGCCTGCGAAGACGGTGAGTGGGTTTCGGACTTTGGTGGTAGCGGCGATCCAGTGGACCCTAGTACGGTTGTAAGGGATTCCCTTAAGGACGAACGCGACGGGAAGGTCTACAAAACGGTAAAAATTGACACTTTGACCTGGATGGCCGAAAACCTGAACTATGAACTTGATATTAGCCGCTGTTACGACGACAATCCAGAAAAGTGCAAAAAATACGGAAGGCTCTACGGTTACAAAAGCGTCGAAAAAGCATGCCCCGCGGGCTGGAGGATGCCGACAAAAAAAGAGTGGGACAAACTACTTGCATCCATCGTCGACGAATCATATCCTGAAATGGAAAACGACCCCTATAGTTTCAACGTGCTATTGGGGGGAGGCGCTATCGGCATAAAGAGCACTAAATTTGAGGAAGAAGGGGAATATGCGGCCTATTGGATGAATCGAGGTATTATATGGATGGCTTTTAAAATTTGGCTCCTTTACCCATTACATGCGATTTCTGCTGGAGATCCACCAGACAGGTGGGCCTATATTCGCTGCGTTAAGGAGAAAGCCTAAGTTCTGCTCCACAGAATACAATAGGATTGCGTCCTGGCGGCAAAATGTTCCGTCTTTAGCAGTTGACGCACTTCTTCTTTAGTGTACCAAGCGGCGTCGATTTCTTCACGCTCGGAATCGCTGGGCCTAAACTGCCCAACCGCAACGCCCTCTACCACCACGTTGAGTTCGTCGGCAAAGCCGATGGCAGAATAGCTTTCCTTCCAAATTTCCTTGATGCGTAACAGTTCCAAGCCCGTCTCTTCCCGCAGTTCGCGGGCAGCGGCCTGTTCCACCGTTTCGCCCTTGTCAATAAGGCCCGCAGGGAAATTGACCACCTGCTCTCCTACCGCCATGCGGAATTCTTTGCACAGCAGGAGTTTCTCACCAGACTCGTCGTGCACAATCATGACCACTGCATTTACCCCGTGGTGGTGCAGCGACTCCAAATCAGAAAGGTTCGGGTTGCGGCTGATCATCTCGTAGGTGATGGGCTTTCCGCTGGGCGCCCTGTAATGGATGTTGTAGCGGGTAATGAACTTTCCCGAATGAACTTTTTCCAGCCCTTCAAATTCCATAACCCTTACACTCCTTGAATAGTCTCGTAGAAAAGACAGTCGTGGTTACACTTGCCCTCGAAGGCTCCATCGCAAATAGTCATTTTGCTCAGCATCTGGGATTCGTCGTCGTTGCGGGAAACCCTCTTGCGCACATAGCCCACACTTTCAAAGTTGGCCTCTTTGCCCTTCCTGATGGCGGCGCAGGTGTTTATCCACACCACATTGCAATCATCATGGGCACACAGGTCAAAGGACCTGCGGAAATCGTAGGAACCCGTTGAGAACGAAGGCACCACAATCAGGGTCAGCTTGAAACAACGCATGAGCTGTTCCAAATACTTGGTAGTCAAAAAGTCCTTGCATATAAGGATGGCAAGCCTGCCTATTCCCTGGAAGTGGAAAATGTTGATGACCAGGTTGGCAAAAATACCTTCTAAGCGGCCAGAGCCTTCCCTTTCGGAGCGGAAGGGGTTCTGCTTGCCCTGCTTACAAATCACGTTGCCGAACTTGTCCAAGATGGTAACGCTATTGTGATTTTTTTCCCAGAAAGAGGGCAGAATAATCAGGGAAGGAATATTTTTCGTCTCCTCTGGAGAAAGGGCCTTCAACTTACCCGAAACATAATCTACCATTTCTGGGTTGCCAAGCATTTCGGGAAACACCACGATGTCGGCACGGTTGTCGGCGGCGGTGGTAATCTTTTTCCAGATGAGTTCGTTACTCTTGCTGAAATCCGATTCTGTATAGCGAATCTTGAAATACTGGATGTTTTCGTGGTCGTAGGGAACGGCCTCAAACTGCTTTTCAAGCCTTAAGGGTGTTGCCGCTATCTTAAGCCGCCTGGTTTTGGCAAACTCCGTAAAGAGGTCCCGCTTCAAGAAAATATGTTTGTCTATCAGCTCTCCCAAAATGGTGTTTTCCATCAGGAGCATGTTGAACAAGAAATTGTCCATGCGGTTGTAACTATGGGACATGCGGTGGGTACGCTCCCACACGCAAGAACAGCGGGGCAAAAGCCCTATTCCCGTAGTTTCGCGGTTGCCATTCAGCACCACAGAAAAATCGTCTTCTTCGAACTCCTTGATTTTGGCCACCAGCATGGTTTCCAAACTTTCATCAAGAATCTGAATTAGGCCTGCAACGCCAAAAAAATCCTTTTCGCTTTTTAGCCGCTCCGACAGTTTTTCAAGCCTGGCAAAAAAATCTTCCGTCAAATCCTGGGGCTCAATCTGGCGGATTTTGTAGCGGGAAGGTCCAAGAGGGGTTTCTTGAAAAAGTTCCCCCACCTCGGCCTGCACGATTGTGGCGGCCCTTTCCCTTTCAGCAGGAGAAATGCAACTGTACTTGACGAAAAAATCCTCTGTACAGGAACGGATAACAAAGGAACAAAGGTCCGCCACATTGTTATAGATATTCTGCATAAGCCCTTACCAGAATAGTGTACGACCTAGTCTTCCAAGAAATACTGCACGTTGGTGACCACACGAACCTTCTTGACAAAGGGCGTATTTTCGTCGCGGTCCTCGATAGAGAACAGCCCCTGAGTTGCCGTCTTGATTTTACCCAGTTTGCTCCTGGAATCCTTGGCGAATTTTTCGGCAGCAGCACGGGCGTCCTTGTTGGCCTCTTCAATCATCTCGGGCTTGATGGCATTCAGGCCGTTAAAACTGTAAATCTTGCGGTAGCGGTAATCCCCCTCGCTAAAGGCAATTCCCTGTTTCAAGAGTTCGCCCTGCTTGCCCATGAGTTCGCGAACCTTGCCCACATTCTTGGAGGCCACCGTAAGCGACATGGTCACAACGTAACGGAAAGGTCGTTTTTCGCTGGCGTAGAGTTCGCTCTGGGCGTCCGCAATGTCCGGGGATGCCTTGGTAATTTCTTCTTGGGCGACCCCGTTATCCTGGAGGAACTTTTCCAAAGCCTGGGTCTTGGCCTGGACCGTCTCGTACAGAGCCGAAAGGTCGTTGCCCGCTTCCTTGAACACGATGGGCCATATTACATAATCGGCCGGGACTTCACGCTCAGCAAGCCCCCGCACAAACACTACGCGGTCCCGGTCCTTCACGTGGATCATGGCGCAATAGAGGAAAGCGCCCAGCCCAAGAATGGCAATAGCGAGCACAACTGCTTCTTTGAGTCTTGACTGCATAGCAGGTCTCCTGTTTTTAAATGCTCATCCTTCCATAAAATACAAAAAAAGAAACTCCCCGCATGGCCGTTTCGATACGGCAAAATGCAGCCAATCCATCCATTTTCACCAAACAATCAAGATTATCTAGCATCGCACGGCCTAACTTTGTGTCCCGCAGCGAAAGGGGCGGTATCATTCACCTCGCCCAAACTGCTTACCCGCCTTTTGCCGGTGGTGTCGCCGACATCCGCGGTTTCGGCGGCTGGGACCTGGTGTAGACCGTTCACCAATTCTTGCAAATCGCAGGCTTGTCCTGCTTACAGATAACCTCAACCTCCCTCGCCAAGACGGGGGATTTTTGTTTTTCTAGGTAATAACGGCTCACCAGGGCGCTGCGACACTGCTCATAGCCGTTTTCGCCAATATCCCAGTTGCGGTCGGCACACCACAGCCAAAGGTATTCTTTGCAATTGTTTTTCTCAGGGCTTTCAAGGCACTGTTCGGCAAGAGACTTGCAGTTTGCAATCTTGTTGCTCTTAAAATTGCTGGCCACGCAATAACGCTTAAGGCCGTCAGAGTAGGCATTGTTCCTATCCTTATCGGGCATGGAATCAGGCAAGAAGAGGGACCATTTTGTAGTATCCAGCATCATGGCAGCCTTGACCTGGGAGGCATAGCATTCCTTCATTCCATAATGCGGTACGGAATCGGTGTAGAATTTGTAGGCCGACGCGTTTGCAGATTGCAGGTCGCCCCACTTCTCGATTCCCGCACAAAAGACGTCTTGGTAAAGCCTGCAGGCCTTGGAATCCCAACCCTTGGAATTGTCGCCTTCGGTATCTTTGCAGTTCCTATAAGCCACATGCCTAAGGGAAACGCCATCGCCTTCCACAAAAATATTGACCCGGGTCTTGGCAATGCCCGTAAACACGCCCATGCCGTTTTTGATGTTGGATTCCGGAATAATTCGCGAATCTTCCTGAGATGCCTTTACCTTGTCCACATAATCGATATAGGCACTGTCTGTAGCGTAGAAATCCATGTAGAATTCGCCTAGAGGCAGCATCATGCCAGTGCCGTAAAGCGTATCTAGCATGTGTATGCCGGCAATGGTGGAGTTTTCGGAATAGCCGCCCTTCACCGTATTTTCCAGGGGGTTGTGTACGGATATTCCCCGATAGCCCATGGAGTCCTTTTTCGCAAACCCCTTGAACATGTTGTTGAGCGTGGTATTCAAAGGCTCGTCATTGTCGATGTTGTAAGTCAAAAGAATCAGTACGCCGCCAATAGACTTGTCGTAATCCAAGGCCACCTTGAAAAATTCCATGTCCATAGGGAATTCCAGGTATTTTACCCGCATGGGCGTGGTGTCGTTTTCGTCTTTGTAGCCCTTGTATTCGCTCCACTTGTAACTACCGTCCTGCTGGGGCATGTTGACGCCCTTGACTTTAACCGGCTTCGGGATCTTCGCCTCTGCCGTGTAAGTCGTCTTGACCGAATGCCCCGCACTGTCCCATTCAAAGTAGGCGTTCATGGCGTAGGATTCCCCGGAAATTCCTTCGAGGGGCCCTTCGAAGCAGTTGGGCTTGGCCGATGTAGGAACGAGGGCGAGAGCGGTGTCCACCGTGTTCCCCTGATTGCTGAACCGGCCCTTCACCGTAACGCGGGCGCTGTCATAGAAAGCAAATGTCGGAGAAGACGTTTCATCCAGCTCGTAGACCTTCGAAAAACAGATGTTGGTGCTACCATTAGCCTGCACATAGCCGTAGGTGTAAATGCCGGTATAGACTTCCCGCTCTTCGGGATAGAAATCCCATGGTCCGTGGAAATCCCCGCAAGCGGCGAGGAACGCCCCAAGCACCAACCACCAACCGTTAATCACTCTAGAAATAGTACTCATAGCTCAGCATAATCGGTAAAAAGGGGAACTGCGTAATAGAAGTCTTTTCCGGCGGGTTCTTGCTGGTATCGTAGAAGGTATAGAACATGTTCTCGTGGTCGGTCAGGTTGATGATGGTCCAGCTGAAATTCCACTTGTTTTCGCGGCCGATGTCGATCAGCTTCACGTCCACCCGGAAGTAGTCCGTTTGGCGGCCCGCATTGCGGCTACCCGGCAGCACCACGATATCGTCGTTATACTGCTGGTTCCCGATTTCTTCGGCGAAGTAGTATCCCTTGTATTCGCTAATGGGCATGCCCGCCGAATACTTGAGCATTACGGAACTGCGGAAATAGCGGCCCTTGACCTTGTGTTTCCAAAGAGCGTCTTCGTCGCCCTTCCAGTTTATACCCAAGTCCATCTTGACCGCATAAGGCTGATGCCAGCTGGGGAAATAGGCCTTGGTGCCATCGTTGCTGCGCATAACACTAATGCTTTGGCTCCAGTTGATACCTCCAAATAGCCAGCCCTTATCCTTGCGGAGCGAAAGTTCGTAACCAAAGGAATAGGCTTCGGCGGTGCCGAAATAGTCTGCAATCACAAATTCATCGGATTCTTCCTCGTCGGTACTGTCCATCTGTGTCACGAAGGTATTCAGGTTGTTCTGAGTCTTGTAATAAACGCCCACAGTAGCATCGTAGTCATCAAAGATTTCACGCTGACTGTATTCGATGGCGGCAAGCCACGACGAGGCGGGTTTGATATGCTTGCCCTTGGTGGTAGTAGTTGCCGGGTAGTAGAATTCGTTCAGAGTTTCCTGGTCGGTATAAATAATGGAATTCAGGTATTGCAGGTAATAGCCGCCATACAGCTCAATGGTCTTGGTGTTGTCCAGATTGATGGTCAAAGAGGTGCGGGGTTCCACGCCGAAATGTTCTGCCGCCGTCTGGTAGTTGAAGCGAAGTCCGTACTGCAGCAACAAATCAGGAGTCAACTTCCAGGCGTCTTGCAGGTAGCCCACATGGTGGAATGGCTT
>CACXIR010000002.1 GCA_902767785.1 Fibrobacter succinogenes | reverse complement strand
GCTTTCGAACCGCATCAAGGAACTGCAGGAAGACGAATCCGTGGACGCTATCGTGGTGACTCACGGTACCGACACCATGGACGAGACGGCCTACTTTATAAGCCTTACGGTCAAGTGCGAAAAGCCTGTGGTCTTGACGGGTTCCATGAAGCCCGCTACGGCGAAGGACCCTGACGGCCCTGCGAACTTGTTGGGGGCGGTCCGGGCGGCGGTGGGCTTTGCCATCGACGATGACCCTCCGGCAAACCTGGTGTGGGTGTTCTTTGCAGGGGAGCTTTTTGATGCCCGCAGTGTGCAGAAATGTAGCGCCTCGGCCATAAACGCCATGGGGGTAAACGCTCCCGGCGAAGGTTCCAACTGGAACGCCCTCAAGGAGCAGAACTTTTTCGACGTTTCGAAACTTGAGGAGCTGCCCCGGGTGAACGTGGTGTACTTTACGGTAGATGCGAACCCGAAGGTCTTGGAATACGCCTCCTGTGTTTCGGACGGCCTGGTGATTGCAGGGGCGGGTTCGGGAGAATTCAGCCAGGCCTGGGCCAAGGTTCTGGAACGGATCGACATTCCCGTGGTCATAGCGAGCCGCACCCATCATGGGCTGGTGACCCTCAACGAGACTCTTGCTCCCGGCTGTATTTGTGCGGGCAGACTCGCTCCCCAGAAGGCGGCGGTGCTGTTAAAGCTTGCCCTCACGGTGACGGAGCGTGTAGACGATATTAAGCGGGTGTTTTCGCTGTAGGCTAGTCTTTCAGGCAGCGCAGGCTGGCGCCGTGTTCGGGATTGAACTTCTCGAAGGTGGCGTTGTCCTTGTCGTGGTGGAACACGATAACTTCCCCTTCGGCAGTCCAGATGTAGGCCTTTTTGCCGGCACCGTCAAACTTCCGTTCTTTCAGCGGTACATCGCTCTTGGCAAAATGTCCGCCGCCGGCCTTTACTGCAAACCCCAGGTCGTCTTTTCCGTTGCCGTAGTCGTTGGCCTTTTTTACTGGATCCCAACCGAAGCCCGCCTTTAACGCCAGCGCAGGTTTGTTGCCGGTGGCGGACAGCAGTTCCTGCCATTCCGCTTTAGAGGGCATGTGGAAACCTTCAAGGCATGATTTTTTTGCGGCCTCGAAGTCATAGAGTCGGCCCCAGTTGTTGCATTGCATGCAGAGGGAACCTGTGGCAGATGCGTAATTCATGTTCTCTGCGGTCCACAACTGGTTTCCAATGCGGATCCACTCGTAGGCGTAGCCATCTCGGGGGTCCTTGTAACTCCCGCTGGTGGCTTTGTCGCCGCTTTCGTCAAAGGCTTCCCCGAATTCCACCTGCTTGTTTTTTTGGAACTTGGCCTTGGAGGCCAACTTTCCATTCTTGTGATAGCGTAGTACTTCGCCTTCGATGTAGCCATCGGCATAGGGAATTTCTGATTTCAAGGTGCCGTCATCGTAATATTCCTTGGTAAGGCCTTCCCGGCGGTCTTCCTTGTAGGAGCTTTCCCTCTTCAGGGTTCCCGATTCGTAGTACTCCTTTTCGACACCATCCCGTTTGTCTTTGACGTAGGTGGTTTCGTAATGGATTTTTCCGTTGGGGTATTTTTCCACGCGGATATCTTCGCAACCCGAAAGGAATGCTGCCATGGCGACAACTGCGATAGTGCCTGCTAACCGAGAAAATATTACTTTGTTCATGATCTCGCACCTCACCTTTAGAAGTATATCTTCCCTGCGGTTCCAAGAATGCCAATGATGTAGAGCATTCCATCGTAGTAGCGCCAGAAGCGGAAGGGTACCGACAGGTTGGCCAGGTCCCTAACAAAGCCATGAACCAGTGGACTTTCGGCAGGGAGAACCTGGGTGGCGGCGGCGTTCATGGCAATGACTCCGGGAGTGGCTTCGCGACCTTGGCGGGGGAATGGACTTCCGTCCACGGAGTAGTCTGCCAGGTAAGGGCGCTTGCTCTCGAAGTAGTTGAACAGCCTTTCGCAAATTTCCTTCTCTGCCTCGTCCCCATGGAACAGGGTGTAGTCCAGGCTCAGGTTCAGCGCTACGCGCCAGGCGTCTCCGCTAAAGCAGTTGCTCTCGGGGAACCAGGGCATGGATTTGGGAGTGCCGTCGAATTCGGAATAGTCGGCGCAAAGTCCCGTTACCGGGTGTGCTGCCTTTTTCAAGTATTCCACGCTGCGTTTTGCAATTTCGTTCCATTCGTTGTCGCCGGTGGCTTCCGCGAATAGGCGGTAGAAAGCTACGGTGTGGTAACTGGGGTCAGTGAAGTCGTTGCCCAGCACGGGGGAGAACCTGACGATTCCCATCTTGGGGTCGATGATGGGGCCCACCAGCTCGTTAGCCTGTTTGTGCCGCATCATGTTGATCAGCTCTACCGCCGCTTCCTTGTAGTCGTCGCGACCGAACCGCTGGGCGGCAATCAGAAGGGCTGCTGCAATGTACTCCTCGCCGTCAGGGGCGGACCCCGGGTCCATCATGGAAAAGTCCGTAGTGGAAACCTGCCAGGAGTAGTATCCCTGGTGGGGCCCGTCGGCGTTGTAGAGGTACCGCTTGGTAAACCTCCAGAGTTTTTCGAAAAGTTCCGGGTGGTCGGTGAGGGCGGTGACGAACATGCCGTAGCTCATTCCCTCGGAGCGGATATCGTCGTGTCCGATGTCCACGATGTAGGCCATGTCGTCGGAGGCGTTAAAGCAGATGCGTTCGTCGATGGGGTCGCCCTCGAAAAGCTTGCTATAGGCGTTTTGCAAAAGCTGATCTGCGAAGTTGGGGCCGTAGCCCGCTTCTACGAACATATCGCGCGGCTTGAATCTTTCCATAAAAAACTCCGATATTTTAAGGAAAGGTAATAAAAAGGTTCGGATCCGGATGAGTCGATAAAAAGGGGCAGGCCTTCCCCTCGGCCGAGCTGTGTCTCGGCCGACCCCTTCGCCTAGGGGGCAAATCCCCTTAACACCCCCTCGTTTTTCCAAATGGGAATGAGTGTAACTTATTGACTGATAAATAATTACTACATTTCTTCCCATGGAAGAGTGTTTAAAGTCGGTAGACCTGGTGCTGGCCAGTGGATCCCCTCGCCGTCGTGAAATCCTCGAGCAGATCGGGGTCAAGTTCCGCGTGTCGGTTTCCGATGTAGAGGAAAAGCCCACCGCCGATAATCCGCAAGATTTTCCCCGGGAAAATGCAAGCCAGAAGGCTTTGGCCGTATCCCGCAAAGATCCTTCCGCCGTAGTACTGGGTTTTGACACCTTGGTATTTCTGGATGGAAGGCCCTTGGGCAAGCCCAAGAATGAGGAGGATGCCTTGGCCATGCTCAAGGCTTTGAACAACCGTTCCCACAAGGTGATTACGGGCGTGGCCGTGGCGCATGGGGGTGAACTGCTGGCCGCCTCGGAAGAGGAAACGGAGGTGTTTTTCAGGAACAACTCCTTACAGGAACTAAAAGAATATGTAAATTCTAGGGACCCCATGGATAAAGCGGGGGCGTATGGCATCCAGACGTGTGGGGCCCGCCTGATCCGTTCTATCCAAGGTTGCTATTACAATGTAGTGGGGCTTCCTGTGGCCCGCACGCTAGATATGCTTACGAACTTGAAGGTAAAGGTATGAGTAATCCGATTGAAGACAAAAGGCCAGACGAAAGGCTGGGTGCTTATTTGGCCCGTGCCCGTGAGGCCAAGTCCATGTCTGTGGCCGACCTGGCTACGGCTACCAGGCTGTCCGAAAAGAATGTGAACTTGATTGAAGCGGGGGACTGGAAGGCATTCCCCGTGCAGGCATACCTGAGGGGTTACCTGAATTCCATTAGCGTTAAGCTGGGTCTGGATTCCAAGCGGGTGCTGGACTGGTATGCTGCAGAGAACGGTTCCAAGTTTGCCAGCTTGCTGACGGACCTTTCCGATGGTTCTCAAGACAAGGGGTCTTCGTCGGGTGGTGACGAAAATTCCTCCAAGGGCAAAGTAATAGTCATCATTCTGGTGGTTATAGGCCTTGCCCTCGTTGTGGCCTCTAAATTCTTCAAAGAGGTTACGCCTGCGCAACCTGTGCAAGAGGCTGCTCCCGCAGCGGTTCAGGAAGAAGAGCCTGCCATGGAGCCTGCTGAAATGCCCGAAGGTGCCGAGGCTGTTCCTGCAGATTCCCTGAATACGGATTCTACGGCTACGGAAGCTAAATCGCAAACTACTCCCGCTGCCAATGCTGCGCCCGCTCCGACCAAGGACCAGGGCATTAGCCAGGCGGTAGTGGACGAGGCTGTGAAAAAATCGGAATTGCCTGCTTCGGCTACTATTTTCCTTTCTTCCGATTCCAAGAACAAGGATGAGGCCAAGGCTGCACCTGCCGGTGCAAGCACCAAGCTCCAGCTGGTGGCTTCCGGCGAAATGCGGACATGGATTGGCATTAAGCATCATGAAGACGATGCCGCGTTTTTGAAAGAATCCAACCTTTCCAAGGCGGGTACCCGTATGGTTTACGAATCTGCGGATACCTTGTACGTAGTGGTGGGTGAACCCCGGGCCATTTCCAAGTTTATCTTGAACGGCAAGGAAGTTCCCCTGCCTGGAATGAAGTTTGGCCGCGTTACCCGATTCAGGGTCTTTGGCGGTGCTGTCATAGAAGGAGCCGAATAATGCGTAGTTCCAAGATCGAGAGAAAAACCAGCGAAACCTCCATCTCGTTGAGCCTGAATCTGGACGATTCGAGCCGTGGTACGGTTAATTCCGGGAATGCGTTCTTGGACCACATGCTGGATTTATTCCAGGTCCATGGCGGGTTCCGCCTGGACTTGAGCTGCCAGGGCGACACGGCTATTGACATGCACCACAGCATGGAAGACATCGGCATTGTGCTTGGACAGGCCCTTGTTGAATGCTTGGGCGACAAGAAGGGTATCGAACGCTATGGCTTTTACTTTGTTCCCATGGACGAGGCTTTGAGTCGCGTTTGCATTGACTTTAGCAACCGCATAGGCTTTGTGTGGAATGTGGATCTTCCGGCAGCCGTTGCTGGCGGTATCGAAGCCAGCATGTTCGAACATTTCTTCAAGACGGTTTGCGAAAATGCTCGCATGAACCTGCACGTGGAACTGTTCTACGGTAGCGACAACCACCATTGCCTAGAAAGCATTTTTAAGGCTTTTGCTCGTGCGGTGGCCATGGCCGTAGCCCCGAGCCGCAACGTGAAGGGCGTACCCAGCAGTAAAGGCGTTTTATAACAATTAATGCACCGTCAGGTGCCCAAGCTCAAACGAAAGTTAGAGCTTGTAGGGTAGGTCTTAGGGAGGGTGGAACCCTCCCTTGTCGTTATAGTTTTGGAACTCTTACCTTGTCTCCTGCATTCAGGTGTTCCAGCTTAACGCCGGGATTTACCGACTGCAGTGTAGAGAGTACGTAAAAGCGTGGGAGGTTCTGCACTCCCGCCCCGTAGGTGCGTTTTAACAGCTTGAACAGGTCTTCGCCTTCGTTGGCCTCGACGCTCCTGTACAGGTTTGTGTTGGAAGGATCGGACTGCAGCCTAGAAAGGGCGCTGGTAAACTTGTCGGCAAAGACTTCGGCGCTGTTGTCGGTTTTCGCAGAAGGTCCCCCTAACTTTTCGCCAGTGGACTTGGCTGGGCGGTTCGCCCTCTTTTCGGGGGATTCTTTTTTCCCGGTAACCGAGGACGGCAGTATGAAGTTGGGTGCCTTGAAGGCGTTCATGGCGATGTTGGGCTTGTTCTTGTCCTGCTTTTTTATGGGTTCCAGGGCCAGGATGGAATCCAGTTCTGCGATGTAGAGGCTGTCGGGCCATTCTACCAAGGGCATTTTTTTGTTTATTTCCACAATGGTGGCGTGTGGAGGTTCGGATTTGCAGCCGACAAGCAGGACTGCCGTCAGGGCTATCAAATTATTGAAAAAACGCCTTTCCATGCCGTCAAAGATACTAAAATGCCGGCTTGCGCTTGCCAAAATCGCCGAATTCTTCTAAATTAGGGCACTCAATTCAACTACTTCACAGGAAGTTTAAAATGAAAGAAGGTATCCACCCTAACTATCAACCGGTCGTGTTCGTCGATGCGAATACGGGTAAAGAATACATCACCCGCTCCACGAAGTCTTCCGCCGAAAAGAAGACTATCGATGGGGTTGAACATAGCGTGATTTCCCTGGAAATCACCGCTGATACCCATCCGTTCTGGACGGGCAAGCAGCATCGCGTGGATACGGCTGGCCGTATCGACCGCTTCAACAAGCGTTTCGCCGGCAACATTACTGGTGCAAAGCGCAAGACCCGCAAGGCTACTCCCGCCAAGGCCGAAGAAGAAGCCTAGTCTTTTATGCCCTCCCCGAAAATGGGAGGGTTTTTTATATATTTAAGGAAAATCACGAGGAAAAACAATGAAAAAAACAATCACTCTCTGTGCTACTGCCGCTTTGGTGGCTATGGCCCTGACCGGTTGCGAAAAGACCGGAACTATCGAAGGTGAAGTCTGCGACGCATTCACTGGCAAGCCTTTGGAAATGCCCACTATTTGGATGGACTCCACTATCTACTCCACCCTCAAGGAAAAGTACAAGTACAAGCAGGAACTCCGCAAGGGCCAGTTCAAGTTTGAAAAGGTCCCCGTGGGAAGCTACAAGATTCTTGCCGGCCGCTCCAAGTACATCAAGAGCAAGAACATGATTGCCACCACCGAAGAAAACCCGAACCTGAAGGTGACGCTGTACATCTATAGCGACCAGATCGAACCGGGTCTCTACCTGCCTGGTGACGAAGAAAACGGCCCCAAGAAGATTTCCAACGAGTGGGTCGTTTGGTCCACCCAGTGCAACGAGTCCATTGCTGGCTATCAGCTGGAACGCCCCCAGGCTGGCGACGGTGCCAAGGTTCCCGACCAGAAGAAGGACAAGAAGAAAAAGAAGGGTAAGAAGGAAGCTGCCAAGATGTCTCCGCTGCCCGCACCCCGCGTGATCGAAGGCAAGCTGGAAGTGTTCTACCGCAATGCTAGCTCTGTGACCTCTCCGCTGGTTGCCAAGACCTATCCTGCCGTGGAAGGCGATGTGTCTGCCCACAAGGACTGCAAGGGCTTCGAAGCCGACGAGAAGAAGGGACTCTTTGCCGACAAGGACAAGGGTACGAACCTGACTGTGACCTACATGGCCGAAAACCTGTTCAAGATCACTGGCGAACTTCCCAAGGGCAAGCAGATTATCCAGTTCTCTCAGGATGGCAAGACTCTTACCACCTACTACTTCGAGAACAAGTAATCTAGGCTAGATCATTGGTTATTAAAGGATCCCGGCAATCCGCCGGGGTCTTTTTTCTATCTTTTTGAAAAAATAGTGGGAAGGATTGCAAATGAAAAAATCTAGAGGATTCCTTTCTTTTTACGGATTCGCCTTTACCCAGGTGGCTCTTTCCACGGCGCTAGTCGCCTATATGGAATTGGAATTCAGCCATGCAGGTTTCACCGCCATGGGTTCCTGGCAGTTCTATGTGCTGCACCTGTTGTTCCTGTTGCCCTGCGTACTGCTTATAACTCCGGCGGGCTACTTTTCGGATAAGTTCCCCAAGGAAAAAGTACTGCGGATAACCACCCTGCTTTCCTTGCCTGCGGTGGCTCTTTTTGGTTACGGCGTCTATGCGGCAAGCCTTCCCCTGGCATTTGTGGCCATTGGGCTTTTCTTTGTGTTGCAGGCCTTCCAGAGTCCAGCCAAGAACGGCTACATGAAGGAATTGGTGGGAGTTCGTTCCCTGGCGAAGGGAAGCGGCATTCTGATGATCCTCACGTTCTTTACTCTGGTGCTTAGCGGTGGCTTGACGGCCTATGCCTACATGCGTATCCAGCAGCCTGCTCTCGACACCTTGGGGCAACTCCAAGTCCTGGCCCCTGTGGGGATTGTGTTGGTGGGGTTGGAACTATTGGCAGTAATCTTCAGTTTTAGGCTTCCTTCCATCGGGGTCTATGACGAGACCCTCCAGTTCCCCTGGAGGCGTTACTGGAACCTGCTCTTTACCCGCCGCAAATTGAGCAAGCTCTGGGTGAACCGGGCGCTCCGCCAGTCTATCATCGGCCTTTCCATGTTCTGGGTCATGATATTCCTTTTGGTTTTCGTTATCCAGGACTTGTTCGGTTCCGGTTCCCTGTTTGATCGCGACATCTTGGCCAACTATGCCATTTTCGGTACGGCCGTCGGCCTCTTGATAGGCATTTTCTTTGCCATGCGCATGTCCAAGGACTTTATCGAGACTGGCCTTATCCCTATGGGAACTGCCGGTGCGGCGGTCCTCATTTTCTTGATTCCCTTTATTCCCAGGCCCTATAACGCCATCGCCTTCACCCTGCTAGGGTTCTGTGGCGGCATCTACATGATTCCCATGTTCTCCATGCTGCTATACCACACCAAGCCCAGGTCGGCAGGCCACGTGCTCTCGGTGAGCAATGGGGTGCAGAACCTTTGTATTGTCCTTTTCGAGGTGATAGCCATAGTCCTTATCCGGTTTCTGAACCTGGACCGGATGAGCCTGTTCTTTATCTTGGGCGTTGTTTGCCTTGCTGGAACGGTGTGGGCCTTGGTGGCCATGCCCCACACCCTGTTGCGGCAACTGATGCGCTCGGTGCTTTCTTTCCATTACAAGTTCCTGGTGTCAGGCGTGGAGCGTATCCCTTGGGAGGGTCCCGTACTTCTGGTGGGCAACCATATTTCCTATGTGGACTGGGCCATGATCCAGATGGCTAGCCCCCGCCCCTTGCGTTTTGTGATTACCCGCAGGCCCTTTGAAAAGTGGTACGTGCGGTTGCTGCTTTCCCAGATGAAAACCATCGAGTTGGACATTTCCCACCCCGAAAGGGCCATGCAGGAGGCTCATGAGGCCCTGCTCCGGGGCGAGGCGGTGGTGATGTTCCCCGAGAATTGCATGACGGATACCGGCAACATGAACCGGTTCCTTCTGGACTATACTCCCGCCATAAAGGATGTTCCTCACCTGAAGCTCCTGCCTTTCTACGTCCAGGGCCTGTGGGGCAGTGCCTACTCTAAGGCGGGCGAGGGCTTCAAGGACCTGGTCCATAGCGATGGCCGTGTGGTTTCGGTGGCTTTTGGTGAAAACTTGCCACTGGATTCCAGCCCCATCATGGTGAAGCGGGCGGTACAGGAACTTTCCATTACGGCGTGGACCTCTTACATACGCTTGCTGCGTCCTGTGGCTTCGGCATGGATCCGTACGGCCAAGCGCATTGGAAGCGAGCCTTCGGTGTATAGCCCCGACGGAAACCACCTTTCGGGTTACGCCATGGCGGCGGCATCCCTTACTTTTGCAAAGATCATTGCTGGGCTTACCAAGGGCGAAAAGCAGGTGGGCGTACTCATTCCGCCTTCCGGTCCGGGCATTATCGTGAACATGGCCTGCCTTATCAAGGGCAAGACCGTTTACAACCTGAATTACACCAACACTCCAGAGACCATGGCTTACTGCTGTGACGTTGCGGATGTAAAGACCATTATCACGGCGAAGATCTTCATAGAGAAGCTGAAACAGAAGGGGCTTCCCATGGATCAGCTTTTGGACAAGTACAAGGTCTACTACATGGAAGACCTGAAGGAAAAGGTGAAAAAGCCCGCCTTGATTTTGAATTTCTTGCGGGCCATGATCCTCCCGGCCTGGTACTTGGAACTTAGGTTCTTCAAGAAGGTCTCCTTGGATGACGTGGCAACCATTATCTTTAGTTCCGGTTCCGAAGGCCGCCCCAAGGGGGTGGAACTGACCCACTTCAACTTGATGGGCAACATCAAGCAGTGCGAAAGTGCCCTGAACCCCGGTTCCGACGACGTGTTCCTTGGTTCGCTGCCGTTGTTCCATGCCTTTGGATTCTCCATTACCACCATGCTGTGCCTGGTGGATGGCATTCCCGTGGCTACCTGCCCTGACCCCACAGATGCAAGGCTGGTATCTCGCATGGTGGCTCAGTTCAAGGTGACCATCATGGTGGCCACCGGAACGTTCCTGCGCATGTGGGGCATGAACCGTGCGGTCCACCCGTTGATGTTCTCCCACGTAAGAAGCATCTATGCCGGCGCCGAAAAGATTCGCGAAGACGTGCGCCAGCTTTACCGCACCAAGTTCAAGCTGGAAATTTTCGAGGGCTTTGGCTGTACCGAGACAACCCCTGTTGCTGCGGTGAACACCAAGGACGTTCTGATGGACGACTACAAGACGGTTCTTGAAGGCAACAAGCCGGGTACTGTGGGCGCTCCCTTGCCGGGAACCCAGTTCCGCATTGTGGACCCCGACACCATGGAAGAACTTCCTATTGGCGAAGATGGCCTGATTCTTATTGGTGGTGCCCAGATTATGAAGGGTTACCTGAAGGATCCGGAACGTACCGCCCAGGCCATTGCGGTTATCAACGGCAAGCGCTGGTACAAGACCGGCGACAAGGGCCATGTGGACGAAGACGGCTACCTGACCATCGTGGACCGCTACAGCCGATTTGCAAAGCTGGGCGGCGAGATGGTGAGCTTGGGTTCTGTAGACTTCAAGATTTCGGAAAGCCCCCTGTTCGATGAAATAGACCACTTTGCCGTGGCTGTTCCCGACGGATCTAAGGGTGAAAAGATTGTGTTGGTATTTGCCGGCGAAAAGTCGGAAGATGAAGTCAAGTCCATGCTCCGTGAAATCGGACTTCCGGCCCTGATGGTTCCTGGAGCTGTGGTGAAGGTGGAAAGCCTTCCCAAGCTGGGTAGCGGCAAGAGCGACTTCCAGACGGGCAAGAAGATTGCAATGGAAAAGCTTGGAATCAAGAATTAAGAATGAGAAATGGGAAATGAAGCGGACAGTTGAGAAGAAAAATACCCTGATGGAATGGTTCAAGTCCCTCCAGTTGGGCCGCAAGCAGGGACTGATGCTGATAAGCACCCTGATCGTGCTGGTGGTTGCCTTCCTCATATTCAACAACACCTCCGTGGAAACGGCCCGCAAGTGGGATATCCAGTGGGGCTACTATGCCATACTCTCCACTTTTATATTGGGGATTGTAGGCGTTGTTGTGAACCTTCCTTTTGTGGCCCGCCATGTCAAAGAATACTTGCCTAGCGGCAAAAGCCTTTGTGGCTTGACCGTGCTCTTGTTGGTGTTCTCGGCATTCATGTTCGGCAACATCGGGAATTCCCACCGAGTTCTCAGCGACGAGACAAGTTGGGAGTCTATGGGCCTCCAGATGTATTTTCAGCATACGGGAGGAATTTGCAACGAGGGAATCTGGGAAAATGGAGTCCTGCAATGCACCGACGAGGTGAATAACTTTAAGGGAAAGGCGTTGGGCTTTGTGTATTCCCTGGTGTTCAATTTCATGGAACCCAATCGGGATACCGCCCTTTTGGTGAATTACCCCTTCTATATCTTGAGCCTGCTGTTCCTTTTCCTTGCCCTTTGCAGGTGGTTCAAGAGCGAGTCCCTGGCACTTGCGGCTATGGCGTTTTTGGGAGGGATGCCCATATTCTTGCTCCAGGCCAGGTCCGCCTCTACGGAAGTGCTTTACATAGCCCTTTTGACGGCCTTGATGGCTTGGTATTCTTTTGTCCCCACGAATAAGGTGACTTGGAAGCATTTCTTGCTGACGGTTCCCTTGCTGGGCTTTTTTGCCCAGACCCGGCAAGAAACTGTTTTTGCCTTTGTTCCTTTTGCCCTGTTCTATTACCGCTATTTCTTGGAAAAGCCCTACCGTTTGCCGTTGTTTGTGGCTTCGGTTATCGTGGTCAGCTGGCCTTCTATCAACACCATGGCGGCCTACCGGGGCTACGACTTCCAGGGCGGAGAACATGCGGCCCATTCCCTGGAAAACTTGTGGTTCAATTTGAAAACGAACATCGAGGTGATGCTGAACTTGAAACCAGATTCCTCCAATGGAGGTATTTTGGAAAACCCCTTCTATACCAGTTTCACCATTTTGCTGCTTGCATCTACGGCCTGGCTCTTGTTCCGCATGGTTTACTCAAAACGCTATGTACGCGGATTTGTGCTGGGCATAACCTTCTGCATACAGATTTTTGTCATCTTGTTGAACGTGTCGGGTACCTTTACCATCGACATCAACCAGCGCTATGTGCTTGTGGCCTTGCCCCTCTTCGCCTTGCTCATGGCTCTTGGACTCTACGACGCCTTGTGCTTCTTTACCAAGATGAAACCCGAGGGGGTTGGCCGGTTGGTCCTTGGAATAGCCGTTACCCTTTCCGTTGGACTTATGCTTTTCCATGCGCCTAGTTACAAGGCCAACATGCTCTACTACAAGAACAAGCTGTTGAGTGAAGAAGATTTCTTGAACAAGGAATTGAAGAAGTATCCCCAAAATTCCATATTCATCTATGCTAGACCCTGGCAGATGCTGGCGTCGGGACACAGTTCCTTTAGTGAACGAACCTTCAAGCGTTGGGACACGGATACTTTTGTCAGTCGCTATAGGCAGTCTGGAGGCAACATCTATTTGGTGCGTGGCCAGGATGGTTATGGTTCGGTAAACCGCCAGAGTCGTGTGGTGGGCTTTAAAACAACGAACCAGATTGACGAAATCTTGGATTCCTACAAGAATGAGCGGGTGCTTTTGGAAGCCAAGTCCTTTGGCTATCCGCTAGTAGTGTACCGTATTGATTCCAAGAAGGGCGTGTCCCACTACACGCAGCGCTTTTCCGTTTCTCCTATGGATGGTAGGGTTGTTTCCGTTAACAAGGATTTCTCGGAAGCAATTGCTTGTTACTACACGGTGAACGGGAATCCGCAAAGGGACAAGGTCGTGTCTAGTGTCAGAGATTCCATTGAACTGGATTCTACGGACTTGCGCCCTGGCCTGAATCGGTTGAAAATGTGGTGCCTTATGCCAGATGCCGATACCCTGAACCTGAATCGGGACCTGTTTGTGGAAGGAGAGACCGTAGCGCTGGTATCAAAACTGCCCATGCGAAACTATAGCCAGGATTGGGGCATGCCCCAGGCGGATCAGACGGTGGAACGGCATCCCATTACTTTGGACAGGGAAGTCTTCCGCTATGGAATCGGGAGCCATGCCGATGCCAGCCTGGAATACGATATTGCTGGTAAGTACACGACATTGCATGGCGTTATAGGCCTGGATGACGAAAGTGCCTGCGGCGATGGCGTGTATTTCGTAGTGAAGGGAAACGGAAAGGAATTGTTCCGTTCGGGTAGGATGTATTCCACTCAAAAACAACCCATAGAAGTAGATGTTTCTGGCGTTCAGACATTGCAACTTGTTTTGGAACAGGGTGGCAACAAGGATTGTGACCACGGAGACTGGGCCAATATCTGGCTGGAGGCCAGGTAGTGAAAATCCTGGTGGCTCCGTTGGATTGGGGACTGGGTCATGCGACCCGTTGTGTTCCGGTTATTCGGGAGTTCTTGCGTCAGGGTGCTCAGGTGGATTTGGCTGTTTCGCCTTCTTTTTCCCCGCTGTATAGGGAAATGTTTCCGGAACTGAAGCAGGTTACCGCACCGTCCTACAACATTGTCTACCCGAAGCATGGCTTTAACATGGGGCTTTGGCTTTTAAAGAATAGCGCCCACTTGAACAAGGTCATTTCCTACGAGCATCATTACGCCGAAGAAATGGTTAGGCTCCATGGCTACGACCTGTTGCTCTCGGATAACCGTTTCGGCTTTTATTCAAAAAAAGCCCGTTCCATTTACATGACGCACCAGTGCCGAATCGCCTTTCCGCCCCTCCTATCTTGTTTAGAAGGAATAGGTGTCCGTTGGCATCGCGGGATCATGAAGCATTTTGACGAGGCCTGGATTCCCGATTTGGAACAGGCTCCGGGCTATGCGGGATTGTTGTCCCATGTGAAGGGGATTCCCGTCCCTGTAAAATTTGTGGGACCTTTGTCTAGATTTTCGGAGATGGCTCCTGCCGCTCCTGTGGCAGAAGATGATTCGCAAGGCTTTAACGTGGTGGCAGTAGTGTCGGGAGTGGAACCGGCACGCAGTCAATTTGAAAACAGCCTAAAGAAAGTCCTTGCCCAAGTGCCGGGGAGGCATGCAGTAATCCTTGGAAAACCTGCCGCCGAACAAAAGTCCTGGACCGAGGGTAACACCTGCTTTTACAACCATTTGGGAACGGAGGAATTTGCCCGCACCGTTGGTCGAGCCCGCTGGGTGGTTTCCCGGGGCGGCTACAGTACCATTATGGACATGGCCTACCTTGGGGCTAGGTGCATATTCGTTCCGACACCGGGACAGTATGAGCAGGTGGTGCTTGCGCGGAGTCTGTCCCGTGCAGGCTATGCAGTGGATATTTCGGCCAAGGATTTTGAATTGCAGTCCCTGATGCAGGCTATGGAAACTCAGGTGGCGTTGCCCAAGCCGCCCCGGGAAAATTTGTTGCCCCTCGCGGTGCAGGAGGTCTTGAAAAAAGTATGAATTCCTTTGTCCTCGCTTTCCCTTTGACTGTGGCTCAGGACGAACCTTTTGTCGTGACGCCCAATGTGTCGGTAGAAAAAGACACGGCAAGTCTGATAGTTCCCGGCTGCACCCTGATGTTCAATGTGGTCCGTAAAGAAGCTGTTTCGGGCCTTTCTGAAGTGTTCAAGGAGCATCAGGAAATTTCGGCGGAAGAATCTGCCGCCATTGATGCTCACAAGTCCCTGCTGTTTTTGCTGGGTTCCCTGAAAAATGCTGCAGATTTGACTATGGTCAACACGGCTATCCTTAAGATGCTTTCTGCGGGTGCTCTCGGAATTTACATGCAACAGTCGGGGGCGGCTTGGACCTCATCTGCGTTTCGCGAGGAACTAGGCGATGCAGAATTCCCCATGGACCCCTGGATGAATTTTTTGGAAGGAACAGGGGTGCTTTATACTTTGGGCCTGGAAACCTTTGGACTCCCAGACCTGTGTATTTCTTGCAAGGGCGACGCTCAGGGTAGCCAGGATTGCCGGGATATCCTTTCCTTTGCTGCAGATTCCCTTTTTGTGGATGGTCTTGGTGCCAAGTCGGGAACAGAAGTGGATTGTGGCGAGCTTGGCACTTACGCACTCCGTCAAGAAACGAAAAGCCCCTTTGGCAAGGATGATCCCGAATTCAACCGTCGCGGAATCATGCGGCTTTTAAAACGCTAGGTAGCCTTTAATGGAATTGGGTTGCGGGGCCTGTTTTTTCTAAATTGGGTTCTATGCGTTGTAAATGTATTTGGATTCTTGCTTTGCTTGCGGCATATGCCTTTGCTGCAACGCCTACGCCTATTGTGGGCGTGGTGCTTGATTCCGAATCGGATTTGCCCCTTTCCGAGGTAGAGGTCACTTACCGCTCCGGCAAAAAACTGGGCTTTACAGATTCTGATGGCCGATTTGAATACACGGTGGATTCCCGCAATGCGGCCCTGGTGTTCAAGAAGCCAGGCTACGACAGCGTTTTTGTGGATCTGCAAGATTATGCCGATGTGCTGGACATAGTGGTGACCCTGTCTTCGAACCTGCGGGATTTGGGTGCCAGCACTATCGTAGGCGGCGGAGAAGCTCCCAAGTGGGAACCTACCCATACGGTTTCTGTGGACAAGTTGGAAGATGCTGCGGGAATGCGGTTCGATGTGACGGAACACTTGAGCCAGATGCCTGGCATTTCGGGCCAGAAAGATTTTAGCTCTGCCTTGTATTACGACGGTTCCCGTGCCGGCGATGTGGCTTATCATTTGGGCCGCTTGCGCATACCCAATATGCGGCATTTGGATATAGGTTTCCCGGGGAACCTGTCTGTGGTGAACCCCCATATTTTGAGTGGTATAGAAATTCATGATCATTACGGTTCTGGCCCCATTGGCCAGGGATTGGCTACGTCTATCCAGTACATCCCGGAACAGACCAAGGGGGATTGGGGACTCAAGGGCGCTGTGGGGCTTACGATGCAAGAAGTGGTGGTGGACGCTCCGTGGCTTTTCTGGGACAGTTTCCGCTTTGCCTTCCGTCGGTTGGATGGGGAAATGCTCAAGAACCTGGGTGAAAAGTTCTTTACGGAATTCCGCAAGCGCGATGGGGATTGCGTGAACGATTGTCGGGTCAAGTCTTCGGACCCCTTTGACCTGACAGCCTACGACATCTATGCCCAATTCAATGGTTCCGATTCTAGTGGCAATACATGGGCCTTAAGAACCCTCTATAGTGCCGACGAATATAAGATTCGTCAAGATACTTCTACGGCATATGACGAAGTGAATTCCATTGACATCATTTCGGGACAGCAGAACTACCTGGTGTTGGGTGCGGAGTACGCCTCCAAGTTCGGGACTAGCGCCCATGCGGGCTTTGTTCGGGAATACTTGAGCGACACCCTGCGGGATACTACGGGATTCAAGACTCCGGTGAGGGGCGTGGATATGGATAATTCGCAGAGGACTTTCATCGATGGCTATGAGTACACCCATACCACCATTTCAGGCGGTCTGGATAAAAATTTCAAGGGATCTATTTTAGGTTCAAAACTCAGCGGAGCCCTCCTGTATGAACACCATATGCTGGAACGGGAATACTTGAATTACGGCGTGCAGTCCGATGACTACCAGACTGGAGTGCTGTCGGGAACGGGTCGCCTGGACTGGAAAAAGGACTATGCGGAATACATCCTTTCTGCCGGTGCCGTGGCAGACGCCATGGACCACAAGGCTGCCCCTACGGCCTCTATGGATGTGGAACAAAACTTGTCGGGGGCAGATACCGCTTACTGGCGCCTGTTCGGCAATGCAGCCTACCGTAGCGATTGGAAGCCCTACTACGATAAGGGCGAATTGACAGGCCGTCTGGAATCGGGAACTTCGGCTAAACTTGGATTGGGTTTTCGTTCCAAGTATTTGGATGCGCAGGCTTCTGGATTTGGCCGCTACTATCCGGATCCGATTTTGCCTATGCCCAAGGCCTACGCACAGTACGAGGACGTGACCGATGTGGACTTTGCTTGGGTACTTGGCGGCGGAGTCAAAATGGAATGGCGCACTTTGCACCATTTTGCGTTCTCCACGAATGTGAGTTCCGTTTATGGCGAATACGAACTAGAAGGTTCTGATTATTCCCTCCCTTGGGAAGCAAACTCACGACTAGATGTGGTATCCCATTTGCGTTACTACCCTCGCAAGGATTCCTTGGTTTCGGTGATTCTTACCCACCACGCCCTTTGGCATAGGCCCCTTTACTATTACCAAATCGAACCTTCTCGTGCCGATGGCACCAACGGAACACGGAGGCTTCGGGACTTGAACCGGTTTACGGATTTGTACCGCACGGATTTGCGGGTGAATCTGGATTTGATTGGCAAGAAGTATTTCTTTAGGAGTGCCCGGTTCTACCTGGAAGTGGACAATATCTTTGCGAATCTGGATAGCGATGCTTTCAAATTCCTGGGTTCTGAGAACGCCCGCGAACGCTCTTGGGTGACTCGCGACAGCAACGGTGATTCTAATGACGGCTACGATTTGGTGCCGTTCATGGCCAAGGGTATGGGACTGTACCTGCAGTTTGGCGTAGAAGTGCAGTTGGGAATATGATCTTCTTGCTTGCATTCATCCTGTGTGCCACGGCCTTTGCACACGAAACGGATAGCCTGTTTGTTCCGCCTAAACCCGAGAAGCCCTTGCGTTTTTGTACCTCTGCAAAGAATTGGGTGAACTATGCTTCTTCCGACACCAACTTGGTGGAGATTACCCACATGAAGGGGCTTCGCATGGATTTGCGGTATGCTTCCTTCGACAACGTTACGGGGCACGACCTGTATTGTGGGATTCAGCGGGCGTTCGTTCACCGGGATGCCCTCCCGAAGCTCAAGCGTTCTTTGAAACTGCTTGAAAAGGAAATGCCCGGCGCAACGTTGGTCATATTTGATGCCGCCCGCCCCCTGTACGCCCAGTCGGCGTTAAAGCGGACCGTCGCTGGAACTCCCTACTCCAACTATGTTTCTTCAGG
Organism: Fibrobacter succinogenes; assembly: GCA_902767785.1. Lineage (GTDB taxonomy): Bacteria > Fibrobacterota > Fibrobacteria > Fibrobacterales > Fibrobacteraceae > Fibrobacter > Fibrobacter succinogenes_D. The sequence goes on along the minus strand of CACXIR010000002.1, from coordinate 25,554 downwards.
TGTGACTGGCGGGCTACACAATTATGGCCTAGCTCTGGACTTGGGGCTTGCCGATAGCAGCGGGCAAATGGTGGACATGGGGGCGGACTTTGATTCCTTTGAACGTTGCGCCGGAGAGGTGGGGGAGGCAGAAGCCTTGAAAAGCGGCCGTCTTACGGAACAGCAGGTAAATAACCGCAAGTTCTTGCGTTCCATTATGACCCGTGCAGGCTGGGTTCCTTTAAGCAGCGAATGGTGGCATTTTAACGCCTACACTCGGGCCTATACTAAGGAAAACTATTCGCTTTTTCCGTTGTAATATTTATTTCTGCACGGGGGCGAGTGCTGCCTTCAGGGCACGGATGGCGTTTCCGCGGTGGCTGATGGCTTTCTTTTCTTCCAGTTCCATTTGGGCGAAGGTGCGGGTTTCTCCGTCGGGTACAAAGAGCGGGTCGTAGCCGAATCCCATGTCGCCTACGGGGGCGTGGTTGATGGATCCGCGGCACTCGCCTTCAAAAATGCGGGGATCGCTGATGCTGAACTTGCCATCGGCCTGCGAAACGGTTTGGTACGAAAGGGCGCAGAAGTAACGAGCCCTGCGGTCTTCGACGCCTTCCAGCTTTTTCAGGAGGAGGTCGTTGTTGCTGGTATCGTTGCCGTGGCCCCCGCTGTAGCGGGCACTATAAATTCCCGGCTCGCCATTCAGGGCGAAAACCTCCAGCCCGGAATCGTCGGCAAGGACGGTGGCCTCGATGCCCCGCTCCATAAGCCAGCGGGCGGTAGTGCTGGACTTGATGATGGCGTTCTCGGCAAAGGTCTTGCCGTCTTCTACAATATCCCCGTCAAAACCGATGTCTTTCAGGGTTTGAAATTCGTAATGGTCGGTTCCGAGGATATGGGCGAAATCCCGGATTTTCCCGGCACTTCCAGTAGCGATAACAAAGAGATGCTTGTTGCGTTCACCTTTGGCGGCCATAAAAGCTCCTGTTCAATTTTTGGCCACAATATAATAAACTACTTTTATCTTGGTTTTGCAGATATCCTTACAAGGAGATGTATATGAAAAAAGTATTTGCCCTTGCCGTTGTTCCCGCCATCCTCTTTGCCCTTGCTGCCTGTGACGATTCCAGCAGCTCTTCTAGCTCGGAAAATGAAGGCAATGGTGGTGGGAAAAAGAAGTCTTGCATTGACAAGAGCCAATGCGACGCCATGGTCAAGGAAGATATTTCTACTTGGCACTTTACCCGTGCCGACGCTTTTGGCGAACCGTCAGAATACGTGTATTCCGTTGCTGAAAACGGAGACGATTTGATTATAAGCATCGACGGCAAGGAAAAAACCTACTCCTTCTACCACATGTCCAAGGAAACGGGGGTGGAAATGGCCTTTAGCGCCGCCAAGGCCACCTGCGAAGATGGCATGGCTGTCGAGGGTGCCAAGTATTGCGAGTAGTTTATGCCCTGGGGTGGGTCTTCTTGAAGGCCTGCTTTAGCCGTTCTGCGTTCACGTGGGTATAAATCTGGGTGGTGGAAATGCTGGAATGTCCCAGCATTTCTTTTACGCTCATAATTTCGGCTCCGTTTTCTAGCAGGTGGGTGGCAAAGCTGTGGCGAAGCACGTGGGGGCTGGCCTTGCCCTCCCAGCCGATTGCTCGGAGCAGTTCCTGTATGTCGTTGCGGAGGGTCCTAATGCTATAGGGCTTCCCTTCCTTGCCCACGAACACGTAGCCGGTGGCGGTAATGGGGTGGCCTGCCTCCGTGAGCATGGCCTGGAACAGGTCGATACGTCCAACCAAGGCGTCGGTGATGGGGACAATGCGTTCTTTGTTGCCCTTGCCTATAATGCGGACAAGTCGTTCTTTTGTCCGCAATCGGTCCCAAGTCAAGCTCTGGCATTCTGAAATGCGGAGTCCCGAACCATAAATCAGTTCCAGCAGGATCCGAGCCCGTACCTGGGGTAGGGTGGGGTTGTCCAGTTCTGGGAACTTTTCTTCGGCCAAGTCTTTTTGCCCTAAAAAGGAGACCAACCGCTTGGGCTTTTTGGGCATGGGAATGTTCCCTGCCGGATTGGTCTGCAGTATGCAGGAGCGGACCAGGTACTTTCCGAAGCTTTTCAGTGCTGCCAAGTGTTCGCAGATGCTGGTGGGTGCAAGCCCCTGCTTGATTTTCAAATCCCACACGAAGCTTTTGACCTGCATTTCCGTGAAATTTTCCAACGTGGATTCTTGCCCTACAAGGACTAGGAATTTGTCCAAAGATTTTTTGTAGGTGTCGATGGTCCGCGGGGAAAACCGCCTTTGGGTTTCCAAGTAAGTCAAAAAATTGGATATGTGGTTTTTAAGGTCCATCGGATTACACCTGCAACGATAAAAAAATCTATTTTGATTCCGTAAAAATGTCAATGGCCAAAAATACATTCCATCGCTTTTGCCGTGGACTCCTGTGCGGAGTGTTCCCGCTGGTCTGCTGTGGACATTCCCTTGCTGCCGACCGGGTCGCTGGAGCCAATGCGACCCTTGACGTGGAACCGGGTGCAAGGTCTGCGGCCTTGGGATCTGCCACCATGGCAGTAGATGGGGATTATTTGGGCCTTGTTTCCAATCCCTATCAGCTTTCTGGCGTCCGTTACGGTTGGGCTAGTTTTTCTCATGTGTCCTACTACGAGGATACCCAGTACGACTTTGCGTCTGCGGTAGTTCCTTTGGGAGAAGGGCAGGGCCTGGGTGTATCCTTTGCGCGGTTCGGTGCAGATGACATTCCTTACATTCGAGAAGGAGAACCTGTGCCGCAGGGATCCGACTACAACACGCTGTCCATTGCGGACTGGATGTTCTCTTTGACCTGGGGTAGGCGTGTCCTTGACCGATTGGACGTGGGTGTTGGATTCCATGGGCTGTACCGGGAAATGGACCAGACAGGCTGGGGTTTTCGTGGCGATGCGGGTCTCAGGTACCGGGTGTTGGATCAGTTTTACCTCTCTGGACTTTTGAAAGGCTGGACCTCTTCGGCCACTACTTGGGAATCGGGAGAGGTGGAGTATACCTCTCCGGAATTTTACTTGGCCGCCAGCTACCAAGTGCCGGTTCCTTACCTGTACGGACGGCTGGGAGCTTATTGGCAGAGTGCGGGATTTTTCCACCATGAGGCCCGTAGCCTGGATTTTGATACCGATGAGGACAGCGGGGGCAGACTTTGGGACGACCCTGTGGATTGGTTGTCTGGCGGCCGGGGCGGTGTGGAATTCACTTTTGACTTCGGTCTTTCCCTCAGGGCGGGCCTTAGCAGCTTTACCACATGGGAAAGCGTGACGGCGGGTGCCGGCCTGGTGGTGGCTAAGTTCCTGCGGGTGGATTATGCCTTCGAATCCCACCCGGTGCTGTCTCCGGTCCATCGGGTGAGCGTTAGCGTCAGTCCATACCTGTTCTCCCGCCCAGAGCGGCCTTTGCCGGAAGAATCGCAGGCAAGGCTTTCGGGACGTTTGCTGCAGGAGCAGCCTGAAGAAGTTTCCGAAACTAAGTCCAAAGATGGCGATGAAAAGGATCCGGAGGTTGGCGAGAAAGACGCAGAATCATCGGAAGAAGTCCCCGAATCGGCACCGGCGGGTGGCGTTTTTTGGGAAGAATGAGGCCGTTTCCGCAATAAAAAAAAGCTTTTTTTCGCATCCTCCCTGATTATTTGTCTATATTTCGGCCATGAATTCTTTGAAAAACTATCGCGAAGTCGGAATATTTGACCTTTTGTCCGCTCCTCTTAACCCCATTGGAGCTTTCGATGCGGAACAGTTCAAGAAGGATGTCCGCGCCCTTATCGATGCAAATCCCGATGACAAGTTTGTTGCCGTGGACTTGATGGGCCTCGATTTCGTGTATAGCGATGCCTACAATGCCTTTATTCAGTTCCAGCAGGAGCTGTCTTCCAAGGGTGGTATGCTCGCCCTGCTTTCCAACAGCAAGACCATTGCCGACGGTCTTATGAAGGCTGGAATTGCTTCAAAGTTGAAAGTATTCTCCTTTGAGGCGGAAATGATGTCCTTCTCTTTGCATAGCCACACGCCAGAGCAGGATGCTGCCGCCGCTCCCGAAGAACCCGTTGTGGCCGCCGTAGCTTCCCAGAACATAGGTTCCTCTGAGGCTCCTCGCCGCATGGAACGCAAAACGGGCCTGAATCGCCGCTTCACCAAGAGCTTTAACGCCATTATCAAAAAGAAGGACGATAAGGAAAAAGAGGGGATTGGCGACCCATTCGCTGAACCTCCCATGACTCATAAGGTCGCTCCAGTTATCGCTGTGGTCATATTGTTGTTTGCCGCCCTCGCCGTGTTTATCTTGATGTGATGAATGCCCGTCGAGTTTTCGGAATACCGCTGCAAAAGAAAGTATAAGTCGGGAACCCACAAGTTTCCCCTGTTTCGTTTAGTCATTCTCGGGCTTGTTCTGTTGCTGGCCTACCACCTGGGATTTTTTTCCAAGGTAGCGGAAATCCTGCCCCTTCCAGGTAGTGAGGATATGTCCGAAAAGCCTTCATGGAAGGTTGCTTGTGAGAAAAGTTCGGGACGATCCTTCGATTTGGACAACAATCTGGGACAGTGCTCCTGGTATGTGCGGGATTCCATGGAAGCCTTGCCGAATGGATTCCTTCGCTATGTTGCCTCGCTTCGCCAAGGAAAGGTTTCCGTCATTCATTGGGTAGCACCTACGGATAATTTTTCCAGACCCTTGTTTGTGCTTCACGAGGATTCCGTTACCCATGCCTATCTTCACATCCCTTTGGCGGATTCTTCCATGGTGTGGATAGACGAATCTACGGGTTGCCGTTTTCCGGGGCTTTGTCCCAACCAGCCTTTGGGCTGGTCGTCTCTCGCTATTCCCGAAGACTTTGATTTTAGCGGCCAGGAGGCCCTTTTGGCGACGGACGAAATCCGCGGATTGGGGGAGGCCCCGGTCTACCCGGTTTTGCCGGGGCGCGTTCTGGAATCCGGCAAGGATTCTTCGGGTTTCTTTGTGGTGATAGATCATGGCTACAATGTGACTTCTAGAATGTCGGGGATGTTCCGCTATGAAAAGGATTCTGTTTCGCTGGAGCCAGGCGATCTTGTAGATACGCGTACTCAAGTGGGACGGCTTGCTCCTTGGGACAGTTCCGCTGTACACTTGACTATGCGGCATAATGGGCATTTTGTCCGCTGGAACGATTTCTACGGAGGGAGCCATCCGGTAGATTCCCTCAAAATTTCTAAATTCAAAGAACAGATAGGCCTTTAGGGCATTGAGGTTTTTGTGAATTTTTTTAAAGCTCTATTGTTGTTTGCTGTGCTGTGGACGTTGTCCTTGTCTGCATGTACTCAGGACGACGATGGTCCCATTAGCGTGACCAACGATAGCGCTGTTTTTGGGGGAGAGGGCTTTTTTCTTGCGGCTACGCTGGATTCGGGAAATTTCATCCACCTGGAAGGTGATACCCTGTACATTGGCCTTGATAGCATTTGGTCCTTTTCCAATTGTGCTTTAAAAAGCATTCATGTGAATGCGGAAGTGTACGACACGGTGCTGGACCTGCTTCCTGTAATCCAGTATCAAACGAAGACAGAAGATTGTGCATCTCCCATGTTCCGCCCCGATACGGTTATAAAGGCTATGCTGGATAAACAGGCTCTGGAAGGCATTTCTCAAATAAACATTTATAACGATGTGGACTCCTTGCTGGACACTATCCTTGTCCGTCGGGGAAGTTTCAGTTTGGACACCTTTAAATTGTATGTAGATTCCCTTTACGATTCCATAAAGGCTTTGCCTTTGCGCACCAAAGGGTCTCCGTCTCTGTTGAAGGTTTTGGATTCATTGACGCCTCGCACGTATTACTGGCGTTCTATGAAGTCGTCTTGTGCCTTCCGCATGGATAAGTGCGACAAGACTGTTCCGGACACTATATTCCCCAGGTATTGGAATTATGGGGATACGGCACTTGTTCCCATACGGCAGCGCTGTGCGGATTCTACATACACGTATTGCAAGTCGGCGGGTTGGAAGGATGATTCCTTGGCTCTGGGAAGTGTCATGGAACGCCAAGATACCATATGGCATACGCACCTTTACTATGTGGAGAGCATTCCGGAGTGCGGGGCCATGAACAAGTTCCAGATTTCGGCTTATGGAACCCTGCGGGAAATGATTGCAATCCGTGAGCTTTTCTCTCCGTCCAAGACGGAAAAGTTTTGCGGTCCCTCTACTCAAAAAGACATGTTCTGGTATGACATGAGTCAGGGGTACATGGTGCCGGATTCCATTAGCATGGATTCGCTGCGCCAGGTTTGGCAGAAGGCGACTGTCAGTGCCGCCAAGCCTAAAAGTCGTCATTAAAGCCGATTGCTTGTAGCCGTTGGACTATCCTATGGAAGAAAAGATTGAGTATACGTTTGCTTCGGAAATAGACGAGGCGGATTATGGCGTGATTTTGGAAAGCCGCATTTTTCAGGAGTGGCTTTCGGTGACCCGCACAAAATTCAAGATAACGAAAATTCATTTTGCATCGGTAGACTATCTGTCTAAAGTCCACCATCCGCTTTTTATAAAGCTTAAGGCTACGGCCATGCTGCCAGATGGACGCCCGGTTCATGGGATTGTGCTGGTGCGTGGGAATGCGGTGGGCGTTTTGGTGGTACTCCGTTGCGAAGGAAAAAAATACTTGCTTTTGGTGCGGCAACCCCGTTTCCCCATTAGTGAACAGGCCTCTTTGGAAATCCCGGCAGGAATTCTGGACTGGACAGGGGATTACCGCAAGGTGGCCCTTTCGGAACTAGAGGAAGAAGCGCAAATCAAGGCCGACGATTCTGAGCTTATAGACTTGATGGATTTTTGGTACAAGGGGAAGAGTGACGGCTTTGCTGCCAGCTGTGGCTTGTTGGACGAACGAATTCGTTTGTATGCGATTGAGCGGGATGTGACTCCCGAGCAGTTAAAGGCCATGGATGGCCGCGACCAGCAGTATACCGATGAGATCGAATGGATAAAGACTGTGGTGCTTCCGTACGAAGAGGCTGCCCATCAGTTTGTGGATGGCAAGAATCTTATTGCCCTATTCCTTTACGAACGCTGGGAACGCGCTACCAGAGGCCAATGTTGTTAATCGTAATCCCTACGAAAAATACCAGCAAGTAGCCGTACCACAGGTAGGTGAGCACGTAGTTCATTTTACGCTTGTAGGCTTTGGGTTCGCTTTTGTTCTTTTCTTTAATGCGGATGATGTTCTTGCGTAGGTAGAACACAGAAACAGCGATGCCGGCAAGGCTTGCGATGATCAATAGCACGTAGGTCATGGGCAAAATATAGGTATTTAGCAACCGTTTTTGCCCACATTCTTCTTTGGGGCAGTTGCCTGGAATCGTAAAAATTTCTCTATTTGTGTGCGGTTTATGCCAGTTCGTGGAATTTTTCCCCCTGAACTTTGGATTTCGGTCCAAATCGTTCTGGAAAGGTTCCGTAAGCGAACGGCTATTTTAATATAAGAGGTTTATTTGGATAACCGGGAAAAACTGGATGCGATGATAGCCGAGGCCTGCGGGTTTGCAGGAGTGTCCTTGGTGGAATCCGACATGTTCCGTGCGGGCAAGCGCAGAACCTTGCGGCTCTATATCGATAAGCCCGAAGGCGTTACCATTGACGATTGCTCCAAGGTGAGCCGTCACCTGTCCGACGCCCTGGACCAGGACCCCGAAGTGGTGGAAGGAGCTTACACGTTAGAGGTCTCTTCCCCTGGGTTGGACCGCCCCCTGAAGTCGGTCGCAGATTTGCTCCGCAACAAGGGCCGTGTCTTGCGGGTGACCCGCAGCACGGGAAAGCCCCTGACCGGGAAACTCCTGGAAGCGGACGAAAATAATTTGACGCTAGCCCTTAAGGGTAACGCCGGGAACGTGGTGGTTCCCAGGTCCGAAGTGCTGGTGGCCAAGGTGGATGTACAAATATAATAGGAAGGTCAATTCATGAAAAATGAACCGAAAGTCAACTTGTTGGAAGCCCTGAAGGCCGTGGTCGATGCCAAGAATATGGACGATTCCGTGGTCTTGAATGCCTTGAAGCAGGCACTGGTTTCTGCCGCCAAGAAGTATCTGCATGTGGACAAGAAGATCGATGTGGAAATCGATGAGGATGAAGTTCACGTATACCTCCGTGCCAAGGTGGTAGACGACTATCCCGATTACGATCCCAGCATGACTGCCGAAGAAGTGCAGAAGATGGATGAAGAATACATGCTGGTTCCCGAAGCTCAGGAATTCGATGAAGATGCCCAGCCCGGCGACACCTTGGAAATGGAAGTTCCTACGACCACCTTTGGTCGCCAGGCTATCCAGACTGCCAAGCAGCTTTTGACTCAGCAGATTCGCGATGCGGAACGCCAGAAGATTCTGGACACCTACAAGGGTCGTATTGGCACTATGATTAGCGGCGAAGTGCTGCGCCTAGAAGGTCGCAACGTGATTGTGAGCTTGGGCAAGCAGACCGAAGCTGTGATTCCTCCCCGCGAACAGATTAGCCGTGAACGCCTTGCTCAGGGCCAGTCTGTAAAGGCCGTTATTGCCCGCGTGGAAGAGTCTTCCAAGAATGGTGCCCAGGTGGTGTTGTCCCGTGCCAATGGCGATTTCCTGAAGGAATTGTTCCGTCAGGAGGTTCCCGAGATTTACGAAGGTTCTGTGGAAATCAAGGGCGTTGCCCGTGAACCCGGCTACCGTGCAAAAATTGCCGTGTATTCTCGCGACGAAAAGATCGACCCCGTGGGAGCCTGCGTGGGAATGAAGGGTGCCCGTGTGCAGACCATTGTTCGCGAATTGGACAACGAACGTATTGACATTGTTCACTGGAATCCGGACATGGAAGTGTTCATTACCCGCGCTCTTGCTCCGGCTAACATTGTGAAACTTGCCGAAGTGCCCGGCACCCAGCGCGTGGTGGTGGTCATCAACGACGAAAACCTGGCTCAGGCCATTGGCAAAAACGGGCAGAACGTGAAACTGGCCGCTACCTTGGTGGGCCGCGATTTGGACGTGTTTGGCGAAAAGGAATGGTCCGAGAAGGACGAGGCCGCCAAGGCCGAAGTTTTAAAGCCTCGCGAACCGGAACTTCGTCGCAACGTGCACAAGGCGGAAAGCCTTTTTGCTGACGCTCCCTCCGAGGACAATTCCGCAGAGGCTGCTGCCGAAACGACTTCGGGAGAAGAGGCTTAATCATAGGACTTCGTGAACGGGGTCTTGAAACAAGGATTAAATAGGCTGTTAATGAATACAGAAGAACAGATTAAACCGGTCGATTGGGCCAAGGAACACGGAGTCAAGAGTGACTTTGTGGTGAAACTTTTGCGCGACAATGGCGTAAAGGTCTTGACGCAGGTTTCGAAGGTGAACGCTTTCGAATTTGAAAAAATCGAAGCGGCGGTCGCTGAAGAAAAGAAGAAGCAGGACTCCAGGAGCAAGAACCTGAAGAACTCTTCCACTGCGGATTCCCAAGAGGGAACCCCCAAGAAAAAGACTGCAGCGGAATCGGTGGTTACCAAGAACGGAGTGAAGATTCGCTTGAAAAAGGGAACTACCAAGGCGAAGTCCGCCGCTGATAAGCCTACAGCGGCAAAGGCTAAACCTGCAGCTCCTGCTGAAGGCGAAGCCCCCAAGGCTCCAGCGGTAGAAAAGCCCGTAGCCCCTGCCGAAGCCAAGTCCGTGGCCGCACCGAAGGAAGAAGTTAAGCAGCCCGAAACAACGAAAGGCTCCGCAACGGCGAAGGCGGCTGCAAAGCCTGAGGCGAAGGCGGAACCTGTGGCAAAGACGGATCCGAAGCCGGTGGCTCCTCCGAAGCCCGCACCTGCCCCTGCTCCCGCTCCGAACATGATGTCTTCTAGTACGGAACTCAAGCAGCCCCCCATGAAGGCTCAGGTGTTCAAACCCGATGCTGCAATCCTTGCTCGTATTGCCAAGTCCCAGCAGCAACAGCAGGGTACTCGCGGTCCAGGTAACCGCAGACCCGGCGCCAAGGGCCCAGGCAATGCTCAAGGTTATACGGGAACATTTGGCCCTCGCAACGGCACTCCTGGCCAGGATCGCGGTAACGGCGGTTTCCGTTCCGGTCAGAATAGTGGCCGTGGAGGTTTCGGTGGTGGACGTTCCAGTGGTTTCTCTGGTGGTTCCATGCAGGACGCCTTCAATGCCAGCAATGGCGGTACCGGTTTCCCCATGGGCTCTGCCCAGGGGGGCAAGGGTGGCAATGCCAAGGGCCAAAACGGCCGTCATGGTAACGACAAGAACCGCCGTGGCAACAATGGCCGCGACCGTCAGGAACAGCAGAAGGAACAACAGCAGGAAATGGTACGCCAGAACGTGTCCCGCGTTATGGCCGACCTTTCCAAGAAGCCTGTGAAAAAAGTTTATCGCAAGGAACACAACGACAACGATTCTGGCGAAGAAAAGAAAATCCTCAAGACTTCCGACTTTATTACCGTGGGCGAACTCGCTGGCCTTATGGACCAGATGCCTGCCCGCGTAATCGCGAAGTGCATGGAAATGGGCATGATGGTGACCATCAACGCCCGCCTAGATTTTGAGACCATCCAGATTCTGGCGGACGAGTTCGGTTACGAAGCCCAGTTGATGGAAGAATACGAAGAAGCGGTTCTCGGCGTGGAAGAGGAATCTTCCGAGAACCTGCAGCCCCGTCATCCCGTGGTGACTGTCATGGGTCACGTGGACCATGGTAAAACATCTTTGCTGGACTGGATTCGCAAGACCCACGTGGTATCTGGCGAATCGGGCGGCATTACCCAGCACATCGGCGCCTACGAGGTGACTACCGCCCAGGGCAAGGTGACATTCTTGGATACTCCGGGTCACGAGGCCTTTAGCGCTATGCGCGCCCGCGGATCCCAGGTGACCGACGTGATTGTGCTGGTGGTGGCTGCCGACTCCATGGTGATGCCTCAGACGGTGGAATCCATTGAGTTGGCCAAGCGTGAAAAAGTTCCCATGGTGGTGGCAATCACCAAGGTGGACCTGCCTACCGCCAACCCTGACAAGATTCGTGCCCAGCTAGCCGAACGCGGCGTGGAAGTGGAACAGTGGGGCGGTCAGACCAGCTGTATCGAAGTGTCCGCCCGTACGGGCCAGGGCATGGACCAGCTTCTAGAAACACTTGCCCTCGAAGCCGAAGTTCTGGAACTGAAGGCCAACCCCGATGCCCATGCCAAGGGTGCCGTGGTGGAATCCAAGCTGGACGTGGGCAAGGGCTCTATGGCTACGATCCTTGTGCAGAATGGTACCCTCCATGTGGGTGACCCGTTTGTCTGCGGTATCTACGCCGGTAAGGTCCGAGCCATGTTTAACGAGCGCGGCGAACAGATGAAGGTCGCTCCTCCCTCTGCTCCCTGCCAGGTGCTTGGCTTCGACGGTACACCCCAGGCCGGTGACGACCTGATTGTGGTGGACGACGAAAAGACCGCACGTGAAATTGCAAGTAAGCGCCGTATGGCCGCCCGTGAACGCGACCTCCGCGCCCGTAGCACTATTTCTCTGGAATCCAAGTTCAACGAACAGAAGGAAGGCAAGCTTTCCGAACTGAACCTCATCGTCAAGGCCGACGTGGGTGGTTCTGCCGAAGCTTTGGCTTCTTCTTTGGAAAAACTTTCCAACAGGGAAGTGAAGGTGAACATTATCCGCAAGGGTGTGGGTGCCATTACGGATTCCGATATCCTGTTTGCGACAACTGCCCAGGCTATCATTATTTCCTTCCACCTGATGCCTTCGCTCTCAGTACGCGAGATGGCCCAGAAGGAAGGTATCGAAATCCGCAACTACCGCGTGATTTACGACTGTATCGAAGACATTAAGAACGCCGTGGAAGGCCTGTTGAAGCCCACCCTCAAGGAAGAACTTGTGGGCGAAGCTGAAATCCGCCAGGTGTTCAAGATCCCGAAGGTTGGCCTTATTGCCGGCTGTATGGTTACCGATGGCGAAGTGGACCGTACCAGCCATGTCCGCGTATACCGCAATGGCGTGGAACTGGGTACCACCGTGGTCCAGTCCCTCAAGCGCATGAAGGACGACGTGAAGACGGTTGTCCGCGGTTTCGAATGCGGTATCGGCCTCAAGGGTTACGACGATATCAAGGAAGGCGACAGCTTGATCTTCTTCAAGGAAGTCTCCGTTGCCCGTACCCTGAAGGACGTGGCCCGCGAAGAAGCCGAAGAGAAGGCTAAGAAGGCTGCCGAGGAGAAGGACGCTTAATGAGTCGTAGGACCGACAGGCTTGGCGAACAGTTCCGTGAGGAAATCGGAAAGCTCGTGCAGAAGGGGCTTAAGGATCCTCGCGTGAGCAGCCTCGCCAGCATTACCCGCGTGACCATTACCGACGACCTGAGCTATGCAAAGGTCTTGGTTTCGGTCATGGGTACGGACAAGGAAAAGACTGATTCCCTGATAGGACTCAACAATTCCTCCGGCTTTATCCGCGGGGTGTTGGGCAAGTCCCTCAAGATCCGCAAAGTGCCGGAACTCAGGTTCGTCCTGGACGAGAACTTGGAACACGCTATGCGTATTGAGGAAATTCTCACCGAGCTGAAACAGAAGGGGGAACTCTAGCTTGACTCCTTCTGGATTTGTCCTTTTGGATAAAATCGCTGGTGAAACTTCTTTCAAGGCCCTTTTCCCGCTGAAAAGGGTCTTTTGCACTAAGCGGGTAGGCCACGCCGGTACTCTGGACCTGCGGGCGTCGGGCCTGATTGTGGCCGCCATCGGGCGTGCCACCCGGCTGCTCCCCTTTGTGGAGGCCAAGGACAAGTGCTATACCTTCAGGCTGCACCTGGGTTACGAAACCGACACCTTGGAATGGGACGGAGATGTGGTGGCTCAAGATACCTGCTGTCATCCTGGGACCGAAGGCGATAAAATCCATACAGTGCGTGCCGCTCTTGAAGCCATCCTTCCGCAGTTCACCGGCGACATTACGCAGGTACCTCCGCAGTACTGCGCCGTAAAGGTGGACGGCCGCCGTGCCAGCGATTGGGCGGAACGGGGCAAGCAGGTGGAACTGCGCCCTCGCCCCATCCGCATCAACTCCTTGAAGATTCTGGGCGAGGGCGGCGTTACCGAGGGCTGCAGCGGCAAGAGCTTCGCTACCTTCGACATGGAATGCGAATGTTCCAAGGGAACTTACATTAGGGCCTTGGGCCGTGACATTGCCCGAGCCCTGGGAACCCACGGCTGCGTATCCTTGATTCGACGCCACCGTATAGGCCCTGTCACTTTGGAAAGGGCGGTAAAGGGTTCCGATCTGGGCAAGGAGAACCTGGTTCCCGTAGACAAGGTGCTGGATTACCCCGTGGTCCGTTTTGACGAGAAGGATTTGTCTGTAATCCGGAATGGGAATTGGGTCCCTTGGAAAACACCTGTAGATGGGGTGGGGGAGCAGGGTCACGTTTTTGTGGCGGACCTGCAGGGAGATGTCCTTGCCTTGGGCCAGTATGAGCCGGGAAGAATCAAGCCGAAGTATTTTTTGGCGGAGGATGACTGATATGGAAAAGTTCCTTCGCCGTGCCATAACCATGGGAAATTTTGACGGTTGCCACCTAGGCCATCAGGCGTTATTCCGTTCCCTGAAAGCGGTTGCCGAAGTTAATGGCCTGGTACCCACGGTTATCAGTTTTGAACCCCATTCCAATTACGTTTTGCGGACTCCCGGCGATCCCCTGCTCCTTACCACCACGGAAGAAAAGCGGGAATTCGTGGAGAGTCTGGGTCTTGAATTCATGGTGATGCCTTTCACTCCCGAAATGGCCAAGCTCCCCTTTGATGAATTTGTCCGTAATGAACTGATCGAGAAGCGTGGCGTGTGTTCCATGTTCTTTGGCCACGATCATTGCTTTGGCGCCGGGGGCAAGGGAAACTACGAAACCATTACCGCTGCGTTCCCGGAACTTTCCACCCAGATGCTTTCTATTGTGCTCCATAAGGGGGAACGTGTCAGTTCTTCGGCGGTACGCAATGCCCTCTTGAACGGGGACGTGGACCGTGCCCAGACTTACCTGGGAAGGCCTTACCGCCTGTCGGGAACGGTGGTGGAGGGCAAACGCCTTGGGCATACTCTCGGGTTCCCCACGGCAAACCTTCAGGTGGATCCCTACAAATTTTTGCCCCGGAGCGGCGTCTATGTGGCCTCCGCCCGTTTGGAAAACCATGTTTTCCGTGCGGTGGTGAACATCGGCACCCAGCCCTCCACGGGGAACCACCGCATGGCCATTGAGGCGTACATCTTGGATTTTGACAGGGACATTTACGGAATGCCCCTTGCTTTGGACCTGCTGGCCTACCTGCGTCCAGAGCAGAAGTTCGCCAATTTGGACGATTTGGTGCGACAAATCGGCATGGATGCGGACATTGCCAAGAACTACAACGGCAACCACTGGGCGGAATAGCCGCCTAACCCTTTGACAGTCAAAACCTTAGCCGTTTAGGCGGGAAAAGCTCCGTTTGGGTGGGGCCACTTTTCCAGTTTTTGAAAACCTCGAAAAATCCCTTTTTTTCTATCTTTTTGGCCGAATTTTACGAGGAATCCCTTATGACTGATGAGGCACAAAAGCCAAGTATCATAACGTCCTCCCTTGACTTTTTGGTCAATTGGGGCCGAACTAATTCTCTGTGGCCGTTCCCCTACGGTACGGCGTGCTGTGCAATCGAATTCATGAGTACCGAAGTGGGCCGCTACGACCTTTCCCGTATCGGTTCCGAATATGTGCGCTTTACGCCGCGCCAGTCCGACGTACTCCTGGTGGCGGGAACCATTACCTACAAGCAGGCCCCCATCCTTAAGCGTATTTACGAGCAGATGGCAGAACCCCGCTGGGTCATTGCAATGGGTGCCTGTGCCTGTTCTGGCGGCTTCTACGACTGCTACTGCACCGTGCCGGGTATTGACCACATCATTCCGGTGGACGTGTACATCGGTGGCTGCCCCAGCCGTCCGGAGGCCTTCTTTGACGCCATGTTCGACCTGCAGAAGAAGATCAAGGACGAGTCTTACATGAAGCAGCGCGCAGGCCGGGTCAGGGACCAGTTGGAAATGATCAAGGCCAAGACCGCAGAGGCCAAGGCCGCCGCTAAGGATTTTGCCCAAGAGAAGGTGGAATTGGCTAAGGAATTTGTGTCCGAGAAGGAACAGGAATTGGTCAAGAAGGCCCAGTTCTGGAAGGAGTAAAGATGGATTTTAAGGAATTGATGGAAAAGTTTGGCGGCAAACTGGACGCCCAGGCCAAGTGGGACGACTGCGTAGTGGTCTCCAGGGAATACCTGCACAACGTGGTGGCCTTCTTGAAAGACGACCCCTCCTGCAAGATGGACATGCTGGTGGATATCGCAGGTGTTGACTACTTGACCTATCCGAACCACGAGGGCCCCCGTTTTGCCATTTCTTATGCCTTCAAGAGTCTCAAGCATCCGGGCCTTCGCCTTCGTCTCAAGGTGCTGGTGTCGGAGTCCGACTTGAAGGTCCCCACCATTAGCGACTTGTATGCCAACGCCAACTGGTATGAACGTGAAGTCTTCGACCAGTTCGGCATCGTGTTCACGGGCCATCCGGACCTCCGCCGCCTGTTGAACCATGTGGAATTTGTGGGCCACCCGCTGCGCAAGGACTACCCTGCACAGAAGCGGCAGTGGCTCTCTACCAACGACTATTTGCTCCCGGAACTGGAAAAGCGCCTGGAGGCGCTGGGTTACTGGATCGTGAAGCGTAGCAAGGAAGTCGAGACCAAGGACAACGAATTTTTGGAAGGGAGTGTCAAAGAATGATCGTACGTGATTCCAATGGCGAAACCCTGGATTTGATGCCCCTGAACGTGGGGCCCAGCCACCCGGCTACCCACGGCTGCTTGCGCTTTATGGCGGCTATGGACGGCGAGACCATCGTGGCCAGCGTAGAAGAGATCGGCTACCTGCACCGCGGGTTCGAGAAGATGGTGGAAAGGGGTACCTGGCAGCAAGTGGTTCCCTATACCGACCGTCTCAACTACTGCTCCGCTATCATGAACAACATAGCCTTCTGCCGTGCGGTGGAATCCATGTTTGGCGTGGAACTGCCGGAACGCTGCAAGGTGCTTCGCGTGATTGTGAACGAACTTAGCCGTATCAACGACCACTTCGTGTGCGTGGCGGCGGCTTTCCAGGATTTGGGCGGCACCACCCCGTTCATGTATGCGTTTAATCCCCGCGAAGAGATCATGTGCATCTGGGAAAAGCTTACGGGTGCACGCCTTACCAACAGTTATGCTCGCATTGGCGGCCTTTCTCGCGATGCTTACGACGGCTTTGAGCAGGATGTGCTTGCTGCCCTGGATTCTACCGAGAAGGCCTTGAAGGATTTGCACGCCTGCTTGGACCGTAACCGCATCTTCTTGGACCGTACCGTGGGCATTGGCAAGATTTCTGCAGAAAAGGCCATCAGCTACGGCTGGACTGGACCTTGCCTCCGCGCCTGTGGCGTGGCGGCTGACTTGCGCAAGGACGAACCTTACTACGACTACGAGACCTACGATTGGGAAGTGGTGGTAGGAACTCAGGGCGACTGCAACGACCGCCTGCAGGTCCGTCTTGCTGAAATCGAGGAATCCGTGAAGATTGTGCGCCAGGCCCTGAAGCGCCTTACGCCAGGGCCCGTCGACATCGTCGACCCACGCATCCGCGTGCCGGCGCACAAGCTGGCCTATCAGGACATGGAAGGCCTTATCGGCCGCTTCAAGAGCGTCTACGAGGGCGTTCGCGTTCCCGAAGGGGAATTCTACAGCGGTTCCGAATGCGCCAACGGTGAACTGGGCTTCACAATCGTTTCTGACGGCAGCGGACATCCGTACCGTATCAAGGTGCGTCCGCCTTGCCTCACACAGTTTGCTGCATTCCACGAACTGGTGGAAGGCGGTCAGCTGGCCGACTCCATGGCCGTACTTTCTGGCCTCAACATTATCGCTGGAGAACTTGACCGATGAGAGAACATATTCAGGGCGCCGTACAGTTTGTCGCCAACAATCGTTTGAAGTTCGACCGTCCCGTGGAGCCTATTCCGGCTCTTCCGGATCCTGCGGAAACCTTTGGCCACGTGCACAAGGCTGTTCCCCAGCCGCCTACTCAGGAAGTGCTGGCCAAGTTGGATACTCCCGAAATCAAGGAACGCTGTGCCGACCTCCTCAGCCGTTACCCGGTGGGGCAGGGGGCACTCCTCGAAGTACTTTGGCTGGTGCAGGGCGTGTTTGGCTGGGTGCCTACCGAAGGCATTCGCTGGGCTGCCAAGGTTTGCGGTTGCGCTCCGGCTCACGCTCTTGGCGTTGCCACTTTCTACACCATGTATAACCACGCTCCCAAGGGCAAGTTCCTGCTGCAGTTCTGCCGCAACATCAGTTGTGCCATCAAGGGTGCACAGCCCCTTATCAAGTACGTGGAAAACAAACTGGGCATCAAGAGCGGCGAGACCACTGCCGACGGCATGTTTACCATACTTCAGGTGGAATGCTTGGGTAGTTGCGGTAACGGCCCCATGATGCTGGTGAACGACGACTTTGCCACCGACGTGGTGGACGGTCAACTCAAGATGAAGCGGGGCACCACCCTTACGGAAGCAAGCATTGACCGCATTATCGACTGGTGCAAGGCCCACGTGAACGACATGCCCAAGCACGACGTGCTGGGCGGTACCGTGAAAGGCCACGGCGGCCATCCCGGCGCACCCGGCGCCACGGCAAAGCCCCAGGTCGCCGACTACGCGCCCCCCTCTCCGGTGCTGAACGTGAAGGCGGAAGCCGACGAAAACGGCGCCACCCTCACCTGGAAGGGCGCTCCCGAATTTACCAAGCTTGTGGTAGAAAAGAAGAACGGCTCCAAATGGGCCGCCGTGGGCGAACCCGGCGTCAAGGACAAGGCGTTTGTGGATGCTAGCGGCAAGGTGGGCGATGTGTATCGCATGATTGCAACCTCTGGTGAACGCACGGCAAAGCCCTCCAAGGAGGCTACTGCCACGCAGAAGCCGGCTCCTGTCGAGGAGGCAAAGTAATTATGGCTGAATGTGTAAAAGTTTGTACTGCTAACTTTGGCAAGGGTGCCCAGGACATCGAAGTCTACAAGAAGCTGGGTGGCTATGCCAATATTTCGGACCGCTTGTTTAACATGAGCCAGTTCGAAGTCATTGACTATGTGCAACGTTCAAACCTCCGCGGTCGTGGCGGTGCAGGTTTCCCCACCGGCATGAAGTGGAGTTTTGTGCCTCGCAATTCCGGCAAGCCCGTCTACATCGTGGTGAACGCTGACGAAGGCGAAGGCGGTACCTTCAAGGACCACTTCCTGATGCTGGAAGACCCCCACCGTCTTATCGAAGGCTTGATTATCGCCGCTTGGGCACTTGGTAGCCGTGCGGCTTATATCTACTGCCGTGGCGAATTCCTGCCCTGCATCGAGAGCCTGAACAAGGCCTTGAACCAGGCTTATGCCGCCGGTTACTTGGGCGAGAACATTATGGGCACCAAGTTCTGCTTTGACATCTTTGTCCACCGTGGAGCGGGTGCCTACATCTGCGGTGAAGAAACTGCTTTGATTAACTCTCTGGAAGGCCAGAAGGGCCAGCCTCGCCTTAAGCCGCCTTTCCCGGCGGTAAGCGGTGCATGGAAGAGCCCCACTTGCGTGAACAACGTGGAAACCATCATGGCCCTCCCATGGATCTTTAGCCACGAACCCGAGGAATACGCCAAGATGGGAACTCCCCGCGCTGGCGGTACCAAGGTGTTCTGCATTTCTGGCGACGTGAAGAACCCAGGCGTGTACGAGGCTCCTCTCGGAACCCCCATGATGACCATGATCAACGACTATGCCGGCGGCGTGGTGGGTGGAAACCTGAAGGCCGTTCTTCCGGGCGGTTCCTCTTGCGCTCCGCTGACTGCAGAAGAATGTGCCGTGGCTACCATGGACTATGAATGCCTCGCCTCCATGAAGACCATGTTCGGTTCCGGTGCCATGATCGTGATTAACGATACCCACAACATGGCGGAACTTCTGAATGTGCTGGGCAACTTCTACAGCCACGAATCCTGTGGCCAGTGCACGCCTTGCCGCGAAGGTACGGGCCTGTTGCACCGCATTCTGAACCAGATTGTGGACGGCAAGGGTCATGACGGCGATGTGGAACTGATGCAGAGCCTTTCGGGTGGATTTGGCGGCGTGACCATTTGCCCGCTGTCCATTTCCCTTGGCGGCCCCACCTCCTCTTACACTGCGAAGTTCAGGGCAGACTTCGACGAACTGATTGCAAAGAACCCCGAACATGCCAAGCCCCGTGTTCAGGAAAACTATCGTCCTGGAATTTTCTGGTAATATTATGAGTAACTACTACAACATGCCGAAACTCCCGACCGAAAACAGCCCGAAGGTGGAAATCTTCGTGGACGATAAGGCCGTGATGGTTCCTGGCGATACAAACCTCCTTGAAGCCCTCAAGGCTGTCGGGATTGAAACGCCCCACGTATGTTACCACCCGTTCCTGCCGGTTTCGGGTAACTGCCGCCAGTGCTTGGTGGAGCAGGAAGGCCCCCGCGGCCGCATGCTGGTGATTGCCTGCTACACGCCGGTTGCTCCGGGCATGAAAATCTACACGCCGGCCTCTTCTGCCCGCGTCAAAAACGCCCGCAAGGCCACTCAGGAATTTATGCTGGTGAACCACCCGCTGGATTGCCCCATTTGCGAC
Organism: Fibrobacter succinogenes; assembly: GCA_902767785.1. GTDB lineage: Bacteria > Fibrobacterota > Fibrobacteria > Fibrobacterales > Fibrobacteraceae > Fibrobacter > Fibrobacter succinogenes_D. The sequence continues at coordinate 5,838 of CACXIR010000002.1, read as the reverse complement.
AAGGCCGGCGAATGCACCCTGCAAGAGAATTACATGGAAGCAGGCCAGAACGAATCCCGCATGCGTCCCGAATACGGCAAGAACTACCACGGCAATCCCGCCCACCAGTTCGTTGACGCCAAGGGTCAGGTCCGTGGCGGAAAGCATGTGGACCTCGGTCCCCGCGTTTTGCTGGACGAAGAACGTTGCGTGCAGTGCGACCGTTGCGTGCGTTTTATGCGTACCATTGCCGGTTCCGAACAGCTCCAGCTAGCCGGCCGTGCCGACCACACTTACATTACCACGTTCCCGGGCGAAAAGCTGGATCACGAATACGATTTGTGTGTGACCGACGTTTGCCCCGTGGGTGCCATGACGGCCAAGTATTTCCGCTTCCAGAAGCGCGTCTGGTTGCTCAGCCATACGCCGACCGTCTCTATGGATGACTCTCTGGGAGCAAACATCTGGCTGGACCATGCCGACGGCCGCATCTACCGCGTGATGCCCCGCTGCAATCCGGAAGTGAACCGCAGCTGGCTTTCTAACACCAGCCGTCTCGCTTTCCAGAACTTTGATAAGAACCGCCTGCCTGCCATGGACGTGCATACTCCGGCGTTTGGAAGCGGGAAGGTCGCCCTTGTTGCGGGCGGTACCTGTACAATGGAAGACCTCGCTGCAATTCGCATGCTGAAGGATTCCCTTGGCGACCGTGCCGAAATTTTTGGTGGCTCCCTCCTGAAGGTGGGTACGCCCGATGGCATTGCTATGAGCGGTGATCCGGTGGCGAACCGTGCCGGCATGAAACTTATGGGTTTTGCCGATGTGGCCGACTTCATGAAGCGCGCCTCTGAATTCGAAACTCTGGTGACGGTGAACGCCGACCTGTTTGGCGAAGACCCGGCAGCATCCAGTGTTCTCGAGAAGATCAACTGCAGGGTGGCACTCACCCCGTTTGACGATGCAACTGCAAAGAAGGCTACCATCGCCATAGGAGTCCGTCACTGGAGCGAAGTTCAGGGTACCATGGTGAACAGCCTGAACATCTTGCAAAAACTGAATGCCTGCCCGGTATGTCCCGACGAAAAGTTGGAACCCGCCTTCCAGGTGCTTTCGAAATTTGCAGGCTGCAAGCTGCAAAGTGCTGTGGAAGCCTTTAAGAAAGTGGGCGAGTACGCAAGCGCTCTCGCCGGTCTTACCTACGATACCATCAAGAGTACAGGCAAACTCCTCGAAGGAGGTGAAGCGTAATGGATATTGTTGAATCCAGAACTTGGGTGGAATGGCTCATCACGATTGCGAAGTTTGGCTTCTGCTTCGTGCCGGTCCTTTACATCTTGTTGCTCATTCCCATGGAACGCCGTGGCGCCGGTTTTATGCAAGACCGCCAAGGACCAAACCGTTCCTACATCAAGATTCCCTTCTTTGGCAAAATTCGTGCGTTTGGCTATGTGCAGAACATGTGCGATGGTACCAAGCTGTTCTTCAAGGAAATGTTCGCCCCCAAGGGCGCAAACAAGTTCCTGTACTACGTGGCTCCGGCAATTCCTTTTGCCATCGTGTTCCTTTCTCCCTGCGTGATACCCTGGTTTGGCCCCATGGTCTTTGAATGGGGTGGCAAGTCCGTCCGCATTGCGGGTTCCATCGTGGATTCCGACGTGGGCGTGCTTTTGCTGTTCGGCCTTTCTTCCCTGTCCGCCTACGGTGCGGTCCTTGCGGGTTGGGCCTCCAAGTCCAAGTACAGCTTCTTGGGAGCGTTGCGTACTAGTTCCATGACCATTAGCTACGAAGTTTGCCTCGGGCTTTCTATGATGGGCATCTTGCTGCTGGCAGGTTCTTTCAACCTGACGGATATCGTGACCTGGCAGGAACACCACGCCTGGGGCATTGTGGTCCAGCCGGTGGCCTTCTTCTGCTTCCTCATCGCAAGCATCGCCGAAACAGGTCGCGCTCCCTTTGACGTGGCCGAAGGCGAACCCGAGCTGGTGGCTGGCTACCATACGGAATATGGCGCCATGCAGTTCGGCCTGTTCTACATGGGCGAATACTCCCACATCTGCATCAACAGCTTCTTGGTGGCGACCCTCTTCTTGGGCGGCTACTCGGTTCCCTTTGTGACTACTGAGACCATGCAGGCCCACATGGGCGGGTCTCTGGCAATTCTTTGCTGGGTGCTGGCGTTCCTTGCCCTTGCTTTCCTCCACATGATTTACCGCTATTCCCGCAAGTTGGCCGCTTCGGTGCAGTCCAACAAGATGGAAATCCTGCAGGAATACAAGCTCTACAAGACCATTGGTTGGGTAGCTGCCGTGGTGCTTATCGCCCTCGGCGCCTGTGCCTGGATGTTCTACAATCCTGCGAACTTTGTCGTAAACGGCTTTGCCGTAGGCAGCCTTGCCTCTGCCGTGGGTACTGCCCTTATCCATCTGCTGGTGCTGGTGGTTAAGAGCGTGTTCTTCTGCTGGGTGTGGATTTGGGTCCGCTGGACTCTGCCCCGCTTCCGCTACGACCACGTGATGCATTTGGGCTGGAAGATCATTTTGAACATTGCCCTTTTGAACCTGGTGGTGACAGCCGTGGTTGCAAAACTTATGGGAGGTAACTGATGGCTCGCGTTATCAAGCAAAGGCCTATGACACTCGGCGAACGCCTCTATATATTCGAGGCCATTCGCGGCTTGTGGACAACCCTCAAGCATGCCCTCCGCGGTTTGTTCCGCTACGAGACTCTGCCTACGATTTCGTACCCCGAAGGCCAGCCGGAAGTTCGCGGTACCTACCGCGCCAAGCATCGCCTTATGCTGCGCCCTGACGGAACTCCCCGTTGCGTAGCTTGCGGCATGTGCGCTGCGGCTTGCCCTGCACACTGCATCTTTATCGAGGCCACCGCCAGCGACGATCCCCGTATCGAAAAGAAGGTGAAGCGTTTCGATATCGACCATTTGACCTGCGTGTTCTGCGGCCTTTGCGCTGAAGCCTGCCCGGTGGATGCACTCCGCATGGATACCAAGGAAATAGTTTTTGAACACCGTACCCGCGATGAATTCGTGGCAAACCTGAAGACCCTTACCAGTTGGGACCCCAAGGACTACCCCGAAGACAATCAGAGCCAGGTGGCTCCCGGAGGAACCTTGAACAAACAGGCTCTGGAAACCTGGGGAATGGAGGTTAAATAATGCTAGCGCTCATCTACTTTATCATCCTGGGTGTCATTGCGGTTGGAGCCGCCCTGTGCGTGCTTCTTTCCAGGCATCCGCTTTATGGGGCTCTTTCCCTGATCCTTTCCATGGTTTCCCTGGCAGGCATTTATGGCCTGGTGGGAAGCCCCTTCTTGGGAGTGGTGCAGGTTATGGTCTATGCGGGAGCCATCATGATGCTGGTGACTTTTGTGATCATGGTGCTGAACGGCGCCAGGGATAAGCGGACCCCCATGTTCGATGGGGTGTCCCTGTTTGTCATCCCGGCAGTGATTGTCCTTGCGGGTCTGGTGGGTTTTGCCTTGGTGCGTGCCCCCCTGGCTTTCGACTCGGCCACTCTGCCTGGTTCCGTGAAACTCACTTCTGAAACTCTTTTTGACATGGCCGCTACTGGCCCGGGCTATTTCCTGCTCTTCGAGATTATCGGCGTGCTTTTGCTTTCGGCAATGGTGGCCGCCATATTCCTCGCCAAGAAGCACCTGGGATCCGTGGTTGCGGAAAATAGGGAGGAAACACACTGATGGAACTCCAGCCGATGTACATTCAGATTTTGGCCCTGGTGATTTTCGCCATTGGGCTTACGGTTGCCATTGCAAGGCGCAACCTGTTCTTTGTGCTCATGGGTGTTGAGCTTGCACTGAATGCCGTGAACCTTTCTTTTGTGGGCTTCGCTAAAACGTTGCCTGCCGAGGCAAGCGTTGTGGGCCAGATCGTTCCGCTGTTTTCCATTGCGGTGGCGGCTGCAGAAGCTTGCGTGGGCTTTGCCATGGTCATCATGATTTTCCGCAACAAGGAAAGTGTTGATGCGGATTCTTATTCGGATATGAAGGGGTAGACTATGACATATTTACCGCTTTGGTTTATACCTCTTTTCCCCTTGATTGGAACCATCCTTTTGGGGACGATTTCCGTGATTTCTTCCGGCAGCAAGAAGGGTGCTTCCGAAGGCATTGTGGGTGGTCTTGCAGTGCTTTTCCCGACGCTTTCCTTTGCCACGGTGGCAATCCTTGCCCTCACCATGCCCGAGACCGGCCTTAGGCAAACCCTCTGCAACTGGATTGACATTCCCTTGTTCCGGGCGGATATCGGATTCCTATTCGATGGCCTTTCCCGGATCATGCTCTTGTTTGTGACGGGGATCGGGACGCTTATTACGCTCTACTCCATAGGCTACATGCACGGTGACCGCGGCTTTGCCCGTTTCTTCACCTACATCAACCTGTTCTTGTTCAGCATGATTGTGCTGGTCCTTGCCGACAGCCTGCTGCTCACCTTCCTGGGTTGGGAAGGCGTGGGACTTTGCTCCTACCTGCTTATCGGCTTCTGGAACGCAGACATCAAGAATTGCAAGGCTGCCAACAAGGCTTTCATTGTGAACCGCGTGGGCGATATTGGATTTTTGCTGGGCATGCTTTGTCTGGTGACTATCGGCGGGTCCAACCTGTTGAACTACGATAGCCTTGCCGCCTTTGTCAACATGCTTATGGGTTCCGATACCATCAAGGAGGTGATTTTGCCTCTTTCCTTGGCGGGAGTCCTGTTCTTTATCGGTTGCACGGGCAAGTCCGCCCAGATCCCGCTTCTTACTTGGCTTCCTGACGCCATGGCGGGTCCCACTCCCGTGTCGGCTCTGATTCATGCCGCCACCATGGTGACCAGCGGCGTCTACCTGCTGGCTCGTATGGGACTCATGTTCTCCCTGCTTCCCGAGGTGCAGATTGTCATTGCCTTCGTGGGGATGTTCACTGCTTTGTGGGCTGCCATTACGGGGCTATTCCAGAACGACATCAAGAAGGTCTTGGCCTATTCCACCATCTCCCAGCTGGGCTACATGTTCATGGCGGCTGGCGTCTGCGCCTTTGACGCCTCCATTTTCCACGTATTTACCCACGCCTTCTTCAAGGCCGCCTTGTTCCTGGGTGCTGGTGCCGTGATTCACGCCCTTGCCGGTGAGCAGGACATGCGTCGCATGGGGGGCATGATCAACAAGACTCCGGTTACGGCCTGCGTCATGATCTTTGCATTCCTTGCCATTGTGGGCTTTCCCGGCTTTGCCGGTTTCTGGTCCAAGGACCTGATTCTGGAACGTCTTTTTGCAAGCGGCCCCATTCTGGGACCCATCTTCTACGTGGTGGGCCTTGGCACTGCGGTGATTACTGCCGTGTACATGGGTCGCCTTATGATTATGACCTTCTTTGGCAAGTACCGTGGCGACAAGGAAACGGAATGCCACATTCACGAGGCTCCCGTTACCATGCTGTTCCCCATGGTGGTGCTGGCTTTTGGTTCCATATTCTCCGGTTATTTGTGGGCCGATTCCATCGGCATCACTTATTTCCGCGACTCGCTGGCATCTGTTGAAGGGCAGGCCCAGGCTATTTATGCCGTGGCCAACCCCGCCATTCATGTGAATCCCGTGATTTTTGCCGCCCTGGGCGCTGCTGCGGCCCTTGTGGGCATGTTCATTGCCTGGAAGGTGTTTACCCGTGCCCGCATCATTGGCGTAAAGGGTGCATCGACGGCTCCTGAAGACAGTGCCGCTGCCTGGACGTTCCTTTGGGACTACGTCCACAGTGCCTTTATCAACATGGTTCGAATTTTGGCCTGGTTCTGCGAAGTGGTGGTGGAAAATGTACTCCAGGCTCTGCAATGGACTCTCGCTTCCA
>CACXIR010000001.1 GCA_902767785.1 Fibrobacter succinogenes | reverse complement strand
GATTCACTGCCACACGTGGTACAGCCATTTTGGCGGCGTGCTGGCCAGCCGGCTTTTGCAGTGTCCGCTGATACTTACCACCCATTCCCTGGAACCCCACCGCCCGTGGAAGGCGGAACAGTTGGGCGATGGCGGCTATGCCATGAGCTGCTGGATTGAGCGTACGGCCTACGAGGCTGCCGACGGTGTGATTGCGGTAAGCCAAGGCATGAAGCAGGATGTGATGAAGCTTTACGGCGTACCTGAAGATCGGGTGAAGGTGATTTACAACGGTATTGATCCTGATTTCTATGCGCCGACTTTCAATGAAGAGGTTCTCGCATTACCCGCCAGAAGGGCATTAGCCAGCTGATCCAGGCGATTCCACAGATTGACAAGTCTGCCCAGGTGGTGCTTTGCGCTGGTGCTCCCGATACTATTGAACTTGCCGATGAATGCAAGGCACTCATCGAGGATGTGCAGAAAACTCGCGATGGTGTGGTGTGGATTCAGGAGGCGGTCCCTCACGAGGAACTTCGCGTACTTTACAGCCATGCGACCGTGTTTGCCACGCCTTCGCTGTACGAACCCTTCGGCATTATCAACCTGGAAGCCATGAGCTGCGGTACTCCAGTGGTGGGTAGTGCCGTGGGCGGCATTCCCGAAATCATCGTGGATGGCGAGACCGGATTCCTGGTGCCATTGAAGCATGTGTCCGATACAGATTTCGACCCGGCAGACCCCAAGGCCTTCCAGACTGATTTTGCGAATAAGCTGAACAAGGTGCTGGGCAATCCTGAACTGGCCAAAAAGATGGGCGAGGTGAGCCGCAAGCGGGCCGTTGACGTGTTCAGCTGGAAGTCCATTGCCAAGCAGACCTACGACTTCTACGCCGAATGCATCGAGCGATACAAGCGCGAAGGCAAGCGGTAGTTAGCGAATTGAAATAATCTCTTCCACAATCCCGTCGACGGTTAAGAGTTCCGGCAGCACAATCTGTCGGCTAGCATCCCCGGCGGGGTAAATGGCGTAGGCGGGCACGCCTGACTTTTCCATGCTTTGCAGCAGGGCGTTCACTTCTGGCGTTTCGCGGGTCCAGTCGGCCTTGACCAGGGCGACGTTTAGGCTGTCCATGGCACGGATAAAGTCGTCATCGTCAAGGACGGCGGCTTCGTTTGCTTTGCAGGTGAGGCACCAGTCGGCGGTCACGTCTATGAATACGGTTCGCTTTGCCTTGGCGAATTCCTCGATGAGGGCGGGGCTGTAGCGGAACCATCCGTCCTCGGTCATCTTTTCTTGCAGGCGTGCGTTGAATGCTGCGGTGGCAGCCTTCTCGTATTCAGGAGCGATGGCTGCAAACCAGAGCGAGAACAGGGCGATAATGCTGAGTACAATTACAGCAATTTCACGGTAGAATGCTGTTCCCGGCTTTGCAAATTTTCCAAGCAGTACAGAACAAGCGACACTTGCGATGGCGATGGCTGCGAAAAGTTCCACACCTACAGCTCCCGCCTGTTCGTTTACAATCCAGAAAAGCCAACCCACGGAGGCGAGCAATAAGATTCCCATCACACGCTGCAGATGCACCATCCATATGCCGGGTTTCGGGAATACCTTGAGGATGCCGGGGAAGGCACTGACCAGCAGGTAGGGGAGCGATAGTCCGATTCCCGCTGCGGTAAAGAACAGGAACAGCACTGGCGTGGTGGCGGAAAAGGCGAACCCCATGGCGGTTCCCAGCAGCGGGGCAGAGCAGGGCGTACTCAGAAGCACCAACAATGCGCCTGTGAAAAATGCTCCTGCAATTCCCGCCTTCTGGCCTGCCGCGTCCATTTTGGTAGTGGCATTCCAAGGAAGCCATATTTCAAAGATTCCGAAAAAGCTCATGGCGAATGCAGTCAGGATTACAGTCATGAAGGCAATAAAGCCTGCACTCTGAAATTGCATGCCCCAGCCCGCGGACCCGCCGCCGGCTTTGACGGCGGCGACGACGGCGGCTAGCACCCAAAAACTGCACAAGATCCCCGCCGTCGTGGCTCCTCCCAAGGCGAGGAGCCGTCCGCGGCTTTCTCCTGCCTGCTTAATGAGGCTGAACAGCTTTAGGGAAAGTACTGGCAGCACGCAGGGCATCAGGTTCAGGATAATCCCGCCGACAAAGGCGAAGAAGAGCAGGAGTGCAATTCCCGCAGAAGGTGCGGTGAGGCCTTTCTTGCTGCTATTTATTTCGGGATCGTTTTTTTTTACGCCGCTCGTGCCGTTAGCCGCACCGCTTATGGTTTCGTTCGTTCCTTCGCTTGCTCGGCTGTCAAGCGAAATGGTCTTGCTTGCGGGGGCTAGGCAGATGGAATTGTCGCAGGCTTGGTAATTGAAGGTTACCTCGGTTCCAAGGCTGTCGTAGTCTGCACCGGTTGTGCCTTTTACAGGGATTTCTACCGTGAAGGTTTCGCGGAAGGTGAGGATTTCTAGTTCCAGCGCTTCGTTGTATTCCTTGATAGGTTCTGGCCAAACTGCTTCGGCAAACTCAACACCCTTGGCTTTTGCAACAATAGACGATGGCTTTAAAAATTCGTCTGTTACTTTGTTTGCGTTTACGTGCCACTTGTCTGGAATGGTGATAGAAACGGAAAGCTTTCCGCCGTCTTTCAATGCACCTGCAGAATATTCCATGCTCATTTCTGGAGGGGGCATGGAATTCATGTTGAATTCCTGGGCACACGTGCTACTGGCAAAAAGTCCCGTAATAAAAGCGACAAAAAGAAAACAGGAATTTGCAAAACGACAACAATTGTTTGAATCTTGACAACGGCTGTTTGCAAAAATTTCAAAAAATGGGAATTTGGCTTTTATTTTCATAAATTTGCGCCGCAAATGCAAAAGGAAGGGAACAATGAAGAAAAAATCAAAACAGGCTCAGGAGGAATGGGTTCAAAAGACTTGGAATTCATACTCCCCTCAAATTTACAATTTATGCAAGTCGAAATGTATGGACAAGGAGGATGCAAAGGACCTTTTTCAAAACGTGGCCTTGCGTTTTTGCCAAAATGCCGACAAAATCATGTATCAAGAGTCTGTTTTCCCCTGGCTTGTCTGTGTACTTCGCAATTGCTTTTACGATGCCGCCCGTCACAAGAACAGGGAGCCGACTTTTAGCCATGTTTCCGACATTATGGGGGATTACAAGACGCTTCCGGTAGAAAGGTCCGTTTTTTATAAGCCGGGAAATTGTCGCAACGACGAACTGAAGCGTACTGTAAATAGGCTTTCAAATGAGGATAGGGAATTGATAGAGATGGCTTTCCTTAAGGGGCTTACGACCAAGGAATTGAGTGCCATGTACGGAGTATCCTTCAATGCCATATCTAAAAGGAGGCTTTCTGCCATTAAAAGGGCCAGAAGGCTGTTTATGGGATGATTCTTTTTTGTAATTTTTTGACGTGCGTTTTTTAAAATACACTTTTGCTTTATTGTTCCTGGTTTCGGGATTGGTCTTGGCCGACGAATGGAAGGTCTTTTCGCTTGCTTCCCCGGTGCATTCGTCCATACCGTATAATTCAGGAACGGTTTACGCTACAGAAGGCGGCATTCAGTTTGTAACCCCAAAATTAAAGAAGGTGTTCACATCGGCCGATGGCCTGGGGGCTACCAGCTTCTACGCAGTCGTTCAGACTTCGTCCAAGATTTATGGAATATCGGAATATGGCTTGATCGCTGCTTACGATAAGAAATCGGGGCGATGGGAGGTGGTGAACCGCTCATATCTGAATAGCAATGTCCGTGTCCTTCCGGGGCAAGCTGTCGCAGCGGACAATGTCATTGTTGTTGCCTTCGAAAACAGGCTAGGGTTTTTCCAAACGGATAGCAAGGCGTTCTTTTTGTCTATTGAAAAAATTGGGGAATCCTCTCTTATCACGAAACCGCCGCAGAAAATAATGGCCCGTGGCGATTCCCTGTATGTTTCGCTGGGGGATGTTGCCTATGGGAGGAAAATGGACTGGCCCAATCTTTCCAAGGATATGCGGCTAGTGGATCCTGCTTCTTGGAAAAAAATGGCGGTAGCATTTCCTGCAAGTACTCCTCAAAAAGCGGGGACCCGAGATTCAATCATGGATGGTTTTGTTTTGGGGACGGTTTATAACTTTACGCCTGTTTCCAAGGGAGGCGTTGTTGCTGCAACTCCCCAAGGTATGATGGCTTATAGCAACGGACGCATTTGGCACGACGCCATTCCCATTTGGAAGGGTGTTGGAAACCCCATAGAGGCTTACGATTATAGGATGAAGGTCCTTTCGGCTGTGGACGATGGAATGTTGTTTGCCCACGTGTGGGGGATGGGCCTGTTTTTGTACGAAGATGACGGATATTCCCTTTTTAGGGAATTTGTCCCCAGCGAAGAAAATAGTTGCCTGGACCAGATTGTGAAAAAATATACGGTAGCTGTGGGCACAACCATAGCTCCAGACCGGTCTGGCTTTTTAGCCGCTACAGCTGAAAAATCGGGATATGGATTGGTTTACGTCTCCAAATCCGGCGAAATAAGCTGTGCGAAGGCCGTGGGGACAACTCCTAATGCGGGTCCCTTGATTGCCAAGCTGGATTCAGCTACGGGAGAGTGGCTGGTCTATGTTTCTTCTAGGGATGAATTCCGTGCCTCCCTTACAGGTTCTTTGGATTTGTTCCGTATTTTGCCTCCATCGAAAAATGGCGGCAGGCTCATAGTTTCTCAAAAGAAAAATTATCCTTCTCCCGAAGGAAAGACTCCTATAGATTTTGCCTTCGACAAGGATGACGGCTCTTTGTGGATGATAACGGTTGGAAATTTGGCCTATATGGATGAAGATCAAGATACTTTGATACAGCCGAGATCCACAAAGGGATTGATGGGTGCGGAATACACCTCCATTGACAGGGACGTGCAAGGGAATATTTGGCTAGGGACTTCGGATCAGGGGGCTTACCGCCTCACTAAAAAGAAAAAATCCAAGGACACGTTGACGGTTGTCCACTTTACGGCAAAAGATGGGCTGTTGAGCAACAGAATTCATGATATGGCCATAGACTCTATTTTCGGCATGGCTTGGTTTGCCCATGACGTGGGGGTTACCCGTTATTCTCGCAATGACTTGAGGAGCGCAGAAAAGTTCATGACATCGGACGCTCCTGCCGGCGTGAAGGCTTACCCTAATCCCTTCAGGCCTAAACTTGGACACCATCTTTTTATTGACAACATTGCGGACGACTCTTTTGTGAGTATTTACAATCGCGGTGGCAACTTGGTTAGGTCTTTCTACGACAATGAAGTTTTGGGTGGCCGTGCTGAATGGGATGGCTGCGACAAGAACGGGAACCTGGTGGCTCCGGGGGTGTACCACTATGTGGTTCGGAAAGGGTCTAAGAAATCGACCGGGAAAATCATCCTAATTCATTAGGGGGGGTATCATGGAACGAATGAATTTGAGACTAGTTTGTTTTTTCTTTGCGGCTCTTGGATGCGGTGCCTTGGTTTCTTGTGCAGGGCAAAGGCAGGGCGTGGTTTGCGAAGAAATAGAATACCGCTATAATTCCATGTCCTATTCACCAGACCAGCGTGTTTTTATGGAAGAGGAACTTCGGGCTTGCCGCGAAGAAGAGGCTAAGAAGAAACAAGCTTCTGCGGAAACCCGTCAAAGCATTTATGCTCGATTTGCGGCTCAGGATACTACAAAGAAAGTGCATACCTCTGCCGATACGGTTCCTGCCGAAGATCCTCAGGACATTTCCGTTTCTGAACTGATGCAGGATACTTCATCTAATAGCAGCCCCTCCATATACGAACGATTCGGTGCAGATTCGTCTGCGGCGATTCCGGCTGACTCTGCTGCGGTGGCAGCAGATTCTACGGTCTTAGATTCCGCAACGACAGAAAATACTGTAACAGAAGAGGTGGTGCGGTAATGGTTTCCGTACGCACATTGTCGGGGGAGGAGTACTGCCCTGAATTGCCCGGGCGGCTTCTGAGGATTGCAGAAGAAATCCGGACTGCCGGTGGCCGCGCCTTTCTGGTGGGCGGCTGGGTTCGTGACGCCCTTTTGGGAAAGCCCTGCCGCGACTACGATATCGAAGTCTACGATATGGGGCAGGATTCCCTGGTGTCCATCCTCTCCAAATATGGACGCACCAACTTGGTGGGCAAGGCCTTCGGGGTGATCCACCTGGCCATGAAGGGGCTTTCCCTAGATTTTTCGTTTCCCCGCACCGAAAGCAAGGTAGGCTACGGCCACCGGGGTTTCGTAGTCCGTACCGACGAAAAGCTCTCTTTCAAGGAAGCCGCCCGGCGCAGGGACTTTACCATCAATGCCATGGGCATGGAACTTCCAGAACTCACGCTTTGCGACCCTTATGGCGGCATGGACGACTTGAAGGCTCATGTGCTTCGTCATGTAAGCGATGCCTTTGCCGAAGATTCCCTGCGGATTTTGCGAGGGGTGCAGTTTGCAAGTCGTTTTGAACTGACCCTGGCACCGGAAACGGCGGAACTTTGCAAGAGCCTTTCGCTAGAAGACCTTTCCATGGAGCGGATTTACGAGGAGTTCAAGAAGTGGCTTTTAAAACCGGGAAAGCCTTCTTTGGGCCTTAAGGCGTTTTTGGAAATGGACCTGCTGCGGTTTTTCCCGGAGGTGAAGCCCCTAGACGGTTCTTACGAAAAACTGGGGGCATTCCTAGACAATATTTCTAGGAATGCGGCGGGAGAAAGCGAAGACTCTCGGATGACCCTTGCTTTCGCGGCCCTACTTTCGGGCAATTCCTGTGGCGAAGATTGGGAGCGCTTCCTTGCTGGAATGACTAACGAGGTGAAACTCCTGCGGAACGTTCCCAGGTTGCTAAAACACGCCGCCTCGATTACTCCCAATGCCTCGTTTCCTGATGACGCCTTTATAAGGCGGTTGTCCGTAGCTTTGGACGGCTTGCGGGAATGCTGTGTTTTTACGTTTTCCAATCCACAGTATCCTGAAGATGCTCGTATAATTTTTGCAAATCGCCTAAAGACCCGTGCCCTTGAACTAGGCGTTTACGAAAAGGCTCCAGAACCCTTCTTGACGGGACGGTTCCTTATGTCCTTGGGACTGAAACCCGGGAAGGAATTTGGCGACTTGATTCGTGAGAGCTTTGAACTCCAGCTAGACGGCACTATACAAAACGCAGAACAGGCGGAGTCTTGGGCTCGGGCTGCAGTTTTATAGGCGGAACCCTACTTCCACTTGAACAGTCCTAGCAGCCCAAAAGGTACCGCGAACACGTTTATGGGCACCTGCATGATTTCGGTAACGGGGAGCGCCAGCAAGAACCTCTTGGAATGCAGTTTTACTGCGGCACAGGTGAGGAACACCAAATCGCACAGAACCTTGACGCCCATGGGAATGGCAAACCAGGTTAGCGGGAAACCTGCAAACAACACCAAGATCGGGCTTATGAAAAGCCATACCAAAAAGGTGTAGATGAGGGAAAGGGCCAGCGTGTACAAGTGACTGTCGTATTTTGTTCCGTTGCTGCTCCACCTAGCCCGCTGAAAGAACAGGGCCTTCAGGGAATCCACCGGCGCAGTTTCTATTAGAGCGTCGGCATTCAAGTTGTAGCAGAACTCCACTCCCGGTTCCTTGATCATCTTATGGATGAGCATGTCGTCGTCGCCGCTAGAGAGGTTGACCAAATCGCCAAAGCCCCCCACCTTGAAAAACAGGTCTTTTTTGTAGGCCAGGCAGGCGGCGCTTGCCAACATGGGGTGCCCTAGGCTGAAACCTGCTGCCTCTATGGAAGTGTAGGCCAGGGTTTCCAGCTTTTGGTACTGGTGTACGGGACTCCAGCCGCCGGTATTGCGCTTGGGACCCTGCACAATGGCAATGTTCCCTTCGAATCGCCCTGCCATAGAGGCGAGCCAGCGCCTGGTGGGCACGCAGTCGGCGTCCATGATTAGCAGTACTTCGCCCTTGGCTTCCTTGAACCCAGCTTCTAATGCCCGTTTTTTGGGACTTTCCACTTTGGGGAGGCTTGGGTCCAGGTGAATGGCACGAAATTTGTCCCCATGAGCCGCCACGAATTCGTCCAGGATCTTGCCGGTGGAGTCAGTGGAACGGTCGTCCACGCAAATAATCTCGTACTGCCCTTCGTATTCCTGTGCCGCCAGGGCTTCCAGGGTCCTGTGGAGGAACTTTTCTTCGTTTCGCATGGGAATGACCACGGAAACGTAGGGGGTGGCGCTCCCCTTGTGACGGTGCGTGCGGATAATTCCCACGGCAAAGGTGAGAATGGCGATGCCATAAACCGCAGTGAGCATTGTCAGGACAATTACGCTAATCACGCCCCAAATGTAGAAAAAAGCATATTGTTTCGAGCAGCCTCTCAATGGGTGTAGAGGTTTCCGCGAATGCTTGCGATGTTGTGATTTTCGTCACTAAACGTTCCAATTTCCATAAAAAATGCGCTTTGTTTTCCAAGGAAACCAGTTTTTTTTCTTTCAAAATGGAGAAAAAGCCCTTTTTTAGACTATTTTATATGTGCTATGTTCAAAAAAACGAGTTCTCAAAAAAGTAGGCCCGCGGTATTTGCGTGTGGCCTGGTGCTGATTTTCACTACTTCCGTTGCTTTTATGGCAGCGTGTTCCGACAGCGCTACCCCTTCGCTTCCTACGGACATGTCGGGGGAGAATCTGGACTCCTCGAATTCTTCTCAAACTCCGCGTTCTTCGTCGGCTCCTGCGAAACCGCCTTTTGATGTAAATTCCCTTTCTGGAGATTATTCCGCTTCTGCAAGCCTGAGTTACCAGGTTAGCGGCATTGCTGCTTTCGGCCCCTTCCAGACGGGAGCCTCGGTAAGTGTTTACGGATTGGACACGTCCACCATGGCACACTCACCCTCTGCGGTAAGGTCTACGGTATCCTCCAACAAGGGTAATTTTACTTCGCAGGGGGCGTTGACTTCCAACTATGGGTACATAGAGGTTTCTGGCTCCTACTACAACTTCAAGCGCCAGGATGTGGCTACCATAACCATGAAGGCCGCAATGAACATGCAGGGCCGTACTTCGGCCAATGTCAACATTCTTACGCGCTTGGCTTACGACCGCATTGCCTACCTGGTGGCAATGGAATCAATGGATTTTTCAGAAGCCAAGAAAAAAGCAGAAAAAGAAGTGCAGGCTGCTTTGGGCCTGGTTTATGATCCGACTCCCTTTGAAGACATCAATATGAACACCGAAGGCCAGGCCGGCGCGAATCTGGTCATTGCAACTATAGCGCTCATGCTAGAGAACAATCCTGCCGATGCAGCGACCAATATTAACGCTATTGCGGCTGACATTGCAAGCGATGGAGCATGGAACGACGAATCCTTAAGGGCGAAGGTTGGTGATGCATTCTTTAACCAGAATCTCTATACCATTACGGGCGTCATTGCGAAAAACGTCGGAAACAGCAATATTACGCCATCGTATTTGAAGCCTATTAACGTTTTGGCCGTTTTGTATGGCCTGGGCGAATGTACAGAGGAAAATGAAGGTGCCACGGCTTTGAATTCCAACACCCAGAGCGCAGAATATGGCAAAACGTTCATTTGCAAGGATTCTAGCTGGAATCAAGTTTCCGCCGCCGCCGTATACA
Source organism: Fibrobacter succinogenes (assembly GCA_902767785.1). Lineage (GTDB taxonomy): Bacteria > Fibrobacterota > Fibrobacteria > Fibrobacterales > Fibrobacteraceae > Fibrobacter > Fibrobacter succinogenes_D. The sequence continues at coordinate 34,355 of CACXIR010000001.1, read as the reverse complement.
ATGACGAAGTGGCAAAGTCCTTGGGCGAGTGCAATTCTTCGAGAGAGGGGGAAACGAGCACTTATGAAGGCTCCAGTGTGATATGCAAGAGCAATTACTGGAAAAAGATGACAGAAGAGGAGCAGGTCAATGCTACCGTTTCCAAAGAAAAGGGCGCCTGTGCGTCGTCGAATAATTTGGCTGTTGTTTCGCTGTCGTCGGTATACTACCAGTGCCTGAATTCCATGTGGAGGAAGTTGACGAAAACGCCAGTTGACTATTCCAAGGGCCGCGCAATGAACAAAAAGCTGGGCCGGGGCATTAATTTTGGAAACTCCTGGGATTCCGAAGGCAGTGGAGGTAGCGGCGACTGTGGCTGGAGCAATTGCATTCAGGACAACTGGTTCAAGATAGCAAAGGACGCAGGTTTCAATTCTATCCGCTTGCCGGTACGTTGGGAAAAAGACGCCTCGGGTAGCGGCTCCGGTGCTTCTATCAATAGTGCCAGAATGGCGGGAGTCAAGTCCGACATAGATTTAGCGCTTGCCCAGGGGCTTGTGGTCATTATCGATGCACACCATCACAACACCTTGAACGACGCGGCGGCCAAATACAGTTCCAATCAATCAGCATACAATAGCGAAAAGCAGAAGTTTGTCGCCATGTGGTCCCAAATCGCCTCCCAGCTGAATTCTTATTCCGATGACAAGATTGTGCTGGAGATCCTCAATGAGCCCCATAATATTCAGCAGGCCCAGATTAACGACCTGATGACGGCTGCATACCAGGCAATCAGGAGCAAAGCCCCTGGCAAGACCATCATGTTTGAAAGTGCGGGGTACTCCAAGTTCAATCAGATACCAAAGCTGGACTTGCCTAACGACGGCAACATAATTGTTTCTGGTCACTACTATGACCCCTACACTTTTACTCATCAGGGTCATAATTATAACAAGGACGCGAGTGCCACCTTTAGCACATCTACCATCGCTAACGACTTCAAGAGCTATGCCGATGACATTGCGGCAACCTTCCCCGACATAAACGGCGGCTGTGTGCCGATTAACATGGGGGAATTTGGTGTTAGCATCTCCAATGGCAATAGTGGTAGTGCTATTAGCGACACCAAGCGCGCCCAATGGACCAATGCGGTTATCCAGGCTGCCGAGCAGTATGGGTTCTCTTGGCACTATTGGGGCTTTGCCGGTGTTGGTGGATTCGAGGCCTACAATAAGAACTCGAATTCTTGGTATTCCGAGTTAAAGGGAGTTCTTGACAACTACCTTAAAAAGGCTTCGGCGGTCAGGTAGCGCTGCTACTTGTCAAAGAAGGCTCCCGGGAAACCGGGGTTCCATTTGCTGTCTTTCCGGCTGTATGCTTCAAAGCCGCCCACCTTGGTGAATCCCCAGTAATGCCAGGAAATGTCATAGGATTCAGCGGCCTTGGCCGCTTTTTTTGCCCATAGAGCCTTTTTGGAATCAGAAGTCTTGCCACTACCACTGCATGAGCTTTGGGTTCCCGTACCGCCAGAGACGCCGAACTCGCCCATGTTCATGGGAACGCGTCCTCCGTTGACATCGGGGTAGAGTTTTTGTGCCAGCTGAACGTAGCCTTTAATGTCTGCTGCGGCGGTGCTGTTGTAGGCTTTGTCGCCAACGCACTCGTATCCGTGTCCCTCGTGGCTGAACTCGTAGGGTTCGTAATAATGGCCGCTATAAATGATGTTGCCGTCCTCGGGGAGCTTGAGATCGGTCAAATCGGCAAATTTTGCGGCGTGGTAGGCTTCGAACATGATCGTTTTCTTAGGGGCGTTCTTGCGGATGACTTCATAGGCGCTCATCATGATGTCGTTTACGATTTCTGCTCCGGGAATGGTAGGCTCGTTCAAGATTTCTAGCACCAATAGAGAGTCGGGGAAGGAGTTGAGTTCCTTGGAAACCTGGTCCCAGAGGGCAAGGAAATGCTCTTTTTCCGCTAAAAACAGGGCTGTAGAGTCGGCTTTTTCCCTAAAATATCCGCCCCCCAGGGCATTAAGGGTGGTATAGTGGTGGAAATTGACCACTACGGCTAGTCCCTGGTCTATGGCCAGCTGAATGTCTTCCTTGACGCCGGCCAGCCGTTCGGCCTTCACTTTGTGGGTCTCGTAGTCGGAATCTTCGTTCCAACGGACGGGAATACGAACGGAGTTAAAGCCTGCCTCTTTGATGACTTTGAAGTCGTTGTCTTCGATGGGGTTTTCCCAGCCACCGTCCAGCTTGCCCCAACTTTGGGAATCCCAGGAATTGCCCAGGTTGATGCCTTTCCCAAGCCTTTGGTTCATGGCCCTTCCGGCAGTGTAGTCCACGGCGACAACGGTTCTTTCTTCACCCTCTTTTTCTTTTGCCTTGGTGGGGGAGTCGTCGTCGGAACAAGCGGCAAGGGTCAATCCAAAGACGGCTAAGAGGAACAAGCTTTTTTTCATAGTGGGGCCTCCGTAGGGCTGTTATCCAGGGGTAAAAATACCTTTTTACGGAAATTTTTCGCCATTTTGGAAGAAAAAAATGTGTTTACCTAGGAAAACACTTTGTTTTAAGCCATAGGGGAGTTTTTCCCCTAAAAAAGTTAGATATGAGTGTATATTTTTAGTAAGGAAACGCACTCTTTAAAGAAAACAAGTTATATTATACTCGATTTGTTTTTGGAGATTTTGCCTTATATGAATGCAAAAACATGCCGGATTCTATGTTGCAGTGCCCTTTTGACGCTGATGATGGCGTCCCTGTCCTTTGCGGGCTACGGGTTCAGTGATTACCGTGACCGCGACCAGGGTCGTTTCGTCCAAAAAGAGGCTAAACCCTTTAGACCAGACAAAGAAGTCGTAACCGTGGTGATGCGCGAAGCCATTCCCCGCGGCGGTGGATACACTTACCAGTACCCCCGCGAGAACCCCGAACCGGTACTCACGGACAAGTACGCCATGGAAGGTGCCCTTTCCATGGAAATCGAGCTTATTGCCAGCGACTACTCTGGCGTGGCCATTTGTATTGCGGGTTCCGTGGACCTGACTCCTTACTTGGAGGAAGGCGTGCTGGAATTTTGGATCAAGGGTGACAAGGGCGGCGAGAACGCCTTGTTCGTGCTGGTGGATGACGGCGTGAAGAGCAATGGCGAGTCCCTGCAGGTAAAGCTCCGTTCCAAGAGCCTGGGCGAAATCACCACCGACTGGAAGCACTTTAGCATTCCCTTGAAGCTTTTTGGCATGACAGGCGTTTACTGGGATGCAAAGAATACCCGCGAAGTGATGCTGCCCTTTAGCTGGGCAAACTTCAAGGGTTTCCGTCTCGAAGTCCGTAAAGACGAAAATGAAGCGTTCAAGGTTTGGATTGACGATATTGTAATTAAGAAGCACGGCAAGCCCTATGAAGGCCCGTCCAACTATCCGTTCCGGAATGCGATTTAAGGGGTTTTTATGCGTAAAATAGTATCGGTACTTACTCTTGCTTTTTTGGCGGGCTCCGCTATGGCCTTGCCGCCCCAGTTGCAGCTGGACTCCATAAATGCATCCCTGGACACCCTTTCGGGCAACATGGAATCGACCTTGCTGGGCAAGGACGACCTGCCGCTGGCCGTGTCTGGCTACATGGCGTTCCGTTTAAAGAATTTCCACTATTCTGAACGGAGCCCTTGGGTTCAGAACGACTATGCCCGTACGTCCGTGGACGCCCTCTTGAATGTGAACATCGTGGCGATGCCCAACTCTTACATCACCTTGTTCACCAACTTGATGCTGCCCTATGACTTGACCGGCCTTTATACGAACTCCCTGGGCAAACAGCCCACGGGCGTCCCCACCGAAGATGAAAGGGTCCTGTTTGACCACTCTACGGACTTCTATTCCTCCACTATCAACGAGGAACTGAATGTGGGCGTAGATATCCGTGCCGGGGTTTTTGGAGCCTATGTGACCGCTGGTGGCGTTATTTGGGCCAACACCTCGCCTTTGTCCATGTGGGAACGCGAAACCAATCCCCGTTTTGTGTGGCAGTACGAACTGTTCGAAGACGAAAAGACGGTGAGCACCTATTATAAGGAAAAATCCTTCAAGCCTGTCAAGGAAGGCGGCCGCGCCTTCTGGACCAACCGCTCTTTCGGTGGCGTTTATGCCAACGTTTACCAGCTGCCCTTCGATATGCACGCCCAGTTCCTTGTTTCCCAGCCTGCAGACATGGATCCTGGAACTCGTGATGGTTTGCGTATGTATGGTGGCCAGCCCGGTGAACTGGAAATGTCCGGTAGCTACGACTACCGTGGAAGCGTGTATGCGGCTCGCTTGGCGAAAGACAAAATCGCAGAAAACCTGACGGTGGGCTTGAACTACATGGGCGTCGTATTCGACGATGCCATCATTTACGAACCGGAATTCCGCAACCAGTGGGTGTCGAACGGCAGCGTTCCGTTGCTCCTGAACACCCATGTGGGAACGGTGGATGTTCGAGGCAATATCACTCCGAAGTTTTACTTGATGGCAGACGTGGCCGTGAGCGTAACGGATTCCTCGGTGTTCTACAGGTCCGAGGATGTAGCCGGCTACGACGAGAAAGACGCCTCCAAGTCGTCGGGGTATTCTAGCGACACCTACGAGTCTTCCAGGAACGACCCTCAGGTTGGCGTTTATGTAAAGGCCCAGAGCAAGTACATCGAGGGTTGGCCCATGACTTTGGAAGCCATTTACCTGCCTGCCGAGTTCTACTCGCCGTATTCTTTGAGCAACCCCTCCCGCTTCCCGTCTTGGCGTAAGGGAGAGGCCTACCTGAATGGAGGTTCGCTGCGTTATGGCCCCAATATGGCCGGCTTGAACTTCAAGTTGGAACCCACCTTCAACCGCGGGTATTTTGACGTGCAGTATGGCCAGCACCGCCAGCTTGAAAAAACCAAGGACGTGATTGTGTTCAATTACCGCCTGAATGGCCGCAACATGTGGGAAAGCACCAATTCCTGGACCAAGCACAAGCCCTTGTTCATTGCCGACTCCGGCAACGCCTCGGGACCCCACTATGTAGCCCGTGCTGGTGCAAACAAGACTACCAAGGGCGGTGTTAAGCAGTACCGCCAGACCGGTGGCCTTTTTGGTGGAACCTGGGAACTGTGGGAATCCTTCGTGGCCTTTGACAACGCCAAGCAGGCTCTAGACGACGAGGTGCCGACCCATGCCAAGTGGTCCAGCTATTTCTCCTTTATGGGTGGCTACGATATCGGGCACTGGTTTGGCACGGATCGCAATATCATGATGACGGGCTACTTTGCCCTATCGGGAATTTCGACGACTATTGCGCCTATCGCCTATAGCGAAAAGCAAAAGGATATGTTGATGACAAGCTTCTACGGGCAGCTTGAACCCGCAGTTGCCGTAACGCCGTCGTTCCACATGGTTGGAATCCTTGGCATGGAAACCTTCCGCTCGGAAAAAGCTTACCTCCAAGAAGAGTATTCGAGTTCGGTCTCGGACATGCCTTTGAACCTGTATGCCTATAAAAAGGCTCCCATCAACTATTTGGAAACCGCCATAGGCCTAGGCTTTGACTGGGATTTGGCGGCTCGCGTGGGCTTGCATGTCCGCTATAAGTACATGACTCATTCCGATGAGACCGCTCCCATAAATGATTTCCACTTCCACTATATTTCCGCCGAAACAAAGGCTTGGTTCTAAGGGGAGGGGTTAAAGATGAATATGAAGAAAAGTGCAATTGCCCTTTTGGTGTCTACAGTAGTAGCTTCTGCCACGGCTGTAGCGGACAACCAGAAATTGTTAGATGCTAAAGCAGATTCCGTTTTGGCGAAACGTGGTGTAGAGATTGGCGGTAGCATTCGGGCCGTGGCTCAGCGTTCCAGTTTCGATACGGATCAAGACCCTTCGGGATTGAACAAGATGCCCGATGTAGAAAGGAACGAGTTTGTAAGTGCCGATTTGGACTTTAGGTTCCGCCCCTACGAAAGTGTCCGGGCTAACGTTATGATGCGCCTGGGTGGTGGTATGCAGGAGTATTTTGCTGCAGCCTCCAAGACTTTGTCGGTGGAATGGATCAATGTCGAAGGGAATATAGGCAAGTCCTTTTATTGGGTTGTTGGCGATTTCCGGCAGCAGTATTCTCCGCTGACGTTGTTCTTGCCTGGCATAGACATTATGTACGAACCTTTGGTATTCGCCCGTAAGCGCCACATGGCCCAAAAGCAACAGCTTATCGAGGGGAACCAACGCAATTTACAGGGTGCAAACTTGCAGTTCCGCACGGAATTGTCCCCCATGTTGGGCGAGGTCCGTGCAGAAGCCTTGTTTGCACGCGTGAATCGCACGGCGGTTTTGGACTTTTCCGGTGCCGAAGGCAACATTATGGCTAAAGAGGAACTCCCGGGAGCAACCCTTGCCTCTAACATGGACAAGTGGTTAGTGGCGGGCAACTTGGAGCTGCTCCCCCTTTCCAAGAATGTTTACGTGGGTGCAACGCCCATGTACATTTTTGACGGCGAGGATTCCTACAGCTACACCTACCGCCATCCGGGAAACAGGCTTGATAAGCCCTACGAACGGCAGGACATAAACCCCTACGACATCGATGCACAGAAGACCGTCGTTGCTAGCGGCAGGGTTGGTGCCGACGTGGCCGGGATTCTTGGAAGCAAGAACTTGGTGGTGGACCTGGTGGCAGAATATGCAATGTCCCAGGACAAGGTTTATGACCATATCCAGGTAGAGAATGGCGTCGACGAAAATGGCCAGGCTGTTTTTGTGGACAATGTTACCGAAGAGGATTTGAATGGTTCTGCAGTGCTGGTCACCATGAACCTGGGTTACAAGACCGATAGCTGGAGTGCCGTGTTGGCGGTTAACGGCATTCGCAACGACAGCAACTGGTTCAACAACCTTGCCCAGTCTCCCAGCTTCTTTGCCCAGCGTATCCTGAATTCCGACAAGGACGGAAACACTGTAAAATATGGGGTGAATTCACCCCTGTATACGACCTTTGATGCCCTCTACAATTTTGCCCCCAAGTTTGCGCCTGTGGCCAGGAGCCTTGGGACAAACGACGGCGCCATGAAGGGTGGCCAGACTGAGAGCTACAACATTGCCCCCTACAACAAGAATTCCTGGGGCACCAATGTCTATACTCGGTCTCAGCTAGCCCTGTTAGAGACTTTGGACGATCCGGCCTTGCAGATGTCCCTGCCCAACGGCCTTGCCACATCCAACAGGCTTGGCGGCCAGGCAGTGGGAACCTTCAACTTGCAGAAGTTCCTGGAGGTTCAAGGATTGTTCTCTATGTTCCAGCAGGTGAACCCCGTGACCGGCTTTGAAAAGGTGGCCTATACGGAATACGGCGGCGGTGCGAAGTTTGACGTGTTCAAGCTTCTGGGCTTTACAAAGCCCCTGGAGCTGTCGGGGTCTTACAAGCATTCCGAGCGCAAGATGGATTTTGATGCGGCCGTTATCGGTACGGCTGGCACTGGAGAATACAAGAGCGACTTTATGAATGCTGGACTTTACCTGCAGTTCTTGCCCAGGTTGGGCTTTACTGCAGGGGCCCAGTACATTATCTCGGAATACAACGACATTGGCGCAGGACTCCAGCGGTTGGCCGCCCCATTGATGAAGGGCCAGCAGAAGCAGTGGATGGTCGGGTTCGACTATACGGTTGCACAGGATGCCTGGTTGTCCATCAACTTTGGTCAGGTCTATGTGAGGAACAAGTACAACACTGCGGGCCTGGTCGAGGCCGGGTCTTCGAAAGACGCCTTTAACTTGCCCGACTATTACGACGTAGAAAAAGACAAGTCGGGCCACTACAGGCACAAGTTCTCTCAAACTATAATGGAAGCTTCCATTAATGTGGAATTTTAGTGGGAGGTAAGGAAAATGAACTACAATATGAAAAAATTCGTTATTTTACCTGCCTTGGCTGTTTTGTTCTCCGTGTCTTCTGCTTTTGCTGAAAGTCAGGACACTATTGTGCAGCAGCAAAAGTCTTTGTTGGAAAAACTGGATTCTTTGAACGATGCTGTTTTGGGCCTTAGGATAAACGGTACGGCCAAGGCCGGGGGCAATGCCTCCATGGCCAAGTCCGACCAGTTTGCCGAAAAATCGCCCACTCAAGAGAATCAGGCCTACACAGACGTGAATTTGGTCTTTACCGCTCATCCGAGTTCGGAAACAGAGGTTCATTTGGAAGTGCGCCTGCACAAAGATTGGCAGAACGCGTACGACGAAAACAATAACCCGGTTATAGGGCACTGGTTCTCGTACGATGGTACCATCTTGAACAATCACTTGAATTTCAATTTAGGCTACATGCGCGTAGGGTATACCCCCCTTACCTTGGCGACTCCCCAGCCGGAGCTGCTGCAGGAACCGGAGATCTTTGCTGAAAAGCGCGTCTACGCGCTTTCGCAGAGGAACCTGGACACCACCAGTCGTCGTTTGATGCAGGGCCTCAATGTGGAGTTCCGCAGCGGCGAGCTTGGATTTATCGATGATATTTTTGCCCAGGCTACAGGGTCCAGAATGAGGAATATCGGTAAAAAGTCCGACCAGGTGTTCTTTGATTTCGACTTTACAGACAGGTACGTCTATGGCGGCCGCCTGGGAATCGAAGCCATGGGCTTGTATTTGGGGGCGAACTATGTGGACGCCTTTGACCGTTTCCTTAGCCGCCGTTCTATGACCATTGCTCCGTCCGATACGGTTTATTATGAAGACAACCGGGTTGTATCGGGCGAGTTTGGCTTCAATTCCAAAAAGCTGTTGCCGAACCTTCCTGTGAATCTGGGAGTAAAGGGAGAAATGGCCAAGTCCAACTGGGAAGTAGAAAGGGACTACATGACCGCAAAAGATGAGAAGTATTACGAGCTGACAAAGGATAGGGTGTATTATGGCGATGGTACCTCTGACTCCATTGTCTACATTGCCCCGAGGTTCAGGAAAAGACAAGAAACTGTGAACGAATCCTATGCCAAGCTGCATGGGGGGAGCTTCTATGTAGAACCCTTTGTCCAGGGCGATATTGCAAGCATCGAATTCGATGTTAGGGGGCAGTACCTTCAAGTAGATGACGACTTCTGGTCTGAAATGGCCTCTACTCCCACCTATAGGGGCGGGGCGGTGGTCCTCAATTCCAATGCCTTCTATGCGGGAGCCTCTGACAGCATGGTGATGGCCAACTTTGGTTCCTCTAGCCTGGAAAACCTCTATTTTAGCGTTTACAATTCTTCCAGCTTGAATGCGACCAACTTGCTTACCGCCTCAAAGTCCAATGTCATTGGCAATACCGGTGAAAGCGAATACCTTTACTCCCGGTTGGACAACAACTATAAGAACGCTCATTTTTACCGCAATGGGTACTCGGCGGCGGTGCTAAAGCGCCTGGAAATGGGCGAACTGCTTTCTTTGGTGGACCCGACGGTGGATCTGGCCCAGCCCTATGGCCTGGCCACCCCTGACAGGAAGGGCTTTACTTTGAGCATGGACCTAAAGTGGAACGACGCCATTACCCTGAATGGCCGGTTCAAGAAGCTGACTCAAGACAAGACCCTTGAAGAAGAGAACAACTATACCGAAATGGCCGGAGGCCTGGGAGTGGATTTCGGGGCCCTGTTTGGGTTGGACCGCCAGCTTCTGGTGCAGGGTTCCTATGGATATAGCGAAGAAGACTCCTTCTACAAGAGGAATGCTGGCCGCGTCATCGCTGGTGCCACCCTGGATGTCTGGGGGCCCATTGCGGTCTTGGCCGGGTACCAGCAGTACGAACGCCATCTGGGTTCTGGTGCCTGGATTTCAGAGAATATAGCCATCAAGAAGGCGACGGAGTCCCTGATTTTGGGAGGTGTCCGCCTGAAGATCGCACCGCTTTCTTACCTCTCGGTCCAGTATGGCGTTCTCAACAGCGAGTTGGGTTACCAGTGGACTCAAGAAGGTTCCAGTGTAGAGAACAAGACTTTGTCTATCGACAAGAATGTTTTTGTGGCAGATGTCACGGTTAATTTCTAAGGGGTATATAGATGAAACACTTTCGCTTATATCTGACCGCTCTGGTTGCCGCCTTTATGGCTGCGTGTTCGTCGATGGAAGTTGACGACGATGAACTGTATACGGGAAACTTCCCCAAGGATTTTGTGGATTCCGTTTATGCCAAGTTGCACCCCGAACTCCGGACTATCCAAATTAGAACCTTCGTGAGTACTCACAACGATTCGCTGAAGGAAGCTATGGAGTCGGATGCTTTTTCCGAAATGGTGTCCAAGGACACGACAGCCTTTTATGGAGACACGGCCAAGCTTCACGAAATTTTCGTGTCGCCCTTGGCGCTCCATTTTTCGGAAGATGATTGGGAAGATATTTGGACCCCCGTTGTTTCGGAAGAAGATTCCTGCGTGACTCAAAGGACCTACCGCATTGTGAACTTGATTTTGGAAAAGACAGACACTGCAAAAATCTACGTAGACAGCATCACTTTCTCCGACAAGGGCTTGATGGAAATCATTTACGGCAAGGCCAACGACGCCACCACTGCTGTTTCGAAAAAGTATGTTGTGGGTGGGGATTCCATTGTACTGATGGGCCAGGGCAACGTCTATGATTCCACAGAAACTTGCACCCCCGTACAGCACGTGACGCCTGGGGCGTTCACTCTGTTGCAGAAGGGGCTGTTGGCTTTTTACAACCTGTACGATACCGAGGACGATTTGGCCAAGCTGGCGAAGGCTCCCCTTGATTTGGAGGCGATTGCGTACCAGTTTGTGGTGTATGGCCGCCTGCATGGGTGGGTTTATCGTCCATGCAAATCCAATGAAAAGAAGAACCCTGTAAGGCCGGTCCTTAGCCCGGAAGAAACGACGAGCAAGCTTTATTGCGACGATAACGGTGTTGCCCGCGAAATCAAGTGAGGTGAGGAGTACATATGAATATCAAAAAGCTTATTCTCCCTTTAGTCCTTGGATGTGCCCTTTGCTATGGTGCGGCCGATAAGGTTGTGGGTTACTACCCTTATTGGAGCCAGTACTCCCAGTTCTATCCCAAGGACATTCGCTATAAACTTGTGACCAACATCCATTATGCGTCCCTTTTGCCCGGTGAAGACGGTTCCCTTGCCTTTGCCGACGAAAACGATGCGGAAAACTTCAAGACTTTGGTGCAGATGGCCAAGGACAATGGGGTCAAGCTGGTTGTTTCTGTGGGTGGCATGGAGGCCGAGGGTAGCCTGAAGGCCATTGCCTCTTCCGAAGACCTTCTGAAAAAGTTTGTGTCCAATGTCAAGTCCTGGTTGCAAGAAAAGGGCGGTGACGGCGTTGAGCTTGATTGGCAGAACCTGGCCGAAGAAGATGCCAGCGACTTCGCCAAAATGTTGGATGCCCTTAATTCTGAATTGGACGGAAAGCTGGTGACGGCAGTGGTATACCCTGCTCAAGGAATGTCTGCCTACAAGGCCGAGGCTTTGAACAAGCTTGCCTATGTGGATGTGTTCATGGCCGACCAGATGACAGAAGAATCTGGAACCCTGGTGCCCAACCAGAGTGCCAATTCCGTTAAGGAGGCTCTGGACGCTGTAGCCGGCGCTGGCGTAAACAAGGACCTGTTGGTGCCTGTCGTCTACTTGTATGGAAAGTCCTTTGCCGGGGCCAAGGGCCTTGGAACTAGCCATCAGGGTACCGGCAGCGGTAACGAAGGCTACCTTTCTTATGCCGAGCTCATGGGTAAGTTCGATTCTCCCGACTACAAGGTGACCTTTGACGAATCTTCGAAGTCCGAGGTGGCTGTTAGCGAATCGGAATCCATCGTATTTATGGGTATTCCCTCTGTGAAGGCTGTTGCGGAACAGGTCAAGGGTGAAGGCATGGGAGGCGTTGCCGTGTACGACCTTTCCCAGGATCATCACGAACCCATTGTTTCCTTGCTGGTAACCATTGGCCTTGAACTTAGGCCAAGTGTCGACTACAAGCCTGCCAAGAAAAAATAATTCTTAACTTTATCTAAATAAAAAAAGGCTTGCGATTTGTTCGCAAGCCTTTTGTAATGGTCTCTGTGTTACAGGGAATTCCAGCGGATGATTTGTTGCTGGCTTGCTTGACGCACTTGGATGACGTAGGAACCTTTGGGCAGATGGCTCAAGTTAATGGTCTTTGAACCGTTGAATTCTTTCTGCAAGACCATGTTTCCTTTCAAGTCGTAGATGCGGGCTATCGCTACTCTGGGGGCACCGCTAGATAGCTGGAGCTGCTTGCCGGCAACCACCCTTGCCCCAAGAACCGACTTTGCCGCTGTGGTGGCAAGAGCTGGCGGGGGGTTGGCAGGGTCGTCTTCTGTGGGCACGATTACGGGTGCGACGGTGTCGCCAATGGTAAACGTGACGGTTTTATTTACGGCGGCCAAGACATCTGTTTCCGGAATGGTAGCCGTAACCATGACAATGGCCTTTTGGTTGCCCGCCACGGCATCGATTCCCGCTCTTGTAAGGTAGGGGGATGAGGATTCGCCGTCAAAGGTGTATGTAATCTTGTAACCATACACCGAGGTGTCGGGCAGTGCCCCCTGGATGGTTTCTCCGAGTTCCATTTTTCTGCTCTTAAAGCCTAAAATGCGGTTTTCACCCTTGGTATAGGTAATGGTTACTGTGTCGTTCATGGCACGGAAACCGGTAACGGCCGGGGCAGTTGCCACAATCCTTGCCGAACCAAAGTCGTTAAACTGGTACATCCAAATGTTCTTGCCCCGTTGCGTTCCGGAACAGGCGGATATAGAGCAGGTTGCTTTTTTGACGTTGATAACGGTGGGGTCTAAGGACTTGAGGGTGTAGGTTGAACCCTGGTCCGTGGTGCCGGAGGGGGGGAATACCCACTCTTTTTTGCCGTCCTCGTCAAAGTCTAGGGCTTGGCTAGATCCCTTGTCCGAGCTGCAGCTTCCCGTGTAGGCACAGGTCACCTCCATAAACCCGTTGATGGTCTGGTTGGGTATGGCCTGCACGATAACGGCGGTCTGGGTGCCATCATTGGCCGTCAAGATGGAAAAGCCGTAGCTCTTGATGGTCAGAGTTGTCCCCGAAACGGTCACGACGGATTCGTCGCTAGAGGTGTAGGTGCAGCCCGATTTCAGTTTTCCAGAAACGGCTCCATCCGTTTCCTTTACAGTGATATGGGCCGCCGCGCAGTTTCCTGAGCGTTTCCCCTTTGTGAGGGAGTCTGCCCAAGAGCGGCTGTGGCTGGTCAGGTATGACTTCACGATTTTTCCAGAGGTGGAGGGAGTGGCCTCGTCAAGCGCTTTGGAGGTTGTCAGGGGGGCGGAACCCTCAAAAAATGCGGATTGTTCCTTTTTGCCATCGGTGTGGCTTGTGTATTGGCGAAGGCTCCAGTTGCAGTTTGGAATCTGCTTTTTTTCCATGTAGTTGGTCCAGTCGTTGGTGGCACTTGCGTCGGGACTGCCGTCGCCATCGGCATTCGTGGTACCCCATTCGGTAATGAATACGGGGCTACCGCAGTTTTCGATATTGCTCTTGAATCTATCTAGTTTGTGTGTCCCTGCATAGAAGTGGAACACATAGCCTATATTGTTTCCAGAAACCGTGCCGCAACTACCGTTGCCCATTTGCGACCAGTTTGGGGTTCCCACCAGGGCCAGGTTGTTGGAACCATTGTCGCGGATGGCTTTAATCACGGCCTTTGCGTAATTAGCAATAGCACTTGTGCCGGTGTACACCGGTTCGTTATAGACTTCCCAAATGATGTTGGGGACATCGGCGTATTTCGCTGCCATGCGTCCAAAAAAGTCCACTGCCAAAGATTGCTCATTTTCAGCGCGGTGGCTGTGCCAGTCCACAATAATGTAGACGTCGTTTTCGATGGCGGCATTCACCATCTTGTCGAGGAGGCTGATAAGGCCGTTGGGGTTTCCTTTATAGGAATTGGTTGCAATCAGGGGCTCGGTAGCCTGGCCCTGGCTGTTGTAATATTCGATGCCCATGGCAAAACGGAAGACGTCGATATGCAGGTTGTCAACAGCCCAGGATATGACCGTATTCTTGTAATAGGACTGGCCGGTGGCATCGGACCAGAAAAGGCTCATTCCCCTAAGCATTGCCTGTTGGTTGTTCTTGGCACCAATGATTTTGTTGCCGCTGGTGTGCAGGGCACCGTAATAAGATACGGGCCCAATTTTTTTGGGCGTGGCAGCCGTGGAGTTGCCGCAAATGGACAACGAAAAGAAAAGAATTGTAATTAAAAGTTTACAAATTTTCATAAAGTCAAATCTCTCCCTAACAATGCGAGCATAAAAATATATACATATAATGTAGTTGGTCCAAATAAAATCAAAAAAAAAGTTTCCGCATGTAAACAAGTGACGCAAGACACTGTCTACCGCCAAAAAGCTGTGTAAAAAAAATTTTTTTTGTTTGCCAGGCCCCTTTTAAAAAAAATAAAGTATATTTTACTCCAAACGGCCCTTTGGGGCACAACAAAGAGAGAGAACTATGAAAAAGATAATTATAGCAACATCTGTTGCCATGGCTGCTTCCGCAGCTTTTGGCGCGGGCACATTCAAGATGTGGGATGGTGCCACTGGTGAAGAACGGGTGCTGACCGGTTTGGACAATGGCACTGAAACTTCTGGTTACTGGTGGGATTATGCTGACGGTAACGACGGTGGTAGCTCTGTCATTGCATGGCCCGTAGAAAAGGGTAACGAATACAGTGCCGGCTCCCTGCAGCCCATCATTGAACACTGCGGTGGTCTTTGCGGAGACATGAAAATCAACAAGGGCTCTATCGAAGGTTACGATGGCTTTGCTGGCGTGGGCTTCAACGTCGCTGGTGAAAACGCCACCAATTCCAGCAAGTCGGACCCTGCTGACGCTTCTTCCTGGGGCGGTATCTGCATTGTCTATGATTCCGAAGCCGAAGTGATGTTCGAATTGGGTCAGGGTGATGCCGATGCCGACATGGCTTATGGTCCTCCTAAGGCCGACCTCCCCTCCGGCTCGGGCATTAGCAAGGATCTTGGCTGGAGTGACTTTGAAATGCCCGCTTGGGCTAAGACCAGCGATAAAAACAAGAGGGGTGAGGTTTCTGGTGCCGATGCTGCCAAGACCCTCGTAGCTGTCAAGTTCAAGGTTCAGGCCTCCGATGGTACCTATCACTTCAACATCAAGAAGATTGGCCCCAAGGGCAGTTGCGGCGCTGGCGGCAACGGCGGCGGCAATGAAGGTGGCAACGGCGGTAACGGCGGTAACGGCGGTAACGGCGGTTCTGCTTCCATCGCTCTGACCGGCATTTCTTCTGCCAAGGCTATCCTCTCTGGCCGTACCCTCTCCTTCTCTGGCATCGACAATGCCAAGGTTGAAGTGGTGAACCTCCAGGGTCAGGTGATGCTGAAGGGCACTGCCTCTTCCACTGCTTCCATGAACCTCGCTGGCCTCGACGCCGGTGTGTACATGGTCCGCATTGCTGGCAAGACTGTGAACATGAGCCAGAAGATTCTGGTGAAGTAGTTCTAACAGGGACTTAAGAAAGGGAGGTACTCTTTGTACCTCCTTTTTTTTTATTACAATTAAAAAAAATTCATTTTTTTTTATATATATTTCAGAGAAGAACCCTTAAAAGAAGGATTTTACATGCGATTTGGAAAATTTTTGCAGTTTTTTGTTTGCGGGGCGCTAGCTTTTTTCATGGCTTGCTCTTCGGATGACCCTGCATCTGTCCCTAACGGAAATTCCACGCAGCCAAACGGCGGTAGTGGCGAGGGCGGCAACGGTGGTAATGGTGGTAGCGGCGAAGGCGGCAATGGTGGTAACGGTGGACCCTCCGGGAACGTCTCTCCTGTTCCGTTGGCCGCTACCGCAAGCAAGGATAATGCGGCCTCTATTTATCAAAACTGGCACAGCTTCCATTACGTGACTCGCGAAGCAGAAGCCGTGTACTACACCAAACTTGCGGGCGACTTTGGCGTAGTGTTTGGGAACTATTCCCCCGTTGGCCGCGTGATTTGGTCTTCTCAGGCGAGCCAGAGCGATTGCAAGGTCGAAAACGCCTCGGTCTCGAATATGGTGAACCGAGCTTGTACCGTGTCTGAAGGTATTGGCTACGGCATGCTCTTGTCTTATTTTGCCGGCGACGACGAAACCTTCAATAGTTTGTGGAATTACTCTCGTGGAGAAAGGGCGTATTTCAAGAAGGCACTGACGCCTTGGGAAACGGTAAGCTTCCACTACCGCAAGGTTGATGCCTCTAGTGCTACGGATGCCGACCTTGACATTGCCACGGCCCTGATACTGATGAATTACCGCACTGGTAAACAGGAGTACCTGGACGATGCCAAGACGATTATCAATGCTATTTGGGACGAGGAAATACAGAAGAATGACCTGTTGATTCTTTCGGGAAATACGGGCATGTGGACAACCGACCCCACGTATAACCTGAGCTATTTCTCGCCCGTGGCTATCCGCTTGTTTGCTAAGGTGGACGGCAATCACAATTGGAACGGCGTTTTGGACAACATGTATACCTACATGAAAAAGATCCAGGATGCTGGTACAGGGGTGTTCCCCGATTGGAGTGATGCTACTGGTGCTGCCAAGAACCCTCCCAACGGAGCAGCCGGGAAAAACGAAAACACCTATACATGGTATCGTTTCGATAAGGAATCCGTGCGTATTCCGTGGCGTATAGCGTGGGATTACTACTGGTTCCAAGACGACCGCGCCAAGGCCATTTTGACTACGCTGAACGATTTTATTTCCAAGAAGTCTAGCGGAGACCCCACCAATGTAAACGCCCTGGGAACAAGCTATACCTGGAACACCGATTTAGGTCCAGACAAGGCCGCTAGCGGCACCATTCCTAGTCAGTGGCTTGGTGCTTGGTGTGCAACGGGAATTGCGGGGAATAAGACTTGGCTTGACGCCTGTACGCAGGAGGTCAACAAAAAGTCCGTGTCGAACACTGTTTCCAGCTATTTCCCTGACATTTTGCTATCCATGTACTCCCAGTTGCTAAATGGTGCTTACTTGATGCCGTTCTAGTTCCTTGGTGGAATTGTGCAAAAAAGCCTGGATTTTGAATCCGGGCTTTTTTTATATTCTGCTATATGGAAAATGACTCTTTGAACATTGTGGGGCAAGATAGTGCCGCCGGCTTGATGCAGGGCGGTGATGCTCAGGTTGAAATGCCTACGCCTGAACAGTTGGGAATTTCTGTTGTGGCTGGGCCTGCAGGCGGGATGCCTGCCCTTACGGTGGGGGACACCTTCGATTTCCCGGTGACGGTAAGCTGGAATGTGCAGGGTAGTGCCCTTTTGGTAGTACCCACGGGGTCTGCCAATGCCAAGGGGCTTACGCAGCTGGGTGTGTCCCAAGAGTCATCACGGTCGGTAAAGGACGGCAAGGAAGTTGCCTCCATTACGTTTACCTACAAGATTGTGGCACAGGATACGGGCGACCTGCACGTTCCGGCTCTGCGTTTTGAAATCCCGACGCAGATGGGGCAACCCCTGGATTTACGCAGCGAGAGCGTGGATGTGCGTGTAGAGGCTCCTTTTAACCCTATGCCTTTGGTGGTTGGGGCTGTTGTTTTTGTGTGCCTGCTGGTTGCAGGGGCGTGGCGGTCGCGGCGTCGTGCCGCAGCAAGGGCTGCTGTTGCTCAAAAGAATGCCGCTTACGATGCGCTCAGGGAAAAGATGCTGGTGCTCAAGCAGCGGGTGAATGTGGCCGATAGCCGGGAATGGCTGCTGGAATTGGAGAGCGTGTGCAAGGAGTATGTGGCACGTCGCCTCGGGATTGCCGATGCCCCCGTAAATGCTTCCGCTGTTGGGGGCGGTGCTGCCGGAGAAAACGGTGCCGCCGCCGTGAACCTTGACGCCCTGGTAAAAGATGGAAAGCTCGAAGGTTGGGAAGGCCTTGTGGAAGAATTCGCCCACGCCCGCTACGGCGGCGGCAAGCGGGATGGATTCGAGAACAAGGAAACCTGGAAAACCGCCATGAAACTCATGGGAATTGTGGAAGAGGAATAAGACTCGAGATAGCGAAAGAGGGAATGCAAATGCCTTGCTTTAGAAAAAGTCTTTTTGGATTGCTTGTCGGTGCCGTTGTTGTCTGTTCCGCCGAGTATTCTGAGCCTACCCGTAAGGCCTTTATGGAGGATTGTACACGGGAGGCAAACGAGAAGGAATGCCTTTGTGTGCTGGACAAGATGATGAACCAGTATAGCGAAAAGGCCTACTTGAATTACTATGCGGGCATGAGAAAGGGTACGGGGAATGCAGATTTTATCGCTTTTATGACGGGTGCCGCCATGGGCTGCGTTGCTGCTCCCAAGGAAGTTTCCGAGGAGGAAATGAAGCAGTTTTTCAATGCCATGAAGCAGCAGACGTTCAAGAAGGAGTTTGTGCAGGCGTGTTCCCCAGAGGCGAAGGAAGTGGTTGGCGACAAGGCTGCTCGGGAGTTTTGCAGTTGTGCCTACGCCCGGATGGTGGCGGATTATGACCGCTTTGTAAAGATTGTTAAGGAAGAGGGGTTGCCTGGTGACTCTGATATGTGGGGCTTGGATTATTTGAGCGAGTGCATACCCGAGAAGTTTACTCCGGAGGCGGAACAGTATCTGATAAGGTACATGAATCAAGAGGGAATACCCTTGTCTGCAAGCCAGTGCTTGTTGAACGCACTGAAAAAGGAATATACCCTCAGGGCGTTTCTAGTGGCCTCTGTCAAGAACAGCGAAGTTCTTCAGACGATTCTCATAGGTCTTGCATCCAAGTGTATGGGTGCGGCTTACTAAAGGAATTATGAAAATTATTCGGGTAACCAAGGAATGTGAACGGGCTGGCGCCTATTATGTACGCATGGCTGCGATGATGCACAAGTATCAGATTTCGCTTGATGCCGAAATCGATTCGCATGACGGCGAGAACTGCCATTACATTCTTGCGTTGGACGATATTTACCCGGTTGCCACTTGTCGCTGGTTCGAAGTGGATGATGGGATTGCCGAAATTGGGCGTGTCGTGGTGTTGCCGGAATATCGCGGGCAACATTTAGGCCAAGCCGTTGTCGCCGAAGCCGAAAAGTGGATGCGTGAGGCGGGCATCAAGAAGGTAGAGATTTCAAGCCGTGTGGGCGTGGAAAAGTTCTATGAGAGTCTTGGCTATAGCCGCAGCGAAAACGGCAAGCCGCATCATGATACGTTCCAGTGCGTGTATATGGAAAAAGTTTTGTGAATCTAGTGGATATCCATCTTCGAAAACAGGTTGAGAACCGCTACGCCGGAAATAATTAGAATAAGCCCGATGATGGCTCCAAGATCCGGCATCTGCTTGAAAAAGAAGATGCCGCTTATTGTAATGAGGGCGATGCCGAGCGCCGACCAGGTAGCGTACGCGATGCCGATGGGGATGGTTCGCAGGCAAAGACTCAACAGGTAGAGCGACGCCACGTAGCAGACGAGCGAGGCGATGGACGGGACGAGCTTGGTGAACTGCTCCGACATCTTGAGGAGCGTGGTACCGGCGGCTTCTGCGACAATGGCGAGCAACAGGAATAGATAATTGAGCATATTTGGAATATACAAAATAATTTGTATATTAGGAAAAATCGCCGAGGGGTGTATATGCCGAGTTCTGAAAAGTTCCGTGACCATGTTTTGCAGCGGTTTAAGGGTGAATTGCGGGTGACCACCCGCAAGATGATGGGCGAGTATATTCTATATGCCGACGGAAAAATTTTCGGCGGAATTTACGATGATCGCCTGCTGGTAAAGCCTATGCCTGCGGCCTTGGCGATGCTCCCCGGCGCAAAGAAGCAGTTGCCCTACGACGGCGCAAAGCCCATGCTCCGCGTGACTAACGACCAGATTGAAGATAACGGCCTGCTGGTACGTTTGCTTGATGCCATGTTGCCGGAGTTGCCTGCTCCCGCGAAAGCCAAGAAGAAGAAATAACCGGCGATTTGTCACGCCCGTTACTACAATTGTCATCCCCGGCTTGACCGGGGATCTCTTTTTTAGACGTCCATTTGCCTTTTTTCGTGGAATTTTGTATCTTAATTCGCGAAAACAGAAGAGGTTAACTAAATGGATATTCAGGAACTTTCGGAAAAGGTTAGACAGCAGAGTGCTTTTTGCATGAATTTGCTGCGTGAAGTGGAAGGTACGGTAATTGGCCAGAAGGCTCTGGTGGAAAGCATTCTGACGGGTATTTTGGCGGACGGTCACGTGCTGCTGGAAGGCCTGCCGGGCCTTGCCAAGACGACCGCGGTGAAGGCTTTTGCCGATGCCGTGTCGCTGGACTTCAAGCGCATTCAGTTCACTCCCGACCTGTTGCCGGCCGACTTGCTGGGTACCACGATTTACAACGCGAAGGAAGCGAAGTTCGAAACCCGTAAGGGCCCGCTCTTTACGAACCTCGTGCTGGCCGACGAAATTAACCGTGCTCCGTCGAAGGTGCAGAGCGCCTTGCTCGAAGCCATGCAGGAACGCCACATCACCATCGGCGATGAAACATTCAAGCTGGACGAGCCGTTCCTGGTGCTTGCTACGCAGAACCCCATCGAGCAGGAAGGTACGTATCCGCTGCCCGAAGCTCAGGTGGACCGTTTCCTGTTGAAGGTGAAGGTCAGCTACCCGAACAAGGCTGACGAAATGAAGATTCTCGACGCCGTCGCCGGTGCGGGGCTGCGCCAGCCGCAGGCCGTCGCCACGAAGGAAGATATCCTCGCCGCCCGCCAGCTGGTGAAGCAGGTGTACGTGGACGAACGCGTGCGCGAATACATCGTGAACCTGGTGCTTGCAACTCGTGATCCGGGCAGCATCAAGCGCAGCGACCTGGTCGGCTTTGTGGAAGTGGGTGCCTCTCCGCGTGCTTCTATCGGTCTTGCCCAGGCCGCCAAGGCCCATGCGTTCATTCAGGGCCGCGCCTACGTGACGCCGGAAGATGTGAAGGCTGTCGCGATGGAAGTGCTCCGCCACCGCATTATCTTAAGCTACGAGGCCGAAGCGGAAGAAGTTTCCGCCGAGACCGTCGTGCAGAAGATTCTCGACTCTGTGGAAGTTCCTTAGTGAGGAGAAACGCTCTCCTTCATTGTCATCCCCGGCTCCGACCGGGGATCTTCTTTTACACAAGCCGGGCCTTAAGCTCGGCTTTGATTTTTTCTAGATCGCTGCAGGTAAGGATAGGCAAGAGCTTGTTGATTTCGTCGATGGGCTTGTCCCACCATTTGAATTTGAGTAACAGTCCGGTGAGTTCTTCGTCGAAACGCTTGCGGAGCGGTTTGGCCGGATTGCCTACCACGATGGTGTAGGGTTCGACATCGCTGCCCACGACCGCATTTGCCCCGATAATCGCACCGTCGCCGACATGCACTCCGGGGAGGATTGTGGCGTTCTGCCCGATCCATACGTCGTTTCCGATGACGGTATCGCCCTTGAGCGGAAGGTCGCTCTGGGCCTGGGCGGGCTGCTCCCATGTGCCGAAGATATTGAACGGGTAAGTGGTGGCCGCGTTCATCTGGTGGTTCGCCCCGTTCATCACGAATTCCACGCCGGCGGCAATCTGGCAGAACTTGCCGATGATGAGCTTGTCCCCGATAAAGTCGTAGTGATGGGTGACATGGCTTTCAAAATCGCCGCCTGCAAAGTAAGTAAAGTCCCCGACGATGATGTTCGGGTTCTTGATGGTCGGCTTGATGAAAGTCATGGATTCCGCACTCGGAATCGGGTGGGCAATGTTTGGGTCGGGTTGTTTTAGCATGGTTAAATTATAGTTTTTTTGCCCTTTTTCCCTTAAATGTAAGCCCCTTGTAGGTTTCGCCTCTTAACTACTATTCTATCTTTATGGCGAAAAAGGGCGCAGGGAAGGCCTCTGCGCTTAAATTTTCGTGTTTAACTAGAAAGACAAAAAACGAAGGATATATGGCAAATCGTGTTGTAATCGGTTCCCAGTGGGGTGACGAAGGCAAGGCCAAGGTTGTTGATTTTCTGACTCTGGACGCAGACTACATTGTGCGTTTCCAGGGCGGCGCCAATGCAGGCCATACCGTGGAAGTGGGCGACAAGAAGTTCGTGTTCCACCTGATTCCCTCGGGCATTATGCATGATGACAAAATTTGCGTGATTGGCAATGGCGTGGTGCTTGACCCGGTGCAGACCCTGGCTGAAATCGCCGACCTGCACACCAAGGGCATCAACCCCGAAGGACGCTTGTTCATTGCCGACAACGCACACGTGGTGCTTCCGTACCATTCTACCCTCGACAAGGCCAAGGAAAAGAAGGCCGGCAAGGGTGCTATTGGCACGACGGGCCGCGGCATTGGCCCCTGCTACAGCGACAAGGTGAACCGTATCGGTGTTCGCGTGGGCGACCTCATGGACGAACGCGAACTTCGCCCCCGCGTCGAAGCCATGGCCAAGGTTCACAACGAAGAATTTAAGGTGATGTACGATGTTCCCGAAATTGATCCGGAACAGGTCATTAAGGACTACCTGGAGCTGGGCCAGAAGATCAAGCCGTTCGTGCGCGATGTGAGCGCCATGCTCTATGCCGCCGTGAAGGCAGGCAAGCGTCTGGTGTTCGAAGGTGCCCAAGGAACTATCCTCGATGTGGACCAGGGTACTTACCCCTTCGTGACCTCCAGCAACACGGTGGCAGGCTATGCGAGCTGCGGTGCTGGCATTGGCCCCACGGCTATCGACCAGGTGGTGGGCGTGGTGAAGGCTTACACGACCCGCGTGGGTAACGGTCCGTTCCCCACGGAGCTTCTGGACGAAACGGGCGATGTGCTCCGCAAGATTGGTAACGAATATGGTGCAACCACGGGCCGTAACCGCCGCTGCGGTTGGTTCGATGCCCCGGTGGTTCGCAAGGCTGCCGTGGTGAACGGTCTCACGCACCTGGCCATTACCAAGCTGGACGTGCTGGACACCTTCGATACCATCAAGATTTGCACTCATTACGAATGTGACGGTGAAAAGATCGAAAACTTCCCGAACCAGCTTTCCAAGGTGGGCCGTTGTGTGCCGGTCTATGAAGAAATGCCGGGCTGGAAGTGCGATACCACCAAGTGCCGCAAGCTGGAAGACCTGCCGGAAAATGCCCGTAAGTATCTGAATCGTATGGCAGAACTGGTGGGCGTGAAGATCGGCATGATTTCGATCGGTGCCAAGCGCGACCAGAGCATCGTGGTAGATTTGGATTAAGAACTGCGGTGCCTGGCGGCCCGCAAACAAGGAGGCGGAAAATGGACGTACCCGTTTTAGAGTTGCTTAAGGGCGTGGAGCTGTTTTCGGAATTGTCCGACGAACAGCTCAAGCTCTTGGCCAATCTGGTTGAGGTGCAGAACTTCAATCGCGACGAGACGGTGGTTCTAGAAGGGGACGATTCTGTCCAGGCCCTCTACCTTATTGCCTCGGGCTCTGTTCAGGTTTACATGACCGGCGTGGACGGTCGAGAAACCATCCTCAGCTTCTTGGAACGCGGGGATTTCTTTGGCGAAATGTCCTTGATTGATGGAGAACCCCGGTCTGCCTCGGTCCGCACGGTGACTGACTCCCAAATGCTCATTATCTACCGCGAAGGATTCCTTTCCTTGGTCAAGCAGTACCCTGAGTTGGCCATGTCCCTCCTCTCCGAGATGAGCAAGCGCCTCCGCAAGGCTAACAAGCAGATTGGTTCCCTTTCCACCATGTCCGTAAGTGGTCGCGTGGCGGGTACCCTGTTGAACCTTATGGAAGAACGGGGTGTGCGTATCCATACGGACAACGGCAAGATGGTGACGGTTATCCACAATCGCCCCACCCAGCAGCAGCTGGCGGACATGTCGGGCACCACACGAGAGACGGTGAGCCGTATTAGTTCCATTTTAGTCAAGGCTGGCGCCATTGCCATTACCGGCAAGGACATTGTCATCTTTGACGAAGAATCCCTGCAAGAGAAGGCTACCAAGGGCTAGGGATCCTACGGATAGGTTAATGAACAAGATAAAGAAGTTTTTTACATGGATTAAGACATCTCCGCTTATTAGGGCGGCCATCCTTTGGGTGGTCGTGGTGGTGGTCCTCGCCTTGGCGGTAGATAAAATTGTGATGCCCATTTTTTCGGGACACTTTAGCAAGACAGGTCCGGTTCCCAACCTGGAAGGCATGACGGTGGAAGAGGCGGAGTCCGCCCTCGCGGCCGCCGGCTTCAAGGCCCATTGGTTGGAAGAAGGCCGCTACAATGCTCAGGTGCCCGCCGGCCGCGTGCTGGTGCAGTTGCCTGCTGCGGGCCGCACTGCAAAGATCGGCCGCACGGTGCAGATTACCAAGAGCTTGGGACTCCGTCAGGTGGAAATTCCCGACTTGCGCGGCAAGAGCCAGAAACAGGCCACCATAACGCTTACCCGTGCAGGCCTTGTGCAAGGTGAAATCATCAAGGGTGCTCACAAAAGCATTCCGCGGGGAGTGGTTATCCGTACGGACCCCATGGCGGGCGATACCGTTCGTGTAGGCGATACGGTGAACGTGATTATTTCTGCAGGTGCGACCACAGGCCGCATTCTGTTGCCGTCTTTTGAAGGCGAAGTCATTGACGACGTGTTTGTAAAGGTGGAACAGTTGGGATTCAAAGTTGGCAGCGTCAAGAGGGTCAAGGCCGAAAACGGCGAAGCGTCTAATACGGTCCTGGAAACGTTCCCCAAGGAAGGGGACTACCTGTTGCCTGACACTAAGATCGACTTTGTGATTGTGGACTGATGACCATGTTCTGCCGCCCCGTTCATTTTTGCGGATTCCGTTTGACGATTGCGCTTGCTGTCGCCACTTTCCTTGTGGCTTGCAGTTCCGCGCCCCGCAAGGATGCCGGAAGTTCGCAGGCGGTTCTTAGTGCTGCCGATTCTGCGGCTATTGCTGCGGCTTTGGATGCTTCGGGCAAAGGCAAGGAAAAGCCTGTACAGAATTTGGACGTGGCGCACGAATCCTTTATCCGTGCCATGGAAATGGAACTCCGTGGCGAAAAGTCCCTGGCAGAGGTCTTTTGGCAGCGGGCCTTTGAGGCTGACCCTGAAAGCCGCTACCTTTCCTTTGCCATAGCAGAACGCATGGCGAATCACGGTGAAGATTCCGTGGCCTTGGTGCTGGCACAGCGTGCCAACAAGCTTCCTGGAAAGGTGAACGCTTCCCAGTATGAGTTGCTTGCAAAATTGTATGTGAAGGATGGCGTTGCGGATTCTGCCCGCAAGTACTTCAACTTGGCTTTGGATTCTTCCCGCTATCAAGACATGACCTTGCTGTACGATTATAGTTTGTTTTTGGAGGCGGTTCATGATACCAAGGAATTGGTTCGGGTCTATGATTTGCTGTTGCCCCAGGTGAACTACATCTCTTCGCTGTTCCAGCGGCAGCTGAACTTGCTGTTGGACATGCACAGGGATTCTGCAGTGGTGGAGCTTTTCTCGAAGGCCTATGAGGCTACCGGAGATAAAAAACATTTGTTCCAGATGGTGCAGGGGCTTGTAATCCAAAAGCGTTTTGTGGAAGCCCGTGCCGTGGCGGACACGCTTACGACAGTAGGTGAATACGAAGAAAACATCGTCAACTTGGTACTCCTGACCATTGCGGAAAAAAACCGTGCCGAAGCGCTTGCCTTTTTGAGAAAGAAAATTTATACCGATGGGTTGGTCTCTCCGGTGATGCTGTATTATCTGGCCAACTATGAATATGCCCAGAATGAATCGGACAGTGCCAAGGTCCACTACCAGAAGGCGTTGGAAGGCTTGAGCGGAAACAAGTCTTATGCGGCACAGTCTTGCCGGGCCTTAGCGGGAATTGCACTGACCGAAAAGAAGAAGGATGATGCGGTAGCCTATGCAGTGATGGCGGATTCCATTCTGGATGGGGCAGACAAGGACTTCCTTGCCATGACATACGGCTTTGCGGGCCGGTATAAGGAAGCGTACGCCCTGCTGGATTCTTTGCTTGGGGTGTGGAACAGCTGGACGCCTATGGCGGGCATCGCAGATTCGGCTTCTCTTGCGCAGGTGAACCAGAAGGCGGAACGGACATTTAGGCATTTGCAACACACCTACGCCAAAGTTTTGGTGGCGGAAGCCCGTAGCATTGAGGAAGAGGCCAAGTCGGATTCCTTGAGGCTGTTTAAGGCGAAAGAGGCTAGGGCCAAGGCCAACCTGCTGTGGGAAAGCATGTTGATGGCGGATTCTACCAGCCTGCTTATCCGCTTTTCCATGGCCATGAACTTGGAGCGTATGGGCGAATACGACGCCTCTTTCAAACTCTTTGAATACCTGCTGGCGGCACCAGACAGGGGTGAGCTTGACCGCCCCGAGGTCATGAACTACTACGGCTACTCGCTGATAGACCTGAATCGCTCCCCTGAAGAATTGGAAAAGGGAATAGCTTTGGTTGCGAAAGCGCTTTCGTTGGAAGTGGGAAAGCTTCCCT
Organism: Fibrobacter succinogenes; assembly: GCA_902767785.1. Lineage (GTDB taxonomy): Bacteria > Fibrobacterota > Fibrobacteria > Fibrobacterales > Fibrobacteraceae > Fibrobacter > Fibrobacter succinogenes_D. The sequence goes on along the minus strand of CACXIR010000001.1, from coordinate 7,943 downwards.
CGGAAGCCTTCTTGGATTCCAAGGCGTGGGGACTTTACCGTCAAGGAAAGTTTGAAGAGGCATATGCCGTAATGCTCCAAATCAAAAGCGAGAACTTTCAGGAAGACTATGTTTACTGGGAACACATGGCGGCCATTCAGGCGGCCGTGGGCAAGGTTCCCGAGGCCATAAAGTCTTACAAGCAGGTACTCAAGCTGAAACCTGACCACAAGGCCGCCCATGAATTCTTGAAGGCCCACAAGAAGTAGGTTTTTTCCAATGCGTAGTCTTTTCTTCTTGGTGCTTTCCGTAGTCTTTTTTTTAGCGGGCTGTGCCGGAAGTCGTGGCGGTGACGCTGGCGCGACGCAAGCTGGCACTGTACCCGCTGCCGAAGTTCCGCGAGATAGTTTGCGTGCCAAGTTTCAACTGAAAATCATGGCGGAAGAAGGTAAGGTCCAAGAATTTGACGCCGTGCTGTTTTCTGTCCCTGGCAAGCGCTACCGCCTGGAACTCACAGGTCCCCTTGGAATAGGGGTGGCGTCCATGCTGTGGCAGGAATCGGGATGGCAGATGGTGTTTCCCACGGAAAAACTTTACGTGAAGGGGAACGGCTACATGGTGGGGCTTTTGAACGATGCTTCGCTCCCGCTGGTGCATATCCATCAAATTGCAGCTCTTTTTGAAGGCATTCTATTGCCGGAAAAAATCACCAAGGAGTGGTCTGGCGATTCTGCCGGAGTGCCTGTGACCCGTGCAAAGGAGTCTACGGGACGTCTGTTTACCTATAACGAATCCGAGGGCCATGTGAACTGGATTTTGCGGCAAGGCCGCGATGGCAAGCCCGAAAAGATCTCTTTTTCGGAATTTGGCACGTTTGATGGCTACGATGTTCCCAAGAGCATCCGCTTTGAGCGGGACGGAAAGATGTTCTTGGATATTCGCGTAAAAAAGGTAACCCGCGGGAAGTCCTTTAGCCTGGGCACCTGGCGCCTGAATATTCCCAAGAGCTTTAAGCCTGTGGACCAGTGATTTTGTAGATTGAAACAGTATGAAGAAGTGGATTTTTGCCTGTTTGTTCTTGTTGTCGAGTCTTGGCGTTTTTGCCCAGGACACTTTAGAGGTTTTTGTACTCCTGGTGGATTTCAAGGTAGAAAAGCCTGACAATTCCCTGACGACGGGAACGGGTACCTTCAATACCGATACCAAGACCACCTATAAGCTGGACCCTTCGGGAACACGTGCCAATCCTAACTATTGGTTGCGGCATTTTGATTATGTGAATGCCTATTACAAGGCGGCCAGTGGTGGAAAACTGGCGGTGAAAGCCCGGGTGTTCCCTGAAAAAACTCTTCTTTACACGCTGGACAAGCCCATTATGGGCTACAATAGGACTAGCAAGAGCAAGGGCGAAAAGACTGCCGAATATGATGAGGACAGAAGTCGCCTTTATCTGAATTTTATTTACGATGCGGTGGCCAAGGTACATTCCTCTAGCGAGTCGCCGTTTAAAATTCCTCTTTCCAAGAACCCCAATACCAAACGTGTGTATATGATTGCCCACGCTGGTGCCAGTCGCTTGGTGGATGGTGGCAGCATGGGGACTCGCAATGCGGATACGCCAGGCGATTTTCTGGACATCTTTGTGGATAAGGATGCCTGGATGTACCTTATGCCGGATTCCGCCAAGAATGAGAATGTTGTGCCGGTGATGGGCGTAGGAGAAAGCGGCGATACCGTGGTGACGGCGCTTGCTTTGAAGGGCGTGGATTCCTCTGCTACGGATACCCTCCGTTCCATTATGGTGGTGAGCGAAACCGCTTCTCAAGACGGACTCAACTGGGGCATTAACGGCATTATGGTGAACCAGGTTGGACGTGAGTTGGGACTGCCTAATACCTATGACGTGGTGAAGGGAATTTCTCGCCTGGGCTATTTTGACATGATGGATTTTGCGGGCTACAATGCGGGCAACGGTTTCTTGCCATCGTTGCCGGCCGCCTGGGACAGGCTGTACATGGGCTGGAGCAAAGTGAAGGAAGTTCGCCCTACGGCGGGTCACCCCGTGACGGTAGAAGTGGCGGCGGCCGGCAGCGGCCTGGGTACCGAAATCGTGAAGGTTCCCCTTAACGCCAGCGAATACCTGCTTATTGAAAACCGTCAGCGTTCCTGGAACAAGGAGGGCACCGTATCAGTGGATTACGTTTCCAAGGCGGATCCCGGGCAGGAAACACAAACCAAGACGGTTCCTGCGGATAGCATTCACCTTTTATTCGAAGATGAAGTATGTGTGAAGGGCAAGTGCAAACCCAATGGGAAACAGTTGAGCGGATTTATTCTGGCCCCCAGTTCTTTTGACGCTGGCCTGCCTGCCAGCGGCATTGCGGTTTGGAAGGTGAACGAGTGGTACCTGCGGGAAACCCTTCAATACGGCGTCGCCAACTTTTGGGGCGGCGACACCCTGCGGGACCACCAGTTTGGCATTGGCCTGGTGGAGTCCGATGGTATCCTTTCTATTGGCAAGTCCTTCAAGAATGCTTTGGGCGAAGACACCTACGACTACGGTAGCGGCACGGACTTGTTGCCCCATGTGCGCATCCCGGCAAAGGATTCCAAGGAGAGGTTTGATACGGTCAAGACCATTTGGCCCACAGGCTATGCCAACACCATGACTACTCAGGGTGGTTATACCGGAATCAAGATTACGGTGAACGTGCCAAAGGAATTCCGCAAGGAAAAGACTTCCAACGCCTTCATGGGCGATAGTGTCGTGAATTTTACGGCGCCTATAATCAGCGTTACCATCAGCATCGATGACGGCAGCATCGAAGGGAGCAAGTTCCCTCGCAATGTGGGGCTTGCCTCTGCGGTGCGTGGGGCGGTGTTTGTAGACGACCCCGAACACGAAGGCGAAAAACTTTTAGTGGTAGGTGCCGCAAACGGAACCCTCCAGGTATTCAATGCCTTGGGCGACACGCTGTTTGTGGCAGACACGGTAATAACGCAAAAATCCTTAACACGCGATAGTGCGAAGCGAGAGGTGCCTTTGTACCGTGTGGGCCCGAGCAATGGAGTGTTGGTGGGCCTGGCCAGCGATGGCAAGGATGTTTATAGCCTGCACAGGAATATGCTGGTGAAGACCCGCTTTGTGGGCGGCATTCCCATGCAAGATGAATTGGCGGTGGATTCCGCTACGGCGGGACCCATGATTCATGATGGAAAAATTTGGATTGCGGACCGCAAAGGCGTAACCGTTGTGGATGCAACCACATTCAAGAAGGCCACGGGCACATCCAATCATGGAATATCCATATCGGATTCCCATTCGCAGCCGGTGTTCTTTACCGATATGGCTATTTGCGGTGAGACCAATGCCTATGCCCTAAGTGACGGGAACCTTTTTGTAGGTGTTGGCGGCCCTAAAAACCTGGAAGCCAAGAAAGGCGAATCCTTCCGCATTGCCTGTACCGACATGGACCGGGATGGCTCTGTGGAGGTGGTTGCAGTGGGCAGCCGCGGAACTGTTACTGCGGTGAGCCTTGGCGGCAAGAACGGTAATGGTAGCAAGAGTGGCCTCAAAACCCTCTGGACTAAGCCCTACAAGCGCGGTGCCGCAGGCACAAGCGGCCTGAAGGACGAAACCTCCGGCATTGCCATTGGCGATGTCAACAATGACGGCTACCCCGAAGTAGTGTTCCTGGGAGACAATCTGGTGTATGCCCTGGACCGTTCAGGCCTGCCCATTGCAGGGTTCCCGGTGAAGATTTCCCGCGGGTCTCCAATTTATGGGTTCTTCAGCGACCCCCTGCTTGTGGACGTGACGGGTGACGACATTCCCGAGATTCTGGTGCCTAGCAGTGATGGACTTGTGTATGCCTTTACCGGCAAGGGAAAGCAGGTGACCGAGGGATTCCCCCTGGCGGCAGGCAGTTTTGAATACTTGGATTCTACAGGAACGTTGCAACCCATGGGCATATTTGTGGCCAATGCGGTTTCGGACAAGAAGTCTGCAGGTCCTGAACTCTATGCGCTGCACCGCAACAACTTGGCGGCTTTCCGCCTGCGTAAGGCTTCTGCCAATGCGGAAACTTCCCCTGCGGCATGGACACTGCCTGCGGGCGGTAATGAACGTATGGGATTCTTTGACGCTTCCAAGTTGCGGGAACCCGAAAAGAAAATAGCCAAGGACGAGATTACGGAATTCTTCATGTACCCCAATCCGGTACGGGGCGGCGACGCCAAGGCCCGCTTTGAAATTGGCGCCCCGGCAAAGAATGCCACGCTTGAAATTTATGACATTACAGGTTACTGCGTGTTCCAGGCGAAAATGAATGCTCCGGCCCAAGGCCGCAACCAGTTCGAAAACCTGGACCTGAAAAAACTGGGTAGCGATGTCTATACCGCTCGCCTCAAAGTGAAATTTGTAAGCGGCAAGACCAAGCAAAAACTGTATCGCATAGGCGTTATTCGATAGGAGATGTACACTATGAAACTCGCCAAGTCCTTTAGTGTTTTCATTGCCATGTTGTGGGTGGCAGCATTTTCTTTGTGTGCCTGTTCCGCTTCCGGTGGCGAGCAGACCTTTGAACCAACGATTCCCGACGAGAATGGAGGTGAAGCCAATTCTTCCAGTGGGACATCTACAAGCTCCTCTTCCGGTTCCGCCGATAAAAAGTTGGATTCCCTTTTTACGTGGGTGAAAGTTCCCGCTTCTGTTATCACCAGAGGAACGGCGAAATATGGTATTTCTGCTTTTGAGGTGGCTTCTACGGAGGTAACTCGTAAAGCCTACAAGCTTGTTATGGGGGAACTTCCTCAGCAAGGGAACGAGGGCGATTCATTGCCGGTGGAAAATGTCAACTGGTTCCAGGCGGCTCTTTTCTGCAATGCCTATTCAAAGCTTTTGGGTGCCGATACGGCATATGTTTACACGTCTGTAGGTTCGGACTACTATTTGGACAGTTTGTTTATCGATTATAGCGCGGCCGATGCTATCCGTATGCTGACTGAAAACGAATGGGAAGTAGCCGCCCGCGCGGGCACCACTACCACTTATTATTGGAATACGGATGAGGCAAAAAAATATGCCTATTATGCACAAACTAAGGGACCAGTCGCTGTCGCTAGCTTTATTTCCAATGACTATGGTCTATACGATATGGCGGGAAATGTGGCAGAATGGGTGAATGATTGGTATGGGACTTACGAGAACAAAAGTGTAGATAATCCCACTGGTGCGGCATCGGGTTCATCGCGTGTAATCCGTGGCGGTGGATGGAGTAGTGTGGCAAAGGATATTGCACCCACCGCGCGAGACAAGAAAGAACCCCTGTACAAGCACCATACTTTGGGCTTTAGGGTAGGCCGTGGTGCACTTTTATGGCCTGAAAATTTATAGATTGTACTTTATGAGAAATTTAGTTTGGACATCCCTTTTGCTTGCACTCTTGTTTGTAGGGTGCTCTAAGGAAGAACCTGCCTCTTTGCCGCCCTTGAAAAAGATTGAAACCCCAGAAGGTGTTGTCGGTTTGTATTCTGGCCGGCTGCCTTGTGATAGATGTAGGGCGAACATGGTGAAGGTGGAATTGAAGGAAGACAGCTCTGCCGTAGTGGTACAGAGCATTGTGCAGGGTGCAACGCCAGATTCCATACAGACGGACACTCTGCAGGGAAATTTCTCCCTGTCGGGGGATAAGCTGACCATGGTCCTTTCTAATGGCCAGATTCGTTGGGTGTTCCAGAAGGGGTCTTATGGTTCCTTCTCCCTTTTAACGGGGGCAGGGACGGTTTACACGGATCAGGATGGGTTTAAGTCGGAACTCATTAGAATTTATACGACTCCGAAAAAGGAAACAAAGTAGATGCATTGTCGGGCTTTGGTGGTAGACGATGAACCCTTGGCGCGTCTGCGCATGCGCTCCCTTTTGGAGCCATATGCTTCTGAACTTGAAATAGTGGGGGAGGCGTCTTCTGGCGGCCAAGCCATAAGCAAGATAGAGGAGCTTTTGCCCGATGTGGTTTTTTTGGATATCCAGATGGCGGATATGGACGCCTTTGAAGCGTTAAGGAACTTGGAAGAAGATGTGCCCCTTATCGTATTCACCACGGCTTACGATAATTTCGCCCTGCGGGCCTACGAAGAAAACACCGTAGATTATTTGCTGAAGCCCGTGGAGCCTGCCCGATTGGAAAAGACCATAGAAAAGTTGCGCAAGCTCCTTGCCACGGCAGAATCCGAGAACCAGTTGCCAGAGAATTTCTCTTGGGATTCCTTTAGGCAGTTGGTCAATTCGGCGAATAATTATTTGCAACGTGTCCAGGTGAAGATTGGCGATCGTATTTTGTTGATAAGTGTAGATGAGATTATCCGTTTCCACAGCGAAGAAAAGTACACTACGGTTTATGCCCTTTCTGGGCAATATGTAATTGACACGCCTTTGGTTGATTTGGAAAAGAAATTGGATCCCTCCCGTTTTGTGCGAATCCATAGGGCCCATTTGGTGGCCATTGACTATATTTCCGAAATCCGCAAGTCGGACATGAGTCGCTTGAACGTTGTTTTGCGGGACAAGAATCGTACCTGTCTGTTGGTAAGCCGCAATTTTGTAAAAAAGGTGCGTAGCCTTTAGCTGAGTGTTGTATGGAAGAACAGCCTAAAAAATTTTCTACGAAAAAGTTCATGAAGTCCATGGCTCGTGAGATTATTGTTCCTGTGGTTTTGGCCCTTATTGTTATCCAGTACGTTATTCAGGCGTTCCAGATTCCTAGCGGGTCTATGGAGGATTCCCTTTTGACGGGGGACTTTTTACTGGGACTTAAGTTTACCTATGGTTCCCCCATTCCTTTTAGCAATCAGAAGTTCCCTGGTTATACCTTGCCAGAGAGGGGAGATGTGGCGATTTTCCGCTATCCCGGTGAACCCGAATACCCTGACAACAATCCGGGTCGCTATACCCACTTGTTCAACGCCTTGATGTTTGGCAATTTCTATTGGGATCACGAACCCGAAGAAGGCCAGCCTCATTTGATTCACTATGCAGATGGCCCCAAGGATTACATTAAGCGGTGCGTGGGCGTGAGTGGGGATACCCTGGCGGTACACGAGGGAAAGCTTTATTTTAACGGCGTGCGGCAAGATACGCTTCCTGGCCACGGAAAGTGGACTTCTACGTTCCGCACCAAGTCTCCAAAGGACGAACGGGAAACTTTTGTGATTCCGTCTGTGGGTGATGTTTTTTACGTTGATTCCTTGCCCCTTGAAAAACTTTGGTGGGTGCGTTCCATTGTTTTGCAAGAAAATCCAGATAGTCATGTAGAACTTGATATTTCTCTATGGAAGGACGGTGTAGAAGAAAACAACTACGAATTTGAAAACTTCTATATTCCGGTGGAAAACGACAGGAGCCTTCTGATAAATGACATGCTGCGGTACAACCGCACGGTGTTGCAGAAGAATTTGGTCCAGGGCGATACCATCACGGGAACCATGAGCTTTGCCTATTTCAAAGAACTTTCCAGAATCGGGTTCCTGCCTATGCTGAATCCGCACCAAAAGGGCGGCATGATGCGGCAGGTCAGCTATATTGGATTAGATGCTTCCATATTGCGGGACCTAGAAGGGAATGTGGAGCGGTTGAATCGTGGCGATGAGGCTGTAACGGACAGCATTGCCGCTGCAGATTCTTCTGCACAGGTAGCAGATAGCTCTGTTGTGCCGGCTGCCGAGAATCCACGCCTTGAAATTCGCCGCCGGCTGCTTGTTGACGGCAAGCCTATTGAAAGCTATACGGTCAAGACGCCCCAATTCTTTATGATGGGTGACAACCGGGATAATTCCGCCGATAGCCGCTATTGGGGATTCGTTTCCCTTCGCAATATCCGCGCTAAGGCTTTTGTCATTTATTTTTCTTTTGAAAACGACGACCAGGAATTTGCACTGGGCAATCCTCTCACCTGGTGGAGGATAC